>PMBX01000084.1 GCA_003153915.1 Phycisphaerales bacterium
TGCGGCACGCCATGGTACATCACGATAGCCTCCAGTTCTTCGATAGCCGCCCGATTCAGGACAAAGTCGTTACCATCCTTAGCCGTTCCGATCAGGGCGCGCTGGGTCAGGCGACGGATACGGTTCGCTACATTATCTTTCTGGTCATCCGGCAAGTGGTCCAGTCGATCCAGCTGTGCTGCGGCCCGTCTGGACCGTCATCCGGGATGACGGTAGCCTGCAACGTCAGACCGGTTCCCGCCCGCCGCGGCTGGCCGAGTAGTTTCAGGNNAATCGATGAGAAACGACTTCGTTGCGTTCGATGAAGACGTCGTGGTCCTGGTAGGGGCGGGTGAGAACGGCGACGGGTTGCTCCGCGGCGGTGAACGGCAGGCTGATGGTGCTGGACGGCGGGTCACCTTCGGGGCCGGCGCCGATTTCAAGTTCCAGGCCGTGCCGGACCATGACAGTCCATCGCCGGACATGGTCGGGCAGTGCCACGGCATCCCGCGACGGCGTGAGCGGCACTTCGTCGGAGACGCTGTTGGCCGGCGGGCAGTCCCAGTCCAGATGCAGGCCGACCTGCCCTACCCAGCGGTCGTCCGGGGTCTTCGCCGCGTCGAGCAAGGCTTCCGTGGCGATCGAGACATCGACGCGGATGGGAGCCAGCGGCTGGTCATCCGTGGGTAGATCGGGGAGTTGGATCGGCGCGCAGGGGCCGCTGACCCAGACCGGGTCGGCGGCCGTGGCATGGAGGTGCTGGCGCGTCGCGGTATCGCCGGTGTTGAGCCTGACGCCGTCGATGGTGACGGCGAGGAACAGGCGCAACCGGTGCGGGGGGCCGCGATAGTCGAGGCCGGCGGCATCCTGGTCGATGACGATGATTCCAACCGGCAACCAGGGGTCATCGGCGAGGCGGAGTTCGCGTTCGGCGAACTGCGCCCGTCCAGGGTCCTCGATCCGCAGCGTGGGGGGCGGGAGCTGGCGGGTGACGAAACGGACGGTGACGCGAAGCGTGTCGAAAAACTGCTGGTTGGTCGCCGTCGTGTAGGATAAGCGGCGTTCGAGGATGACCAAGCCTTGGGGGACGGCCACGGCCGGGTTGCGGACGATGACGATCAGTCCGGGCTCGTTCGGCTGGATGCGGGTGAAGGGGCGAATGAGGCCGCCGGACTGGAAGCCGATCTGGGCTGCGTCCTGGGCCGGCGGGTTCTGGATGAAGACACTCAGCGGGTTGCCGCTGGCGTTGCGGGGCAGATGGAGGCGGGCCAGGGAGATGAGGAGACTGCTGTCGGCATCGACTTCGATGCTGAGTCGGGTGGCGGCCATTCCGCCGAGGTACAGGTTGGGAGTGTTGTCTCTGCCACCCACCACCTTTCGGGACCTTCCACAGTAGAAAATTCTATACGACATAAATTCATATCTGACAACGAGTCGCCACGGCGGGTGTGATTCAACATTGTGGGGAGTAACCTGGCGATTCGGCACCGGAGGGAATCGACCCATGACGACGGCGAAACTCAGCGACGAAGCGCTTTTGGCCTTTCTTCAATCCCACCCCGGTTTTCGCGACAGACTGGCGTCGATCGTGGGCGCGGTGGGGAACGCGGACGGAGATCTCGACGAGGCGGACGCGGCCGAAGAGCGGCTCGTCGAGGAGATGCGGCTTCTTGGCCGCGAGGCTTTGCAAGATTGGGCGGAGAAGCGGGGCGAGGCGACGGAGCGTGACGTGCGCGGCCAGGCCGGTATACACCGCCAGGGTAAAAAAAACTCCGCTGGCACACGAAATTCGGCGAGATCGCTGTCATAGAGCCACAATACAGGCACAAAACCAACCGCGTGCGCCCGTTTGTTCTCGGCGCGAAGGTCAGTCCTCGCGGCTGTTCGCGGCCTTTACAGCGGGCGATCACGGATTTCGCGGCGGATGATCCCTTCGCCATGGTCCAGGCGAAATTGCGCGAGCATTACGGCTTCGAGATTGGCGAAAGCACGATCCAGAGGATTACCCTGGGCCACGCCCAGGCCATTTTCGAGGCTGGCCGCGCTTCGCCGGAGTTTCCGAACGTTCCAGGCCGGCACAAGCAGATCGTCGCCCAGATCGACGGGGGCATGGTCCCGGTCGTGCCGCCGGACACGCGCCAGAAGGACAAGCGCAAGGGAAAAACCCTGTCGTGGCGGGAGGCGAAGATTTCGCTCGCGCACGCCAGGGGAAGCCGCACGCCGGTGTATGGCGGCGGGATCGAAGGCGGCGTGGAGACGGCGGGGCGGCGGCTTTTCGCCTGCGCGGTCCGGGCGGGCTTCGGGGCGGATTCGCATGTGCACGCGGTGGGCGATGGCGCACCCCCCGCCTCCGCAGGGGCAGGCTGTGGATCGTGGGCCAGATCGAAGACCTGTTCGGCGAACAAGGCAGCTATTTGATCGATTTCTATCATGTTTGCGAGTATCTGAGCGCGGCCGCGAAGACGATCGCGCCGGACGCCGCCGATGGCAAAGCCTGGATGGAGACGCAAAAGGACGCGCTGAAGACGGGGCGCGCCGGCGAGGTCCTCAGGGCCCTGGCTCCCCAACGCGAAGCTCCCGAGATAAACGACGAGCTGGCCCCGGTCCGCGTATGCCATCGTTATCTGAACGCCCGCGCGGACCAATTGAAATATCGCGAGGCCCTCGCCGAGGGGCTTCCGATCGGCTCCGGCGAAATCGAAAGCGCGCATCGTTATGTCGCGCAAAAGCGCCTGAAGCTCCCCGGCGCCTGGTGGCTCGTCGAGCACGCGGAGCACATGCTCGCACTGCGGATCAACCGTTTGAACGGCGATGGGAACGCCTACTGGGCCGCGCTCGCCGCGAAACCGCCCGTGGCGGCCAATTCCAACCAACCCAACGTATCAGCACGGGTCGCTGCTTGAACGCACAACTTTGGTTCGCACCCCATAACGCCGCGAGTTTGTGCTGGCATCCCAGCCAACGCCCGTGCCACAGGCGCCAT
>PMBX01000107.1 GCA_003153915.1 Phycisphaerales bacterium
ATCAAGTTCCTCCAGCCCATCGGCACGGGCCTGGCGGCCGCGGATGCGGCGCGGCTGGCGGCCATTTGGCAAGGGGGGCAATTCGCCTACATCCCATCCGAGAGCCAGGGAAAGCAGACCGTCGATGAAACCACCCACGGCGTCCATGTCGATGCCGTCTGCGCGGTGGTGGACCAACTCGGTATCTCCGGCCGGCGATTCAAGGTGGTCCTGGACAGCGTAAACGGCGCCGGATGCGTCGTCTCGCCCATGCTGCTGGGCAGGCTCGGCTGCGAGCTGCGCCACCTCAATGCCGAGGCCAGCGGCCAATTCGCACACCCGCCCGAACCGGTGGAAGAAAACCTCCGCCAGCTCTGCCAGGAGGTCCGCAAGCACCGCGCCGCCGTGGGCTTCGCCCAGGACGCCGACGCCGACCGCCTGGCCATCGTGGATGAGACGGGCCGTTTCATCGGCGAGGAATACACACTGGCCCTGGCGGCAGCCTTCGTGCTGCGCCACCGCAAGGGCAAGCTGGCGACCAACCTGGTCACCTCGCGAATGATCGACGACATCGCGGCCGCGGCGGGCTGCCAGGTGGTGCGCGCCCCCACCGGGGAGGCCAACGTCGTCGAGGCCATGCGTCGCGAAGGCTGCATCCTGGGCGGCGAGGGCGGCGGCGGGGTTATCGAACCTCGCGTGGTCCCCGTCCGCGACAGTCTGGTTGGCATGGCCTACGTGCTCCAATACCTCGCCGAGACGGGCAAGCCCCTGTCCAAGTTGGTGGAGGAAATCCCCCGCTACGTGATGGTCAAGACCAAATTCCCCTGCCCGGCGGGAGCGGCCCAGACCGTCGCGCGGGAAGTCCGCAAGGCCTTCGCGGCCCGCGACGGTGCGGGCTTCAACGACGCCGACGGGCTGCGGATCGATCTGCCACAGGGCTGGGTCTGCGCCCGGGCCTCCAACACCGAGCCGATCATGCGGATCATCGCAGAAGCCGGCGATGAGCGGACCGCGGGCGCACTGGTGGCGGAGGTACGCAAGATCGCCGACACGGTCATCGGCGGCGGCTGACCTTCAAGCGACGGATTTGACCTTCAACTCGACCAGGCAAGGAAAAAAAATGTCCGAACTGCTGATTATGCGAAAACGCATCGACATGGACGCCTCGGCGATCCTCTATGACCGCCCGTTCTCGAGCGAAAGCCTCGCGGAGGACTGGATCATCCGTAGCGGCCGATGGCATTGTCGCGACGGCGTGCTGATGGGCGCCAATCCCCTGCCGCAACCCGGCTGCGTCCAGTTGCGCGCCTCGGCGCCGGGCAACATCCTGATGGACTTCCGCGCCCGGACCGTACCCCCTTCCACCCACGACATCGACGTGATGTGGAATATGACCTGGGATGAGCCTGCCAACCGCCGCGGCGTGGCCTACGTCGCCGGATTACAAGGATGGTGGGAGGGAAAGGTCGGCATCGAAAAATCCCCGGATTACAAGCTCACAGCCGCCGCCCCCTGCCCGTGGTTTCGCCCCGGACAGGAATATCACATCCAGGCCGGAAGCATCGACGGCCATTGCTTCCTGTTCGTGGACGGGCAATTGAGGCTGGAACTTCTGGACGAGAACCCCATCGATTCGTGGCGCCACACCAACGTGGGATTCGAGGCATATCAGAGCCAAATCGCCGTGCGAGACCTGACCGTCCGGCGGATCTCCTGGCAGCCGCGCGAAATGTCCTACCCCAGTGAATTCTGATCGCCGAGGGAACATTCCGCAATCGGCGCACCATTCGGCTTGCCAAAGCGGGCGAATTTCGTTTGCCAAGGCGCTTGCCTCCTGCGTATATAGCTAGGGTGCAAGACATCCATCAGGTATTGTGCAGGAGGCACGGAAATGCGAGCTGAAATCAAGATCGGAATCGCCGTTGGACTGGTCATCGCGGTGGTGGCGGTGTTGTACCTGGTCTTTGCCGGACCTTCCACCCCCGGCGGAGCCAAGCCCGCCTCGACGGATCAGTCGACCGGTGCGGACATGCCGGTAACTCTGGTGGAACGCGCCGAACCGAAACGTCCGGTGGCGCCACAGGAGGTGCTCGTACCCAAGATCGGCAGCGCCGAGACGCCGACGACACCCCCGATCGTGGAAGTCCGCGCGCCCGAACCGCCGAAAACCCCAGCTCCCGCCCCCACGGCGATCGTCCCAGCCATGGCGCCGGCGCCTTCGGCGGCTACCAAGCCCGCCTCGGCAGTGCTGCCCGTTAAGGTCGGGCCAGCGCCCGCTGTCTCAAGCTCAAGCATCGAGCCTGCCGCACCTCCGGCCCCAGCCGCCACCGCGCCGGAAGGGACTTACATCGTCAAGAAGGGCGACGGCGGTTTCTGGAGCATCGCCGAAAAGGTCTACGGACAGGGCAAGTACTGGACGCTCATCAGCAAGGCCAATCCCAATGTTGACAGCAACAACCTCACTGTCGGCCAGAAGCTGGTGATCCCGCCCGCCCCGACTGCCCCCCTGGCCCAGCACGTGGCCGCCGCGCCGCCGGCAGACACACCCGTCGCCCAGACAACGACAGGGGTTGAAGGGAAGGTCCATGTCGTGCAGCAGGGCGACAGTTGGTGGAGCATCGCCGTCAAAGAGTACGGCAACGGGCGCTACTGGAACGAAATCAAGAAAGCCAACCCGCACGTGGAGGGCAGCAGCCTGAAAATCGGAATGAAACTCAATATCCCTCCCGTGGACAAGTCCGCCAAGCCCGCCCCGCCGGTAACCACGGCGCCGGTGGAACGCCCCAAGGCCAAACCAGCCGCGGAGGAATCCGGCGATGTTCGCCCGGTGTTTGACTGACACCTCTGTGCGGGCGGAAAATACATCAGGCCGATGGATTCGATGGGATTGTCTTTAGCTCTAGCGCCCCCATAAAGCCTCAAGACTGTTTGCGGCGAGGTCCGATAATAACTGCGAGGAAGGACCGGTAATGCTTCGGATTTCCGGTGTTGTGTGTTTGCTGGGGATGGTTCTGGCCTTGGCGCCGGCGGGTTGCACCGTGCCCGGAGGCAAACAGGCCGCCAAGCCGCTTTCAGCGGCGGCGTCCAAGCCTGTCGAACTTCCCGCTTACATTGCCGCAACGGTGGCCGAACATGCCACTCTGTCCGGCGGCGGCGAGATACCCGTCCAGGGATTCGGACTGGTGATCGGGCTGGGCATGAATGGAAGCGGCGAAGTGCCGCCCCAATTGCGGGAGTACTTCTCGCAGTATCTGACAAAACGCAAAATCCTGCCCCGCTCCTCCGATGCGGGGGAACTGACCCTTCGCATGATCCTAAGCGATCCCGACACTGCCGTGGTGGCGGTACAAGGTTGGATTCCCCGCGGCGCCAAGGTGGGCAAACTGTTTGACGTGTCAGTCTCGGCACTGAGCGAGACCCAGACGCGCAGTCTGGACGGAGGAACCCTACTGCCGACCGATCTGTCGTTTTCGCTGGCCGGACCGACGACGGCCAAGCAATCCAAGCCACTGGCCGAGGCCGAAGGCACGATCTTCGTCAATCCGTTCCTCGACCCCAACCATCCGGGGGACTTGGTCAAGTTTCGCCAGGGGCGCGTCATTGGAGGCGGAAGGGTCCTGGAAGGACACTCTTACAGTCTCCAGCTCCATCGTAGCGATTACCAGCTCTGCAACCTGATGCGAAACCGCATCAACGAACGGTTTGGCGGCTTGGAACAGGTCGCCTCCGCCACCAGCCCCACCCTCATCCGGTTGAAAGTCCCCCGCTCTTACGACGACGATCACGAACGATTCCTACACCTGGTGATGCATCTGCCACTGGCGCAGGGGCCGGGCGCCCTGGAAGCCAAGGCAATGGAGATCGCCTCGGCGATGAGTTCGCCGGGCGCCGACTACGAGGAACTGGCGCTGGTCTGGGAAGCCATCGGTAAGCAGGTCCTTGCGACGATCAAGAAGTTCTACGCCTCTGCCAACCAGCGATGCGCCTTCTACTCCGCCCGCTGCGGTCAGCGGCTGGGAGACCCTGGCGGCACGGACGTGCTGATCCGTTTGGCCCTCATGGACGGATCTCCCCTTCAGGTGCAGGCCATAGAGGAACTTGGCAAAGGCCCGCATGGCATCCCCGCCGTCGCGGCGCTGGGGACCTTGCTGGACCATGACAACCAACTGGTGCGCATCGCGGCCTATGAGGCCCTGGTGAAGATGGGAGACTCCACGAAGGTCCAGCGGATCTCCATCAAGGACCAATTCCAACTGGATATCGTCTCCAGCAGCCGGACCCCGGCCATCTATGCGTCGCAGACCGGCGAGTCGAAACTGGTGCTGTTCGGCAGGAACATGGAGATCCTTAGGCCGGTGTTCTACAACGCCCCCGACGACCTGGTGACCATTCATGGAGCCGAAAACGCCGAATCACTAACCGTCTTCCGCCGGATACCCCGCACCGGCAGGACCAGCGAATTGTTCACCGTGGAGACCAACGTTCCATCGCTGGTAACGACGCTGGGGACCCTGCCCGTGCAGCGCGCCGGGCAAAAGCCCGCAGGGCTGGGGCTGACCTATGGACAGGTCGTCTCCGTGTTGTATGGAATGTGTAAACAGGGCGACATTCGGGCGGAATTCCGCTTGCAACCGTTGCCCGATGTTCAGAGGATTTATCGTGATACGGTAACGGTGGGCCGGCCGGACATGCCCGGTTCATAAGAACGTGCACGAAAACAATATGTTCTGTGGAGGCGCCGCCACGGACGGCGCGATTGATTGATGGGTTAAGCGTTAGGGACGACGCGCTAAAATGAAACTTAAAAAACTGATCCTTTCCGGCTTCAAGAGTTTTGCTGACCGCACGGAATTCGAGTTCGACGAGGGGATAAGCTGTATCGTCGGGCCCAACGGCTGCGGCAAGAGCAACGTCGTGGACGCCTTCAAGTGGGTCCTGGGTGAGCAATCGGCCAAGAGCCTCCGCGGAAGCGAGATGATGGACGTCATCTTCAACGGTTCGGCCTCGCGCCGACCTGCCGGGGGGGCGGAGGTCACACTGGTCTTCGACAGCACCGGCCTGACGCTCCCGGCGGAACTGTCCGCCCAGGAAGGCCACGACGGCGTGGTTTCCGTCACACGAAGGCTCTATCGAAGCGGTACCAGCGAGTACCTGATCAACAAGACCTCCTGCCGGCTGCGGGACATTCGCGAGATGTTCATGGACACCGGCGTGGGCGCCGACGCCTACAGCCTCATCGAGCAGGGACAGGTCGAGGCGTTCCTCCAGGCCTCCCAGGAGGACCGCCGGGTGATCTTCGACGAGGCCGCCGGGGTCAGCAAGTACAAGGCCCGCAAGAAAGAAGCCCTGCGAAAACTGGAACGGGTCGAGCAGAACCTCCTGCGTCTCAACGACATTCTGGCCGAGGTGGACAAGCGCCTTCGATCCATCAAGCAACAGGCGGGAAAGGCTCGCAACTACCAATCCTACAGCCAGCGGCTCAAGGAATTGCGGAGCCTGTCCTTCCTGGCCCAGTACCACGCCCTGGCGGGCCAGCGAACCTCGCTTCAACGAAAGCTGGACGCCGCCAACGATTCCCTTGCCGCCAACACCGCCCGCATGGAGCAACTGGAGGCCGCCGGCAGCGGAACCGAGGTGGAACTGGCCGAGATGGACCGCGGCGGCAGGGAACTCCAGTCGCGATTGGCCGATACCGACGGCAGGATCGCCTCAGCCGCTCAGCGCGTCGAGATGCTCACCGTACGGATGCGGGAACTGGGCGATCTTCTCGTCACAGGCGCCTCGCGCTGCGAGGAACTGGAAGCCAAGATCGTCAGCAGCCAAGAGGAATCCTCCCGTCAGGAGCAAGACCTCAAGGCCACCGAACAACACGTCGCCGAACTGCTCGACGCCTGCCGCGCCGCCGAGAGCGAGCACCAGGCCGGTCAGCAGGCGGTCCTGAAGCTCCAGTCGCAACTTGAGGACGAAAAAGCCGGGACGATCGACCTGCTTCGCCGCACGGCGCTACTGCATAACGAAATCCAAGCCTCGCAGATTCGACGCGACAACCTCCACGGCCAGCAGGTCCGCCTGGAAGGCCGCGCCGAGGAAATTGTCTCCGCCCTCGGCGAGGCCCTGGTGGAAAAGGCCCAACTCCAGGCCAAACACGATGAAGTGCGGGAGGTTATTGCCGCCGCCACGGCCAGGCTGGAACAGACCCGCGACGAAAAAACCAAACTCACCCAGCAGGAGCAGGTGATGCTGGGCGAACTGGCCTCGGCGCGCGAGCGGCGGTCCTCGGTGGTCGCACGAATGGACATCCTCCGCGAGATGCTCGATAAACTCGAAGGTGTTTCCGCCGGCGTGCGTCGTGTCCTGGAGGCCAAACGCCAGGGACAGTTGCCCTGCATCCTTGGGATGCTGGGAGATTTTCTCTCCAGCGACCTGGAACACGCACCCATCGTCGAGGCCGCCCTGGCCGGGGGCGACCAGCAACTGCTGGCCAACAGCATGGAAGAACTTCAACAGGCCGCCGGCGATCTCCAGGAGGCCCTGGGCCAGGCCGGAGCGGCTGAGGTGCTCTGTCTGGATCAACTCGGCCAACTCCGTGAAGACACCGACATCGCCTCCTGTCCCCAGGTCCTGGGGCGGGTGATCGATTACGTGCGATTTGAACCTTGGCTGTCCCCCCTCCTCTGGCGGCTGCTGGCCAGGACACTGGTGGTCAAGGACTTCGCCGATGCCCTCGCCGCGGCCAAGACGGCCAAGGGCTGCCGTTTCGTCACCCTGGACGGAATCGTCCTGGAAGAATACGGCCGGGTGAGGTTTGGAGCGGCGGGACGGTCGGCGGGCGTCATCTCGCGAAGAAGCGAACTGGCCCAACTGGAACAGGAAAGCCTGCAACTGGCCAGCCAAATCGAACAGGTCCAGGCCCAATGCCGCACCTTCCACGAGCGGATCGACCACGCCGAGGGGCTGAGCCACAGCCTTCGCACCGCCATATACGAGGCCAATACCGAGAGGGTTGAAATCGACGGCAGGTTGGGCCAACTGACCGAACAAATCGACCGGCTTCAGCGAGAACAGCCGCTGGTGGCCGAGGACCTTAAGGCCCTGGTGGAGGAAATCGACTCCGCCGTGCGGAGCGAACGAGGGGCCAGGGAAAAGGCCGCCGAGTTCGAGCAACTCAACGCCCGCAGGAACGCCGAGATCGAGCGGCTGGGCGGCGAACTGTCGGCCGCAAGAACGGCGGTGGAACAAACCAGCGCCAGGATCACCGAATTGAAGGTCGCCGCCGCTGGGAGCCAGGCCCGCGCCGATGCCACTCGCCAAGCCCTGGCCGCACACCTACGGCAGCGCCAGCAGATGGACCATGACCTCGGCGCCGAGCGAGTGGAAATCGAGGCCAACCGTAGGCGCCGCGACGACGTCCAACTCGCTATCACCGAGGCAACCGAGGAAACCGGCCGGCTGCGAATCGAGGCCGACCGCCTTCACGTCGATCTCCAGGAGAACGAACAGACCCGCTTGGGCCTGGCGGCCAAGCTGGAGGATATCCGCAAACTCCTGGGCGAGCATCGCAAGAGCCATGAGCAGGCCCAGTCCGCCGTCAACGCCTGCCGCGTGGAACTGGGCGAGACCGACGTGCGGATCGAGGGCGTCATCTCCCGCGCCACCGACGAAATGAACATGGACCTGCCGGCCCTCTATGGAAACTACCAGCACGACGAGCAGCGCGATTGGGATGCCGTCAACACCGAAATCGCCGAGCTGCGCGGCAAGATCGAGCGGCTGGGCAGCGTCAACCTCGACGCCATCGTCGAGCAGGACGAACTGGAGAAGCGCCGCGAATTCCTAAGCCGCCAACTCGACGACATCAACAATTCTCGCAACCAGCTTGCCGAGTTGATCCGCCGGATCAACCGCGAAAGCCGCGAGCGGTTCGAGCAGGTCTTCGAGACCATCCGCGCCAATTTCCAGGAACTGTTCCGCAAGCTCTTCGGCGGCGGCCGGGCCGACATCCTGCTGCTGGAGCCCGAGGACGTGCTGGAATCGCCCATCGAGATCGTCGCCCGACCACCGGGCAAGGAGCTTCGCAGCCTCACGCTGCTGTCGGGCGGAGAGAAGACCATGACGGCGCTGGCCTTGCTGTTCAGCATCTTCAAGACCAAGCCCAGCCCCTTCTGCCTGCTGGACGAGGTGGACGCGGCGCTGGACGAAGCCAACACCGATCGGTTCATCCAACTGGTCCAACAGTTCGTCGATACCAGCCAATTCCTCATCATCACCCACTCCAAGCGGACGATGAGCATGGGACGTGTGCTCTACGGCCTGACGATGGCCGAACCGGGCATTTCCCGACGCATCTCCGTCCGCTTCGAGGACGCCCGTCCCGCCGCCGGCGACCGGCAACTCCAAACCGCCGAGGCGTAAGGCCAATAACCCAGTGAGTTCCTGGCGGGCAGATGGGTAATTCGTAAACTCGTCGCCCAAAACAGCGACAAATAAACGGGGGAATCATTCAATCGCGGAGCCGTCGACGGCTTTGGTGACGTGATCCCGCCGATTCGGAGATTCAGGCGAGTTTGAACTGGGGTTTTATTTCTGCCCGCCCTGGCCGTCAGAGATTTTCTTGCGGATGTTCTCCACGCGGCTGCGCACGTCTTTGTAGGCGAAGTCGGCCTGGGCGACCTTGGAGAACTGCTCCAGGGCGCGGGGGAACTGGCCCATCTGTTCCAGCACATCGCCCAGGGCGTATCGCATGGCCAGGGACTGGCTTTCGGTCATTTCGTGGGCGAAGGCCTGTTCCAGCGTCTCGGCGGCCTCGGGCAGCCAGCCCTTCTTGGCGAAGGACTGGCCCAGGATCGTGATGGCCTGCAATTGCCTTCGCGGGTCTCGGCGGGCCTGTTGCATCGCGCCGATGGCCTCGTCGTATTTTCCGGCGCGAAACTGTCGTGTGCCCAGCTCGAAGCGCAAGGACAGGTCGGTGGGATAGTTGACGCAGCGTTCGGCGTACTCCTCCAGCTCGAAGGCCAGTTGCCGGCGGTTGAGTTCCTCCACGCCGGCCTGGTCGCCGGCAGCCTGGAGACCGCGACGTTGGCGGTCCATCTGGCGGATGTGGATGTCGCCAATGCGCATCTTGAACTGATAGGTTCCGATCTGGCTATGCGCGCGGGAGAGTACCTCGATGGCCTGGTTTTCGTGCGCGTCGTCCTCGATCTTCAGCAGGGCCTCGACCAGGGCGATGACCTTGCCCGGCTCGTTGGGGGCGGCCAGGTAGTCGCTGCGCGCCTTGGCGATCTGCTGCTCCAGATACGAGGATTCCTGGAGCAGCGAATCCTTCTGGATCAGCTCCTGCTGCTTGCCCATGTCCTTGACGCCCTTGGTGAAGTCCCCATCCTGGTCGTACCTGCCTCGCTTGATGGTCTGCTTGGCCGACAACTCGGCCATCAACTGGTCCAGCGTCGCATCGTCGGGGCTGATCTGTTTTACCATGCGGCATGCCTCCAGCGCCGCGCCGTACTCGGCCGCGCCCGCCAGGCTGCCTGCCAGCAGCATCAGCACCCGCTTGCTGGGTTTGGCGCTCTTGCGTTGGGCGTCCAGCACCGTAAGCGACATCCACAGCAGGACGTCCTTGAGGTCTATAGCCTGGGCGGCCTTGAGGACCGCTTCCATGCAGGCCAGGGAACCGGGGTCTTTAGCCAGGAGGTATTCGGCGTTGATGAGATTGGTAAGCGGGTCTTTTCCGGGCCTGCGCTTGAGTTGTTCCATCATGCCGGCGGGTTTTCCCCCCGACAGCTTCCGCCGCAACGAGGCCTCGCGGAGCTTCTGGTGCCCGCGGACCAAATTGTCCGGTTCTCGCTGTATTCCTTCCAGGTACAACTCGATGGCGAATTCCCAGTTGCCCATCTCGGCAACCTCGTCGGCCCGCTCGAAGAAAGCCGTGCCCTTGCCCGGTTCTGCGTTGCCCTGCGTATCTGCCATGCCAATGCCCTTATCATCAGCAGTCAAGAAACCAACCCCCTCACTCTAATCGGCGGCCCCCTTCCTGACAAGCACCCACGTGTGCCACAATTTAGGGACTCCCCTGTTGCCCAAGCGCATCGGCCATGGAAAGGTACTGGTCTGGTGGGATGTCCTGGGGGCGCAGGGAGCGGTCGATCCTGGCGGCGGTCAAGGCCGCCTCGATGGCCTGGGGCGAGAAATGCTGCTGCTTCCTGCGAATGATGGAACCGATCTGCTTGCGTCGCTGGCCAAATGCCGTCGCCAGCAGAGCCTGGAGGCGGCCCACATCCACCAGGCGAGTCGCGGCGGCGGGGTCGAAGTCGATGCGGACCATCCTGCTGGCGATCTTGGGTCGCGGCCAAAACGCCGTCGCCGGAACGCCCGCGCCCAGCCGCAACTTCCCCAGCAGCGCCACAAGCACGGCTAAGGGACCATAGTCCGCGCAACCCGGCGCCGCCGATAAACGTTCGGCGACTTCACGCTGCACCGTGAACGTCAAACGCCCGAAGCGGCAGCCCCCCCCGCCGCGCAGTGCGCGCCAGGTACTGATAAGGCATTCCGCCAGCAGCGGCGTGGCAAGGTTATAGGGAAGGTTGGCGACGAGGTCCGCCTCGTCCCCCAGACTCGCCAGCATCTCCCCGGCCAAGTGGTGCTTGCCGGCCAAGGCGTCGCAACAAAGAAGCTTCAGCGTGCCGCGGTCACCGAATCTTTCGGCCAACAGTTGGCAAAGCCCGCTGTCGATCTCCACGGCGACCACCCTGCCGGCCCGGGTCAGCAGTTCTTCCGTCAGCGAGCCGGTGCCCGGCCCGACTTCCAGGACCGTCCGGGACGGGTCCACCTCGGCCAGCTCCAGCAGCTTGCCCATGAGGTTGCCGTCGATGAGGAAACATTGCCCATATCGCCGCCGGGGCGACAGGCCCGCCGAACCGAGCATCGAACGTATCTGATGGAGCGTCTGCATGTTTTAGACCGCCGCCGGTCGAGGCAACGTCACGCCAGTCCGGCGATGCGGGCGAACTCCGTTTTCAATGCCGGATAGAGTCGGCGGTACTGGGCGTACAGTTCCGCGTATCGCCGCCGCAGCGCGGGACGGGGGCGGATGGTCCGCCTGATGCGGATGCCAGCGCGGCAGGCCTCGCGCACGTCGGTGAACCGTCTCGTGCCCACGGCAGCCAACAGCGCCGCCCCGTAGGCGGGGCCTTCGTCGGCGTTGATCGTCACGCAGGTGGTCCCATAGATATCGGCCTGGAGTTGTCGCCATAGCGAGCTGCGCGCCCCGCCGCCCGATAGGCGGATCCGGCCAAGTCGCTTCCCCTCCCCGGCCAGGACGCCCAAAGCGTCTCGCATCGCGAAGGTCGCGCCCTCCATGACGGAGCGGACCAGTTCCCCGCGGGTCGTGCGCGATTGGATGCCGATCCAACAGGCCCGGGCGAAAGGATCGGCGTGCGGCGTGCGCTCCCCAGTGAGATAAGGCAGGAAAAACAGGCCCTCGCAGCCGGGTGGGCTTTGGGCGGCCAACTCGTCAAGCAGTTCGTAGGGATCGCGACGGGAAGACTTGGCGCGTCGGATTTCATCGCCTCCCAGGACGTTACGGAACCACTGAAGGCTTCCCCCCGCCGCCAGGACGCAACCGAACAGGCAATATTCCCCCGGCACGGCTGAGCAGAATGTCTGCGCCCGCCCGGCGGGGTCAGTGTGATAGCGGCGAGAATGCCTGTAAAGGACGCCGCTTGTTCCCATCGTGGCGCTGAATAGCCCGTCGATGACAATCCCGTTGCCCACCGCCCCGGCCTGCTGATCGCCAGCGCCTGCGACCACGGGCGTCCCGGCTGGCAGTCCCATCGCCTTGGCCGCCGCGGGGCGAAGGCGGCCGGCGATTTCCTGTGATTCCATCAGCGGTGGAAGGATGGACGGGTCAATGTCGAACAACGACAGCATCTCCGCTGACCAGCGTCGTCGCCGCGAGTCCAATAGCAGCGTGCCGGACCCGTCGGTGACGTCGGCGACAAATTCGCCCGTCATGCACAGGCGGATGTAGTCCTTGGGCATCAGGAGGTGGCGGATACGGCTATAGACTCGCGGCTGATGGCGGCGGA
>PMBX01000095.1:0-156 GCA_003153915.1 Phycisphaerales bacterium
GGCCATCTGGATGAGGTCGAGGTTGGCGCTCTTCTTGACCACCATGCCGACTTTCTTGCCGTAGTCAACCGAGAGGTATGCCTCCTCGGAGAAGATGCGCATCTTCCGTTCGCTCTTGATGGCAAGGCGGCTGGCGGTGAGGTTGGCCACGCAGCC
>PMBX01000095.1:209-14129 GCA_003153915.1 Phycisphaerales bacterium
GCCGAGCGGAACGTGAAGGGGCTGATGCGGTGGGCCTCGATGAACTTGGGCGCGATGGCGTACTTTTGGATGGCCAGCACGACTGGGTTGAAGCGTTCTGTGTGTCCCACCTGGACGTCGGCGCCGGTGGTCCGCGCCAGAGCGATCAGTTCAGCGCCGCTGTCAGGGTCGTCGGTGTAGGGTTTCTCGATCAGGACATCCTTGCCGGCTTCGATGAAGGGCCTGGCGGCGGCAAGGTGATATCGCGTGGGCACGGCGATCACGGCGGCGTCGGCCAGTGGAACGGCTGCGCGAACATCCGTCAGCGCGGGGCACTTGCGCTGCCTGGCCAGTTCCCCGGCGGCGTCGGCGTTGATATCCACCACGCAGGCCAGCGCGGAGCGGTCCATCTCGCTTAATACACGGGCATGCAGCTTGCCCATGCGGCCGGCGCCCACGACGGCAACGCGAAAACTCATGACGAGGGCCTCCGAATGTTGACCTGCTCCTGGGGTGGCATGAATTTCGCTGCCTCTGGTGGGGGCTGTCCGCGCAGTAATTCGCGGTAGCGCCCGTAGACGCCCTGGAGGCTCCTCTGGCAGAACTCGCACAGGGCCAGCGCCGAACCTTCCACGCCCATGGATACGAGCTGCTCGATCTTGGTCTGAAGCGCAGTCTCGTCGTCGAAGAGTTCCTTGAGGGCCTTGCGGAGCTCAGCTTCCTCCGCCACCGCAAGGCCGGCGGCGGCGATACCCTCCTGGTGTACGCCGCGTACGGCGGGGGGGATCCGTTCGTGGTCCTGGCTGTAGAAGTGGGTGAAGGGTGGAACGTCTCGCCGCACGGGCGTGCGGGGACCGACGCGGGCATAACGCCCAATGGTGGTAAAGTGGTGCGCCCCGGCAAGGTCGCCGACGACCGCGCCGGTCTCCACCAGTACATGGCCGGCCAGCAGGACGTTGCGCCCCAGGTGGACCTTGTCCTCGACGTAGCAGTCGTGGGCGATGTGACAGCCGTCGGACAGCAGATTGTCGTTGCCGATCCGCGTCAGGCAGCCGCCATCTTCGGTACCGATGTGCGCGGTGACGCGCGGGCCGAAGCGGTTGCGATGGCCGATGATTAGCAGTGTGGGGCTTCCGCCGTATTTGAGGTCTTGCGGTTCGGCGCCCAGGACGCAACCTTCCTCGACGATGTTAGCCGAACCGATGGTGGTGTGGCCCAGGACGACGACCCGCCGTATCAGCACCGTGCCAGGTCCGATGGTCACGTGGGGACCGACGACGCAGAAAGAGCCGATCACCGCATCATTGGCCACGCGGGCCGAGGGGGCGATCTCCCGGATGACGGCCAGGCCGGTCATTTCCGGGAATCCTCGCCGACGCGTTCCCGCAGGGCCTCCACCACACGCCGAACGTGTGGGTTCAGCGAGGCGTCGGCTTCCATCCGCCGCAGGACTTGTGGATCGGCGGCGTCGGCGGCACCGTTGAAAAGGTCGCGGAAGGCCTCCTTGAGGGCGCGGATGTCGTCGTCGCCGAAACCACAGCGGCGGAGCTTGTTGCTGTTGACCCCACGGACCCGCGCGGGGCAGCCCTGGACCATCGCAAACGGCGGGGCGTGGTCCTCCACGCCGGTGTAGCCGGCGATGTAGGTGTAAGAACCCACCCGTACCCCGGCAGAGACATAGGTGAAGGCGCTGGTTCCCACGTAGTCGTCGATTTGCGAGCGGCCCTCGATCTGCGTGCTGTTGGTCAGGATGCAGTGGTCGCCGATCACGGCGGCCGGTCCGATCTGGCATCCGATCATAATCAGGTTGTCGTCGCCGATGCGCGTGGGGGCTTTCAACCCGGCGCAGATGGTGACGTGTTCGCGGAAGCTGTTGGCCTGGCCGATGAAGCACTCGCCGTTGCCCGTCTGGCCCGCGTCGGCCCCGATGACGGTGAAGGGGAAAACATGGCACTTGGCACCCAGCGTCGTTCTGCCGAGGATGCTGGCGCCGGTGTCGATGACGCAGCCGGGACCGATCCGCACGGCCGGTCCGATGTAGGCGAATGGGCCGACACGGACATCGTCGGCCAATTCGGCTGATTTTTCGACCATGGCGTTGGGGGATATCTGCGGCATCGCCTCGTTTCCTTCTGGCCGGATAGACCTAGACCGGCCTGGAATCCACCAGCATGAACTTCATCTCCGCCTCGGCGGCAATTTCATCACCCACGCGGGCGACGCACTGGCAATGCCCCGTTCGCGGCCGGACGTGCAGCGCCTGGGCCTCCAGGATCAGTTGGTCGCCCGGACGGACCATCCGCCGGATCTTCACACGGTCCAGGCTCACCAGCACGGCGGTTTTTCCGGTGTGTTCCAGCCGGCGGCTCAGCAGGATGCCCGATAGTTGCGCCATCGCCTCCAGGATCATCACGCCGGGCATCACGGGTTGTCCGGGCCAATGACCTTGGAAGTATGGTTCATTGATCGAGACGTTCTTGATGCCCACGGCCCGGCGGTCGCCGTCCACCGACAGAATGCGGTCCACCATCAGAAACGGATAGCGGTGGGGCAACTCGTGCATGATCCGCCGGATGTCCATGATAGGCTCTGACGTCAGGAGCTGCCTGCGGGCGCGCTCCTCCATCTTGGCGGACAACTTGCGGACCAGTTCGTGATTGAGCTGGTGGCCGCTCTTGTAGGCGACGATCCTGCCGGCCAGCGGGCGGCCCAGAAGCATCAGGTCGCCGATGAGGTCGCAAATCTTGTGGCGGACGTGCTCGTCGGGGAATCGCAGCGTGTTTTCGATGGGACCGGAAGGCCCCATGACCAGGATGTCCCGGTAGGTCAGGTGCGTGCAGAGTCCGGCGGCCTGTATCTGGCGGGCTTCCTCTTCCAGGGCGAAGGTCCTGGCCGGAGCGAGCTGTGCGGCAAAGTCGTCCGCGCCAAGGCGGAAGCCCAGCACCTGCCGCCCGATGCTGGCCGTGGAGGAATAATCCAGATCGTAGAGGATGTCGAGACAGTCGGCGGGTCCCGGCATGGCCGCCAGCATCGCCTCTCCATCGGAGACTGAGACGGGTTCCTCGATGACGAACACCCCTCGCTCGCTATCCAACTCGGTGAGGCCGGCCTGCTGGAGAGCCTGGACGAAGGGCAATGACGATCCATCAACCGAGGGCGTTTCCTCGGCGTCCATCTCGATAAGGATATTGTCGATGCCCAGTCCCGACACTGCCGCCAGGACATGCTCCACGGTCTCCGCCGAAGCGGTCCCATTGCTTAACGAGGTGCGGCGGTCCCGCTTGGCGACTTTTTCGACGCGCGATGGAATCTGGACAGTCTTTCCGGATGAATCGGCGCGGACAAACACCACCCCACCGTCGGCGACGGAGGGGGCGAAGCATAATCGGCAGGACTTTCCACCGAAAAGCCCGCGCCCGCTTACGGTTACCGGTCTGCTAATGGTCTTTTGCCGACTCAAGGGCTTTAAGCCTCGTTTCTAGCGTTCGCACGGTCTTGATCAACTCGGGCAGCTTGTTCCATGCCTTGAAAATTCGCAGGGCCTCGTGGGCCGGCTGGGCGGGAATACCCGCCACGACCTGCCCGTCGGGCACGTCGGAGGCGATGGCGGCAAACGCCGCACATTGCACCCCGTCGCCGAGGGTGACGTGATCGCGGATGCCGACATGGCCCATAATTACCACGCCGTTGCCCAACCGGACACTACCGGCCAGGCCCGCTTGTCCGGCCAGGATACAGCCTCGCCCGATTTGCACATTATGAGCGATCTGGACGAGATTGTCGATCTTTGTGCCCGCTCCGATCCGCGTGGAACCGAACTTGGCGCGGTCCACACAGGTGCAGGCTCCGATCTCCACGTCGTCTTCGATGACCACGTTGCCGATGTGGGGGATACGATGGTGGGCGCCGTCGGCGAAGTAATAGCCGAAGCCCTCGCTGCCGATGACGCTGTTTGGACCGATCCGCACGCGGTCGCCCAGGAGACATCCGGCCCGAACGACGGCTCCCTCGGCCAGGAGACAGTCGCGTCCGATGACAGCCGCGGCGCCGATGGAGACATTGGCGAATAAAACGGTTCCTTGCCCCAACTTGGCCCCGGCGCCGACGACACAGCCGGGTCCGACGGCGACATCCGGGCCAAGTTGTGCGTCACTCGCTACCGTGGCGGAGGGGGCAATACCAGTCATTGGGACACTGCCCGGACCGGCCCAATACGCCAGGAGCTTGGCCACAGCCGGCCAGACGTTGTCCACGCGGATCAGGGGCATGGGCGCAGCGGAGGCGTTTCCGGCGACGATGGCGGCCCCGGCCCTACTGCCGGCCAGGCCGGCTGCGTGGCGTTCGTCCACTGCGAAGGTGACATCCTCCGCAGCGGCCTGGTCGATGGCTGCCACGGAGCGGATTATCCCAGAGGCATCACCTTGGACGCTCCCACCGATCAACTCGGCGATTTGGCGCACTGTAAGGGTTTGTTTGGTCATGGGTGGCGCAACAATCATAGTTGTCCGCGCCTGGCGAGGCAACAGTATCGGTTCAGGCCCGCTGTAGGTATGAAGGCGGATTCCTCGTGGCTTTACTTGGCTCCGGAGGAACGGTATGCCTCGTTGAGGCGGGCCAGGACCGTCTGGGTGATGTCCATGGAATCGTCGCAGTGGAGAACCTTGCGGTCGCGGATCTGTGCCAACACATCAGCCGTCTCCCCAGTGTCCAGCAGTTCCTTATCTCGCTGGAGCACCAGGTGGATACCTTCCGCGCCGGCGACCGTGGAGATCATTGCCGTGACCTCTTTGTACATTTCCAGGGTCAAGGCGCGATGCTTCCGCTGGAGGACGCCCTCCTGGTATTGAATCTCAACCTTCCGATCGACGGCCATCCGCTCCAGTTGAGCCATGCGGGAATCATATTCCGGGCTTCCGGCCTTCAGCGCGCTCATCTCGGTATGGAGGGCATCCATGGCCTTGCCACGCTTGTCGCTTTCGGCCTCGGCGGCCTGGCGCTCGTCGTTGAGCTTGCTTAGAAGGTCCTTGGCCCGTTCGTAGTTGACGAAGATCTCCTGGATGTCGCAGACGGCAATCCTTGCCGCCGCCGGCGGGGCGGAGGATGGTTGGGACTGGCCCAAGGAGTTTCTTAGCATCAAAGTTCCGCCCAGCACGCAGGCGGCCACCAACAGGGCAATGCGCGATTTGTTCATACATCACCTCGAATAAAGTTTTCCGGGTTTTTCGACTCACGCCCTCGCAAAAGTCTGGGACGAGGGGATGGTACTAACAACAGGCCGGCAAGTTATCATAGCCTTTTGGCCTTGGAGTCTCAGAACGACCATCCGACGCTGAAGCTGAATATCTGCGTGTCGTCCTGTTCGTTCTTGGAGACGGGGAATCCCAAGTCGAAGCTCATGGGTACCTGACCCATGAACGGGATGGCCCAGCGAACGCCGAAACCGACGGCGGCGCGATAGGCGGTGATCGTGGGATCCTCTTCCACCGTCCCGGTGTCCAGGAACAGGACGCCCTTAAGCTGGTCGCCCACAAGCGGGAAGATATATTCCGTTCCAGCGAACAGCATGAAGTTGCCGCCGATCTGCTCGTCTGTTCCGGCGCTGCGAGGACTGATGCCGCGGAACTTAAACCCGCGCAGCGACCCGATCCCGCCACCGTAGAACTTCTCGAAGACGGGGGCGTCTCCGAATATCTGCCCGGCAGCCAGGTGGGTAGCCAGGATGTGCTTGCGGTCCAGCGCGTCCACCCAGAGCGTGCGGTAGTGCCTGTAGTCGCCCATAACCTTGGTGAAGGTGAAGCTGCCGACAATCTCCTCGACGCTCATCTGGATGCGGTCGCCGGTTGAGGGAGTCCAGCGGCTGTCGGTACGGTCGCGGACCAGCGTGAACTTAGGGCCTGTCAGGAAATTGGAGCCTTCGACAGCCTTGACCTCCGGCGGGGCGTCGTCGTCGAGTTTGTCGATGTTGACCTCTTCCACCCGCGCGGAGATCTCTCCGTACCATTTGTTGGCGAAGCGATGGCCGAGACTGGGCATGTAACCGACGCGAGTTTCGTCGTAGCTTTCGCGCTTGTGGTCAAAGTAGTAGAGTTTCTGGCCCAGGGAATACTCCCGGTCGAAAAGCCGAGGTTCGAACCACTCGATACGGAACTGCGTGAGTTCCGTGCCCGGTTCAGCCGAGATGGTCAGCGTCTGGCCGGCACCCTTCCAGGCGCGGCCCGCCAGTTTGTCCTGCCGGCTGGGCCAATGCAGTATGTCGAAGTTCCTCTGTGTGAAGGTTACATTGCCCATAAGACCGCTGTTGCTGCTGACCCCCACGCCGATGAGGAAGTTGGCGGTCTTGCCTTCCTGTACCTCCACCAGAGCGTCGCGCACGCCCTCCTGCTGGCCGATGGGGGTTATGGTGACTTTCTCGAACAACTGCGTCTCCGTCAGCCGCTTGCGGGATTCCTCCGCGGCCACGGTGTCATAAAGTTGCTCAGGGAAAAACCGCAGGTCCCGGCGGATGACGTGGTCCTGCGTGATGGTATTTCCGCGGATTAGGACCCTTCCGACGCGATAAGAATCCTTCTCCTCGATGTCAAAGGTGACATTTAGCAGCGCCGGGCGGTTCTCTTTCAATTTGGCGGCCCAGGCCGGGGCCGGCCGGTCGGGGGGAAGGAACTGCCTGCCTGGCTTGACCGTCGCGTCGATATAACCCAGCTCGCCGTAGGCGTCCTGGACGGCCTTGGCGTCGCGCTGGAGGCCAAGCGAGGTGAAGAAGGCTCCCTGCGTCAGTTTCAACCGTCCGATAAGTTCCTGGTTGGCCAGAACCGTGTTGCCGTGGAACAACACCGCGTTGACCCGGTAGCGAGGTCCCTGGTCGATCAGGAAGGTCAACGTCGCCGATTTGCGGTCGTTGCTGTAGTCCAGCCGGCGGGCGACCTGGGCATCCAGATAGCCCTCGTCCACGTAGAGGTTTCGCAGGGTATCGACATCGCGATCCACCTGCTCGGTATCCAGCGCCCCGGAGATGAACGGCCAGAACTTCTCCTTGGAGTCGATGGTCATTTTCAGCTTCAGGGTGTAGAAGTGGCTATTACCCTGAAAGCGTATCTTGCGGATGGTGGTCTTGGGGCCTTCGCGGATGCGGTAGGCGACCTTTCCGGCGCCCAGGCCGGTCTCGTCGAGGGTGACTTCCGTCTGGCTGTACCCGTCGTGGCGGTACTTGTCCTCGATAGCCTTGCGTCCGGCTTCGAGATTGAACCGGTCCAGCGGGTCCAGCGGGCCGAAGGGCAGGTCCTTGAGCAGGTCCTTTTCCTTGTATGCCTTGGAGCCAAGGATTTTGATCTGTGCGATCACCGCCCGTTCGGTCAGTTGGAAGGTGACGGTGACACCCTGGTTGGTCTGCGTCTTGGCGGCCATGACGCTGCTGAACTGGCGGGTCTGGAGCAGGCGTTGCTCGTCGGCCTTGACCAGGGCGGCGTCGAAGGCCTCTCCCACGCGTGTCTTGACGTTGGCCAGCACCGCGTTGTTGCTCATCCGCTTGTTGCCTTCCAGGCGGATTTCGATGACGGTGTTGGAGGGTGCGGAGGTGGCATCGACCGCCGCCGGAGACGGCGCAATAAAAACCCCCACTGCCAACCACATCGCCAACATGCGTGGCATCATGCCGCTCACCGCGACTCCCGCTGGAGGACCCGGACGGGCCGGGCGGTCCGAATCCGTTCGAACAATCCACATGAGCAATCAGCCGGGACACTACCTATCGCCTTGGGTCTTGTCAATTCAAGATTCTGCCCAAGTTTCATCCATGTTGTGCTCTGGACCTCGCGGGCGAAGCAGCCGGTTGCAATCCGTCCCACCACAATTTATCCCGGAGTCTTGACCCACCGGGGTCTGGCGGTTGAAATGTCCGCCCCCCTGGCTGAGGCCTCGGTGCGGACCGGCGGGCGCCAAAAAAGCACTGTCTAGGGGAAGCAGCGTCAGGTTCGTCGCAATGATTGGTGTTGATCATGGACATGGCTGTGGCATATGCAGCGTTGTCGGGCGCTAGTTTCGCCTTGATCCCTTTGGCATATCGGCTGGGGCGGTCGGCGTCGATCAATCCGATGATCGTCAATATGAGCATGGGGGTCTTTGGGACGATTGTTTTTGCCGTCCAGTGTCGTGGCGAGTGCCTCCACGCCCCCATTCGAGTATGGATGGCAGCCGTCATTGCCGGGGGCAGCCAGTATCTCACCGCGCGGCTGATCCGCGTGGCGCTGGGGCGAGGGCCTGTCGCTTCCTTCTGGTGCACATGCAGCCTGGGATTCTTGGTCGTGGTGGGCTATGCATGGGCCTTCTTGGACGAACACATCGCCGCGTTCCAGTTGGCCGCCGTCGGTTGCGGTATCGCCAGCGTGGTGGTTGCGTCTTTCACCATAGACCACTCCCCTGGAGTCGAGACGCGAAAGGGAAGTCGTTTGGCATACGGCGCGCTGTTGGCGGCGATCCTGTTGCTCAACGGAGGAATGGGCATGGCCGTCAAAGACCTTAGTGCCCGGGCGGCGACTTACGGCCAAAACATGCTGGAGGCTTATCGTAACCTGTTCTTCCTGGTCCTGTACGCGGTGTTAGGGGTACTGGGAGCGGCCGACGTCGCCTGGGGGGGAGGACTCCGCGCATCCTGGAAAAAAATCCTGCCCGTGGGCCTCCTGGCCGGGATCGGTTCCACTATGGGAATGGTCCTGCTAGCCTTGGCCGCCTCGCACCCAGCCGCAGTGGTCTTCACGATTAACTCTACCACGGCCATCCTGGTCGCCGCCGTCCTGTTGACAGTCTTATTCAAGGAGAGAGTGACTGCCGCCTGGTGCGCGACGGTGTTGCTAAGCGTCCTGACGCTCGTGCTGGCTCAGATGAATTAATCCCCAGCCGGTCCGGCGGTTTGCCGCACAACGAGGATGACCGATGCTTAGGATTTTCAATGAGACGGAGCACCAGGCGGGCACATGCCGCCATTGGTAGAGGATCTTCCGCACGGTGGTCTTCCCGTGCGCGGGCCCAGGAATCGGCACACCGCAAGGCCAACTCACCATCGACATCCATCTCATTCCACGGAATCTCGTTGGTCCACACCATCGGACGGGACCGAGCGGAGGTCGTTGAGGTCTTTCCACGGGGCGACCTTGGCGGCATGGATTTCGAGCTTGGCAACCTGCGCTAGTTCGCCCGCCCGCCGGCGGAGAATATCACGGTCAGCGTCAGGAACGCCCAAGGCTCACTCCGTTTCCTTGCCTGGCCGGCCATCGGACTCGTAAACGCCATAACGGCGGAACGCCTCGCACATGGCGGCGATCTTGGCGGGGCTATGCCCTATGGTCCGGGGCGTGCTGTAGGCCATGCTGATCAGCCCGCCGTGGTGGCCGCCCAGCGTGGCGATCATCCGTCGCACATACGCCTGAATGTCATCGACCGAGCCGTCGATCATCGTTTTCTGTACATCCACCGGGCACCAGAAGGCCAGCTTGCCACCCGCGACACGATCCAGATTCTCCAGGCCCATGTTCTCCTGCTGGTCCTGTTGAATGACGTTGAGTCCCCAGGCGTGGAACCGCGGCAGCAGTGGGAGAATATACCCGCACGAGTGAAGCCACACATCCATTCCAAGCCGATGCGCCAGCCCCCAGTTGCGGACGTAATGCGGCTTGAAGAACTCGTCGATCAGGTCGAAACTCGTCATGATCCGGTCCTGAAGGCCCCAGTCGTCGTAACCCATCACGCCGTCGCAGCCGATCCCGTTGAGCCGGCGGATGGACTGTCGCTGCGCTTCGGCCAGGCGAATTATCAGGGCCTTGAGGTGCTTTGGGGCGTCGTAGCAGGCCAGGAACATGTGATCCAGGCCCAGCAGGTTGTGGGCGCCTTCCAGGAGACTTGAAAATGGCAGGACGCCCAGGCAGTACTTGGGATTGTCCGAGGCGTTGTTGGTCAAGACGGCGGCGCGAGCGGCCTCCAGGTGTTTGGGATTGTTGTCGTCGGGCAGGAAATAATGGGCCTGCCTGGTGACGTCCTCGATCGCCAGGTGAGTCTTCTCCCCATGGTTGTCAGCACCGATCGGGCGGGTCCATGTCGTGCCCGATGCGTCGATACGATGCTCCAAGCCGTCCGGCCCTGGCGTCCAGCATTTCCGGTCCGGCTCTCGCGGCGTCCAGAGCCACAGGATGTCGTTGTCCTTCCCGTCGGGCAGGTAGTGCGGAATCCGGTCGACGCCCAGGAAGTGAATCGCACGCTTGACACGTTCGCGGCTGGTCATGACGGCCTCCGGTTACACAGTTACAGCCTCGATACTTCTGCTTCAAGGAGATGTTACCAATGAGTCCATTTGGGTTTCCCCAAAAAACGTGGCGTATCCGCGACAAACCCATGAAGGTGTTTGCGGAAACCGAAATGCGTCCTGAGAGGATAAGTTTTTGTGGGGTAAGCTCCCTTGCCGGCCCTTGCGACCATGAATATCATTTCCGGCCATTGGATGGATTCCAGTCACTAGATCTCCCAAGCCCCTAGGAGAGAAGAATGGCCAAATTGTATAACGAGACCGAGCACCAGGAAGTCTTTTGCCTGCGGTCCGATTTGAGGCGTCCCATCGAGATGCACATCCCTAGCGCTCTAGCGAGGCTGGGCTACTACATCTGCCTGCGCGTCCCGGCGAAGATGGCGGGGCGGCTGGGAAATATCCTCTGCCGGTTGAAGGTGGAGGAGCGCGACCCCATCGATTTGACTCTCTCTGCCGGCGAGGGAATCTCCGGCTTCCGTGTGATACCCTCCAAGGCATCCGCTCAGGCGTGGGTGGTCCTGGCGCGTGCGATGGCGGCGCGGGGGGACGGCCTGCTTAGGCTGGAGGGCCTGCCGTCTCCACTCAAGCGGGCACACGTTCTGTTGTGCACCTGGCTGCGGTTCGTCGAAAGCGGCCAGGCCGATGACTACATCGAATGCCAAAAGGATCCGATGTGGGCGCCCAACGGGGTACCTTTGGGAGGGATCGGCTGCGGAAAGGTGGAGATTTGTCGCGACGGCAGATTCAGGAACTTCAGCGCCAATAACAACCAGGACATGCCCTTTGAGGACCCCGCCGGATTGGCTGGCGCGTACCTGGCTGTTTCGGCTGACGGGGGGGAGAGGGTTTTGTCTAGTCGGGGCGAAGGCGACATTCCGCCCTGTCGGCGGCTGCTGGCGGATATGGCGTTCCCCCAGGCGCGGCTGACGGCGCCGGCGGTGTTCGCGGGATTGGATGTGGAAGTTCTCCTTTCCGGGCCGATCGTGCCACACGACCTGGAGACCTCCTGCCTGCCTGGGTTCCTGGTGCGATGGGTCATCCGCAATCGTACAAACAAGTCCAGGCAGGTGCGATGTCGGCTGGCCTGGCCGAATCTGGTTGGGGCGGGCGGTGGCATCGGCGAGCCGGAAAAGAGGATCGGTTACGGCGACGGATACTATCGCTATTGGGACGCCCCGGAATCGCATAAAGTGAAAGTAATTCGCGGCCTGGGTTTCGAGGCCATCCGCTACGCCAACGCACCAAGCGAGGTAAGCCCGGCTGCCGATGGGTTCCATTTCGTTGCCGCCGGCACGGCCTCCGGCAAGGCGATCCACGTGGCCCATCCGCGCCGCGGTGGCATGATCTGCCAATTGCGCGTCGGCCCGCGCTCCAGCCGATCCTGCGACATGGCCGTCGTCTGGGACATGCCGCACTGGATCGACAGTCTGGGCGTTGACCGCGGCCATTATTGGCAGAACCGCCACACCGACGGCAGGTCGATCCTCCGCTACCTGCTGGGCCGCGCGGAGGCAATCTTCGAGCAGGCGGGCCAACTGGCCCGACTGATCCGTGGGGGCGATCTGCCGGACTGGATGGCCGACCGGCTGATCAATTGCGCGTATCCCCTGGTCACCAACAGCGTGCTCTATCGCGACGGCAGATTCAGCATCAATGAAGGCCCTTCAGAGATGGGTGGCTGTTACGGGACGTTGGACCAGCGCGTGGCAGCGCACGCGGCGACACAATTGCTCTTCCCCGCCCTCGACCGACGCGAGTTGGAACTTTTCGGTGCCGCCCAGGCAAGCGACGGTGGTGTCAACCACGACCTGGGCGGGGGACATATCGAGCGGGGTGCAGCGCCGACAGACTGGCCTGACCTGACCTGCGACTTCATCCTCCAGAACGCCCGCCACGCCTGGAATACCGGCGAGCGGGACTTCGAAGCCCCGGCCTACGAGCGATCGGTTAAAGCACTGAGCCGGCACGCCCGCTGGGCCGGCGAGGGAGGCGGTCTGGCGCAGTTGGGCGAAGGCATGGGCACCAGCTATGATGCCTACCAGTACCACGGTAGTTCGCCCTACATGGGCACGCTCTGGCTGGCGGCGCTGCACGTCATGCGCGCCTGGGCCGACCGCCGCGGCGACCGTTCGACGGTGGCCCAAATCGACGGCCTCATGCCGGCTGCGAGCAAGAGGATGGAGGAGGACCTTTGGAACGGGAGATATTACCGCGCCTGGGCCGTCGCCGGCGGGCCGTCCAATGACAACTGCCATGCCGGAATGCTCGCCGGCCAATGGTTTGCCCGTTCGCTGGTCGGCCAGGACGTTTTGCCCGCCGACCGTTTGGATTCCTGCGTCGCGGCGCTGCTTGAAAGGAACGCCTCCCGGCGATTCACGATACCTCCAGACGAGGTCACCCCCAACGGCAGGCTTGCAAGCCAGTTCGGCTGGCTGCCCTATGTCGAGGCATTTTGCGTCACGGCGATGGCGAGCCTGGGGTACAAGTCAGCCGTGCCGCTGTGGCGGCGGATGCTGCGATACATGACCGCCGGCGGAAAGATGCCCTGCGACACCCGGTTGATGTACCTGCCCGACGGCAGGCCCGCCTGGGGCGCCTACTACATGACCGCCCCGGCAAGCTTGCTGGTCTACGAAGCCCTGCTGGACTTCGCCTTCCACCCCGCCGATGGCGTGCTGAGGCTCTGCCCGCAACTGTGCGGCGCGTTCCCGGTGGTCCATCCGCTGTTTTGGGCCAAGGGCCGGCGGCAGGGCCGCCACGTGAGGGTGGAAATCCGCAAGGTCTTCGCCAAGGGGCTGACGGTTGGCTTTTTGGAACTGACCTCGCAAACGCGCGCCGTCCTGTGGAACGGTCAACGCCTGGAGACTGCCCAGCCGCGAGGACAGTATCGGCGGTTCCCGGTCACCCCCATCAAACTCGAACCGGAGGTGACTTTCTCATGGGCGACTCTCTGAGAATGTTTATGAAAACCTATGGCTCCGCCGCCCTCGGCTGAGCGGCCCTACGCTGCTACCATTTTCTCAATACCTGACGCTATCGCGGCCCGTGGCTTCCTTGACGTCTTGGGGCCAGCCCGATAGAGTGAGTCTGCGGTTTTGTATTGTCGTCGTAGACACATCCGCGCCCGTAGCTCAGTAGGATAGANNGATAGAGCGGCGGTTTCCTAAACCGCAGGTCACAGGTTCGAATCCTGTCGGGCGTATTGTCGCCAAGCGGCAGGCAGTTGAGCACAGAAACAGAAACGGTGGCGGAGCAGCAAATGGCGCCAAGCCGGCCACATGGGGCAAGACGCTCAACGCGGTCCTCTTTCTACTTGCGACCCTATTCTCTTGCCTTCCGCCTGAACCAGTCTGATAGGGCGAGCTGCTTGAAGCTCGCGCATTTCGAGTTCGCGTATTCATCGCGCGTGCAACAAGTTGCACGCCCTACTTTACTTGGCGGTAGCCGCAGTAAAGGATCTCGTTGCGGCCGTAACAAGTGTCGTAAGGATTGTCGCCGTCGGGGGTGTTGTCCGGGTCGGCGGAGAAGTCGGGCTCCAGAACCTTCACGGCCCCGTACGCGTCGTAGGCGTAACGCTCGAACACCGAGCCGTCGGTCTTGACCAGCGCCGTCACGTTGAAGTTCCCATCGTAGGTGTAGTACTGAATCGCGTC
>PMBX01000193.1 GCA_003153915.1 Phycisphaerales bacterium
AGGGCACGCGGGTTAGCGACCAAAGGCCAGAAGGCCCCTAAATGGATTTCCGGTATTCCAGTAGAAATAGACCTGATGGCTCAGAACCCGCGTACTCTACGTAACTTTGAAAAGAGGTTTCTGCGGGACGTAGCCCCGCCCTACGAGTTCCTGGTTGCGGGCCGTTTTCCCGGTTCCTTGTTCCGTGCTTTGCAATGCCGGCGTGCGATGGGCGTTGAACCATAGGCAAGGTGTCGGGCAAATCTCGCACAAAAGGCTTCTTGGAAGCGGCTTGTCCGGCGGCTAGAATTCCGGTAACAGGCTCAGGCGTTGTGGCGCGTCGCCTTGGCGGTTCGATGGCGACGCCCTCCGCCACGGAAGTAAAAGGAACATAATCAGTCATGGCCATCGACCAAGTTTCGCGCGTAACTTCCACGGCGTCCTCGTCCCAACCCAGCCATCCCTCCAACCAGGCCGACCGTTACATCCAGGCCGTGCAGGCGTTTGCCGACCAGGTCCTGCGATACGGATTGGACCGCTACGGCGCCAAGCAGACGCCGTTGATAGTGGACGGCTTGAAGATCGAATCGCTTCGCCCGGTGGAGTGGAGCTTCTACGACAGCGGCCGCGAGTATCGCTGGATATACAGCGACCAGCTCAGCCAGCACATCCTGTTTCGCACGCTGGAGGGCCTCAGCCTGCTGACGGGACAAAATCAATACGTCAACACTGCCGCCGCGGCGCTGCGATATGCCTTCGACAACCTACAGGGACGTTCCGGGCTGTACTACTGGGGCGGCCACACCGCCTGGGACGTGGCCAACGATTATTGGGTGGGGCTGCGTTGGCAGCCGGGCACCAAGGCCAACCCGATCCACGAGATGAAGTTCCACCTTCCGTACTACGACTTCATGTGGCGGCAGGACGCCAAGGTCACGCAGCGGTATCTGGAGCGGTTCTGGGCCGGGCACATCGGCAACTGGACCAACCTAGACATGGACCGCCATGCCGAGATCAATGGTCCGCCTGACCGCCCCCTGTGGGTGGAGCCATACCCCGAACCGCCGGTGTTCTTCGACGGCCAGGGATTGACGTTCCGCAACATCGGCACGGACCTTATCTACGCGGGCGTATTCCTGCACCTTCGTACGGGTAAGCAGGAACCGCTGACCTGGGCGATTCACATGGCGAACCGCTTCGTCCAGACGCGAGACCCCAAGACCGGACTGGGTGGCTTCCAGTACAGTTGTCGCCAGCCGGACCGGGCGATGGAACAGTTCGGGGCGCAACTCCCCGGCCACCGGGTGCTGGAAGGAACGATTGTCTGCCCGACGCCCACCCGCATGTTTGCCGGAATGCTTCTGCGGCTGGGCGCGATGCTGGGCGATAAGGGCGCCGTGCTGACAAAATGGGGCATCGAGGAGTTGGTGGCCCTGGTACGGAACGCCTACGACGAGCGGACCAAATCCTTCCCACCGATGCTCACCGACGGAACGAACCTCTCGGACCTGGTCTTTGAGAAGGAAGGTTACTACGGCAGGGCCGGCGGCCGCCTGTCGGGAGACGAGGCGGACATGTCCTTCGCCCGCGTCTATCTTCAGGGCTGGGTCGCCAGTGGGGATGAACAGTTGTGGCGCGCCGCCAGGGGAGTGGCGATGACCTGCGGTCTTGGCGACATCGGAGCTACTCCCAAGGACGCACCCAGGCTGAACCTTCAAACCATGGTGGATGAATCTTCCGCCATTTACCTGTTGCTGGAACTGAACCGCCTCACGGGACACAAGGACTGTCTCCTGGCGGCCCAGAGGGTGGCCGACAACATCCTGTCCAGGCAGGTCGTCCGTAACCTTTTTGTCTCCGACCGCCGCAGCTTGTATGCCCAGCTTAATCCAAGGCAACCGCTGGCACTGCTTCACCTGGCCGCGGCGCTGCGAGGGCGCAACGAACAGATCGCCGACGATCTCGATGGCCGGCGGGCCTTCCTTGCCGCCAAAACCAGGCCCACGGACCTCCACTACATCCATGATTTCCGGCGGATCTACAGCCAACTTAGGCCGGAGTAGCGTTCCTGCTTCGGTGGCGGCGATTTGCCCACCATGACAAACAAGCCGTGGTTCATGCAGGGTTTCCCGCCTGGAGCTAACGTTTAATGCAGTACACCATACTGGGTCGAACGGGGCTGAAAGTCAGCGTCCTGGGACTAGGCTGCGGAGGCCCCAGCCGCCTGGGGCGCAAGACCGGACGGAACGAGGAAGAATCCGTCGCCGTGGTGCGGCGGGCCATTGACGCGGGCATCAACTTCCTCGACACGGCGGAGTCCTACGGCACGGAAGGCTTCATCGGCAAGGCCATCGCCGGCCTCCCGCGCGAGAGGATCGTCCTGTCCACCAAGAAGACCGTTTCGCGCAAGGGCGTGATGGCCCCGCCGGAGGAAGTCCCCGCCAGCGTGGAGGCTTGTTTATCACGGCTGGGGACTGACTATATCGACGTGCTGCACATGCACAACGTCCGGCCTGGCGAATATGAATACGTCCGCGATGTCCTTGTGCCCCAAGTCAGAAAACTTCAGCAGGCGGGCAAGGTACGGTTTATCGGGATCACCGAGGATTTCGATGGCGACAGTTCGCACACGATGCTTCGCCGCGCCCTGGGCGACGACTGCTGGGACGTTTTCCTGCTGGGTTACAACCTGGTCAACCAGTCGGCCGCCCGGACGGTATTTCCAGATGCGATCCGCAAGGGCGTCGGCACGTTGGTTATGTACGCCCTGCGATGGGCGCGTCGAACGGCAGAGGCGCGGGGGGAACTGGCCAGGCAACTGATCGCCCAGTCCCGCATGGATCCCTCCGCCGCCGGCCAAGACGATCCGCTGGGTTTCCTGGTCCATCCCGGAGGGGCTTCTTGCCTGGTGGAGGCGGCGCTGCGATTCTGCCGGTATAGCCCGGGCGTGAACGTGACGCTATCGGGCACCGGCGACGCCTCGCACGCCGAAGCCAACGCACGTATGATCGAAGGCCCGCCACTGCCCGCTGAGGACATGGCCCGCCTGGAGAGGCTTTTTGAGAAAGTGGACCATATCCCTTGATGGTCGGGCAACGAAACGGAAATACCTGTCCACCAGGGGCGTTGAGCTTGAAGAATGGTCGAGGTCGAGGGCGAAATGTTCTTTCGATTTTGTCTGTGCATGCACAGGCTCGAAGGAACCGCTCCATTATCGTTGGCAACCATGACAGACCAAGGAGAACCCCAATGCCAGTCGCGATGCATCGAAAAGCAGCGTCTCTGTTGATCGCAATCTCCGCCCTGGCGGCGATGGCGGCCCTCTGCCAGGCGCAGAAACCCTTACCGGCCTTTCCGGGCGCCGGGGGCGCTGGGGCCTTCGTCTCCGGGGGGCGTGGAGGTGACGTCTACCATGTGACGACGCTGGACGACTCCGGTCCAGGCTCACTGCGAGAGGGGATCGGCAGCGCCAACGGGCCTCGGACGATCGTCTTCGACATCGGCGGGGTCATCGTGCTAAATAAAGATATTTCCGTCAACAAGCCAAACATTACCATAGCCGGCGAGACCGCGCCCGGGCAGGGGATTTGCATGATTCACTTCGGGATGCTCGTATCGGGTCCCAATGTGATTCTTCGCCACGTTCGTGTCCGGCCTGGCGACGCAAAGAAAGGCGACGCTGAGCAAGGAGGTTTCTTCGACGACTCCATCAGCTTGTGGGGTTCGCGGATTATCGTGGACCATTGCTCGGCTTCGTGGAGCATCGACGAGAACCTCAGTTCCGCCGATCCGAACTTCCACGAGGTGACCATGCAGAATTGCATCATTTCCGAGGGCTTGTTCCATACCGGCCTATGGCACGGCATGTACAAGGACATCCCTGGACACGCGATGGGCAGCCTCATCAAGCCCGTCAGAGGCGGCAACGGGTCGATTTCCATCCTTCGCTGTCTCTATGCCTCCAACGTCCAACGCAATCCCGCCGTCGGGTCTTACACGAAGGACCAAGCCGTGGAACTGGACTTCCGCAACAACGTGATCTACAACTGCCAGGCCAACGGATATACCAGCGGCGATAGCAAGTCGGTGCATATCAACTATGTGGGCAACTGCATCATCGCCGGTCCGGTCACCAATGAACGGGCCAAAAACGCCGCCTTCGTCGCCCATGCGAGCAACAACGTGTCGATCTACCAGACAGGCAACAAGATCGACTCTAACCGCAACGGCAAGTGGGATGGCGTGGACACCGGTTGGGAGATGATAAAGGGGGAATATAAGCGGTGCGAGACTCCCTTCCCCCTGGCCGCCGCTGCCACCGACACCGCCGACGACGCCTACAAACATGTGATCGCCGATGCCGGGGCGATGCCTTGGAATCGCGACAGCGTGGATGCCCGAATTATTCAGGACCTTATCAAGGGAACCGGAAAGATCATCGACTCCCAAAATGACGTGGGCGGGTATCCCAAGCTTCCAACTGTCAGCCGGCCTGCCGGCTTCGATACCGACGGCGACGGAATGCCCGATGCCTGGGAGAAGGCCAACGGTTGCGATCCCAAGGTCGCCGACAACAAGGGCGATACCAACGGCGACGGGTATACCAACCTGGAGAAGTATCTCTTCTCCATCTCCGCTACCGCCGCGGCTAAAAAGTAGTCCGGCCAGACTTGCGATAGACGAACAAAAAAATCGGAACCGGGCTGGGTGCCATGCTCATGGCTCGGCCATGAGCATGGCTGTGTTTTTTCATTTTTTGCAGCACTCATGGCCACGTGGCTATGCCATGGCCATGGCACCCTGCGGATAACCGGCCACAAAGCTCTTAGAAGGCATCTTGTTATCCCCTCGACGTATCGCTAGGATAATCGGCTTATCTGTCCGGGGCGGGTGGAACAAACCGAAAGGATTAAAGACACCATGGCGGAAAAGGCACGCAAGAATCGTCACCTCTTCACAAGCGAGTCCGTAACCCAGGGCCATCCCGACAAGGTGGCCGATCAGATATCCGACGGCCTGCTGGACAGCCTCCTGGCGGTCGACCGGCATGCTCGCGTCGCCAGCGAGACGCTGGTGACCACCGGGCTGGTGGTGCTGGCTGGGGAGGTCACCGTCCACAACACCAAGGCCGAGCAGGCCCTCCTGGCGGCTGAAGACACCGCCCGGGAAATCATCCGCCAGATCGGTTACGACGATCCGGCGGTCGGGTTCGACTACCGCTCATGCGCGGTGATTCGGACGCTCCACAGCCAGTCTGCCGACATTTCCCAAGGCGTCACCGCCGGGGCGGCCAAGGAGCAGGGCGCCGGCGACCAGGGGCTGATGTTCGGTTTCGCCTGCGACGAAACGCGTCAGCTAATGCCCCTGCCCATCCAGTTGGCCCACCGCATGACGGCCCGGCTGAGCGAGGCACGCAAGAGCGGGCTGGTCAAGTGGCTTCGCCCCGACGGCAAAAGCCAGGTGACGGTGGAATACGTCGACGACGTACCGCAACGCCTGCACACGGTGGTGCTCTCAACGCAGCACAACGAGAGCGTCATCGACCCACGCACCAACAATATGTCCCAGCGGGCCAAGGCCGAATTGATCGCCAAGATCATCAAGCCGGTGGTGATGGAGGAGTGCCCGCGCCTATGGAACAATAAGATCGTCTTCCACATCAACCCCACCGGGCGGTTCGTCATCGGCGGACCCAACGGAGACACGGGCCTGACGGGGCGCAAGATCATCGTTGACACCTACGGCGGAAGGGGGGCGCACGGTGGCGGGGCGTTTTCGGGCAAGGACCCCTCCAAGGTGGACCGTTCGGCCAGCTACATGGCCAGGCACATCGCCAAGAACGTGGTGGCCGCCAAATTGGCAAGGGTCTGCGAGTTGCAGGTGTCCTATGCCATCGGCGTGGCCGAACCGGTCAGTGTACTGGTGGATTGCGAAGGAAGCTGCGTGGTGGCCGAAGCGCTTCTGGAGCGGGTTATCCGCGATGTCTTCCCGCTCAAACCGGCAGAGATTATCGATTACCTCGACCTGCTGAGGCCCATCTATCGTGACACGGCGCACGACGGGCATTTCGGCCGCGTGGGCAGGAATTTCACCTGGGAAAAGACCGACAAGGCNNCCGGTGGGGGCGGGTCAGACGACCTGCACCTTGCGTCCCACGCGGCGCTTGCGGCTGATGAGTTTCCTTCCGCCAGGCGTTTTCATCCGGGCACGGAAGCCGATTTTGCGGGTTCTTTTTCGCTTTGATACCTTGTGCGGGTAGTGCATTTCCTGCCTCTGTAATCGCTTTGCCCTCCGCGGTCGTCATGCGTCATCGTTGGAAGGTCGCAGGATCATAGTGTCGCGGCCTATGTCTGGCAAGCCCCCAATCGGCGGATTATTACGCGGCGGCGGTTTGGGCGATTGGTGGCAGGGCCTTGCAGTTGGCGGATTGGAAGCAATCACAAAGGGCGCCAAGAACTCAAAGTTCACGAAGAACAACAATAATTTTCTTCGTGGACTTGGTGATTTTCGTGGTTTTGTTTCGGCACGAGACCTTGGAACATGGAGTTGAAATCTTTTCCCACGGCATGGTTGGGGTTATACTTTCTCGTCCGTAAACCGAGACAATTCGAGGGTCCAATCTATGGCATTCAAGACGCCAGCGGAGATCGTGGAGACCGTTTGCGGCCTGGGCAAGGCCAAGGGGCTG
>PMBX01000060.1 GCA_003153915.1 Phycisphaerales bacterium
TTCTACCTCTACAAGGCGCTGCTGCCGATCAACCTGGTGATGCTCTACCCCCGCTGGAACGTCAACGCGTCTTCGCTGTTGTCCTATGTTCCTCTCGCCCTGCTGGTGGTGGCAATGGCGACATTCTGGGTGTACCGACGGAGTTGGGGCAAGGCCCCGTTGCTGGCGTTGGGCTACTATCTGGTCATGTTGTTGCCCGTGCTGGGATTCTTCAACATGTCGTTTGCCGAACACTCGCTGGTGGCCGACCATTTCCAGTATTTCGCCCTTATCGCCCCCATCGCCCTGGCAGCCGTCGCGGTGAAAAAGGCGACGTGGCGATGGGGCAGGCCCGCCCGTGTCGCCACCGTCCTCCTTGCCGTCGGGACGATTGGACTGCTGGCGAACCTGACCTGGCAAAAGGGGCGAATCTACGAAAGCCTCCAAACCTTCTGGCAAGACGTACTGGAACGCAACCCCGCCTGCCCGGAAGCCTGGTACAACCGCGGGCGGCTCCTGGCCGATCAGGGCCGTCCCCAGGATGCAATCCTGCACTACCGCAAGGCATTGGAACTACGACCAGGTTATTCCGAGGCCCACAATAACCTCGCCTGCGACCTGGCCAGGTTTGGGCAGGACCGGGAGGCGTTGGAGCATTTCCTCCAGGCGGTGGAGTGCAAGGGCGACAATATCGAGGCCCGCTACAACCTGGCGCTGGCCCTGACCCGCGCCGGACGCCCCATCGAGGCCATCGCCCAGTATCGCCATATCCTCCGTGTCACCCGCAGGCTCTACAGTCCCGATCCTCCCATGGCCATGAACGGACTGGCGGAAATCCTGGCCACGCATTACGACCCCAACGTCCGCAACGGGCAGGAGGCGCTGGACCTGGCCGGCCGGGCCGTCGCCGCCACTGACCACAGCGACCCGGACATGCTCAAGACGCTCTCGGCCGCCTACGCCGAGACGGGGCAATTCGACCAGGCCATCCAAACCGCCCGAGTCGCCGAGAAGATCGCCACGGAAAAGGGATGGGACATGCTGATTCTTCTGATCCGCCAAGACATCGAGCTATACAAGGCGGGCCGGCCTCTCCGGTTGTTCCTTCCCACACCGGCCAGCGGTCCCGCGTCCGCTTCCCTTTAGCGGCATCTCCGCGGACAGACCGGACACGCTCTCCACCAAAGAAACCCCCGAATCACTTTACGGTTCCACGCGGACGGTGCTCCACTCCTCGTACAGCAGTGAATACACCAGTTCGATATCCGCATCCGCCAGGCGGATGCAGCCGAGGCTTTCGGCCTTGCCGACGCTGGCGGGGTTATTGGTCCCATGGATCCCATAACCGGCGAAACCGCTGGTATTGGGATCGGTCCCGATCAGGCCGATCCAAAAACCCGCGCGGCCTAGTGGGTAATCCTTGTCGCCGGGGCGGAGGGCCAGCGTCATTCCACTGGTGGGCGGGGGATACCAGATGGCGTTTTTCATCTTCCTGCCCAGGCCCAACTTCCACGATCCCACCGGAGTCGAGTCGTTCTTGCCCAGCCCGACGCGCAGCCGCTTGATATAGACCTTCTCCAGCCCGGGGCGTTGGAGGTAGATATCCATCGTGAATCCGCTCTTGGAGACAACGGCGTGGAACGGTCCTTGGATCAGTTTGAGCGTCTGGCCCGCCCGAATGGACGAAGCGCTGGGAATCCCGTTGACCTTGAGCAGGATGGATGACGGTACGTGGAGTTGCAGCCGCCGTTCCAGCTTGTCCAACACCTCGCCTCCCTCGACGGTGTATTGGATGGTGTAGGGATCGCCCTCGAGGATACGGGAGGAAAAGATGGTCATGTCGGCCAGGTCCTCCAGGGCGTTGCGGGCCTGTTGGGCCTGGGAATCGTCCAGAGCACCGGAGAAAATAGCCGCGGAAAGCTCACCGCGGGCCTCGATGAGCTTCTGGGCGGCCAGCAGTTCCATGCCTCGCCGCAAGGCCCCCTGCGCGGAGGCGGCGTCGAACGCTGGCCGCGTCGCCGCCGGAGCGGTCGCGACGGGTTTGACCGCCGAGACTGGCGATTCAGACTTCACCGCTGCTACGGCGGGCCGGGCTTCAGCCGCAACGGCCGGGATCGCCTGCGCAGCGGCTGTCTTCCTCGTCCCAGCCTGCATGACGGCAATACGGGCCACGATGTACGAAACACCAGCCACCACCGCCAACAGAAGCACTACGCCCACGAATTGCTTATATCCACGTTTCACGCCAGGTCTCCAATCGCGCCCGCGGCGATTCCGGCGGGCTTATCATCCTTTGACACTACGAAACACCGCTGCTTGCCGCAAGGCGCAGGTCCTTCGATTCAGGTGGCAGGGAACCTAAGCACTTCCCGGTCCGTCACGATCATTTGCACCGCCCGGTCGCCGGGACCCGTCGGGAGCTTCTCGACAACCTGCTCGGCGAAGGCCAGCCCGCAGGTCACGGCGCGTAACCCGTCGGCTGACAGAAAACGGTCGTAATATCCGCCCCCGCGGCCCAGACGGTTGCCCAGGCGGTCAAACGCCAGGCCCGGAGTAACTATCAAGTCGATTTCGTCCAAGGGGTTTTGCTGCCCGTCGGTGGGTTGACGCAGGCCGTGACCGTTGACGGGCAGTTTTTCCCGCGGCCAGTCTGATACCACTGCCGTCATCGAATGGCGATCCCAATAGACCCGCGGCACCAGGATGGTCTTGCCCTCCCGCCGCGCCGAGCGGGCCAGCAGGGTCGTATCCAATTCCCCCGGCAGCGGGACGTAGATCATCACCACGCGCGCTGCCGCGAATTCCTCCAGGGCAACGATCCGGCGGCAGGCCGCGAGGCTCTTGTCCTCCGCCGTACCGTGTGGCATCCCTGCCAGCAACCGCCGCATCCGTTGACGCAATTGTCGTTTCATCGGGCCGCTATCTTCGGCAAAATCCTGGGCGTTTTTCAAGGTTTTTCCGCCTGCTTATAGCACCGCCGCTCGCCCGGCGGCGCCTCGATCTATCTTGGATTTGTCCGATGTGTTATTCAGCCGAGAGCCAACGACAAAGCCGTTGGCTCTCAGGACCGGCCAGCATATACTGCCTTTTCCGGCAGTATAAAGACAAGCCCCGGAGGCATGCCTTGGGACGCCCTCGTACTATCCCGCTGACGATAGCGACATTGGCCCTTGCGGGCATTCTGTGCATCGTCTGGAGGCAGGCTACCGGCATGGCGGGGGCATCGCCCCGAACCAACGGCTCTTGGACCGCTATCCTGGACCTTACCCACTTGCCGAGGCAAACACAGGAAGTGCTTGCCGTGCTGTTGATCCTTCCGTTGGGGGCGGTCCTGACATCGCTGGTGCGAAATGTCGTGGGCTTTCAGACCTTCGGCACGTTGATGCCCAACCTGCTGGCGCTGAGTTTTTTGGAGACCGATTGGGCCACGGCGGCGGGGGTGTTCGCCATCGTCATGCTCGTGGGTCTGGGCGGACGGGCCGTTCTCGGCCGGTTGCGACTACTGATCGGCCCGCGCCTGGGACTGGTCCTGACGGCGACCGTGCTGTGTGTGGTTATCGCCATCTCGCTGGCCGATCNNTGTTCCATTGGCCTGCACTTTGTCGCCTGGCGGTGCGATTTCCCGAAGGCGAGTTTTTCGCAGCCATCGCTCTGATCCTGATCGGCCGCTACGACGGGTACCGCCTGACGGAATTGCGGCGTTTCCGCGACCTGGGCGCCGGCGGGGAGGACCCCACGTGAGCGCGGCCCGCGCGTGGCGGCCTATCGCCTGGCCCGCTCAACTGCGCCGCGCCGGGGTGCTGGGGATCAATCGTCGCAACATCCATGTCCTGACACGCCTGAATCCCAAACCTCTTTACGCCCTGGTCGATGACAAGCTGGCGGCCAAGGAAATCTGCCGCGGATTGGGCATCGACGTCCCGCAGACCTACGCTGTCCTGGAACGCTTCCCTGACATCCGCCGGCTGGCCCGATGTATCGGGGATCGACAAGAGTTCGTCATCAAGCCCGCCCGCGGCGCCGCGGGCAGGGGAATCCTGGTGGTCCGTGGAAGGGAAGGAAACGTGCTGGTTCTTGCCGGCGGGCGTCGAATGGGTCAGGAGGAAGTCCGGTATCACCTGGCCATGATTCTGTCGGGGGCCTTTTCCAAGGGAGGCCGGCCCGACCGCGTTATAATCGAGGAGCGAATCGCCTCGCATCCAGCCCTGCGGGACCTGGCCGGCGGCGGCGCGGCGGACCTGCGAATTATCCTGTTGCTCGGCAGGGCGGTAATGGCCATGCTCCGCGTGCCCACCCAAGGCTCCTCCGGCAGGGCCAATCTGCATCAGGACGCCCTGGGTATAGGCGTGGACCTTGCCACCGGCAGGACGCGCGGTGGGGTCTGGCGAGACCGGGCCATATCCATCCACCCCGATACCGGAAAGAGCTTTTCCGGCATGGCCGTTCCCTGCTGGAACCAGGCGCAGGCCGTGGCGGAAAGATTCGCCTCTTCCGTGTCATTAGGCTATTTGGGCGTGGACCTGATGTTGGACGCAAACCGGGGTCCGGTAATGCTGGAAGCCAACGGGCGGGCTGGTTTAGCGATCCAGATCGCCAACCGTCGCGGGCTGCTTTGGGAAGTTCAAGAAGCCATCGCCTGCGCCCAGCCTCTTGAACCGGCCCGGCCGGCTGGTTTATACGGATACCCATGACGCCCATGGCGGGCGTCTGTTTGCCTGGAAAGTGACCGATGACTAAGAACGTGTATGAGAACTACACGGAAGGCAGAATCCCATGACGGTGCGGGCCATCCTTGTGGGACTCATCGGGGCGATGTTCATCGCCGGCGTATCGTATTTCAACGACCAGGTGTTGGGCCTCTTCGGGCAAAGCCCCATTTCCGGCCATCAGATCCCCGTCGGCGTCTTCGGTCCGTTGGTGGTCTTTCTGGCGGTGGTCAATCCGCTGCTTCTGCTGACGCGCCGCTCCTGGGGTTTCAAGCCCGCCGAGACGGCCATCGTGGTCCTGATGATGCTGGTGTCATGCAGCGTTCCGCTGCGCGGGCTGATGGAAAACTTCCCCACCACGCTGGGGCTTCCGGCACATTGGAACAATGTGAGTCCAGGCTGGCAGAAGAACAAACTGATGACTTATATCCCCCCTGCCCTCCTGCCTGCCGGCGGCAAGCTCGATCCCGCCGCCACCGACAATATGCTGACGGGCATGGGCAAGCCCGGCGCGCCCATCGGGATCAACCTCGTGCCCTGGGGCAAGTGGCGCGACTGCCTGACGGTCTGGATGCCGCTGGTGGTGCTGATGTCCGTCAGCGTCATCTGCCTGGCGTTGATTGTCCATCGCCAGTGGTCCATGCACGAGCGGCTGCGTTATCCCATCGCCGAGTTCGCCTCAGCCCTGATGGCCCCTCCCCAGCGGGGCGTGGTGGGACCAATCTTCCGCAGCAAGCTTTTCTGGATCGGTCTGGCGGCCGTGGTGGCCATCCACCTGATAAACGGCATCAATATGTGGTATAAAGGGGCCTTAATCCAGATCCCCCTGGCCTTCGACCTGTCGGCCATCCGAACCAGGTGGCCGATCATCCGGGACCTGCCCTGGGGGACTCGGCTGACCACGCCTCAAATCTTCCCGCTGGTGGTCGGCTTCAGCTTCTTCCTGGCCTCGGAAGTGTCACTGAGCCTGGGACTCAGCCAGATCATTTTTGTCTCGGTGGCGTGGATCCTGGTCACCCGCGGGATGAACATGTCTACCGATCTGCTCACCGGAGGCCCGGGCGGTTGGATGCGGGCCGGAGGCTACATGGCCTTCGGCTTCATGGTCCTCTACACCGGCAGGCGATACTACCGCTCCATACTGCAAGCGGCGCTGACGTTTCAGCGGCCCCCAGGCGTGGAACCTTACGCCGCATGGGCGGGGCGAATCCTGCTGCTGAGCCTGGGGGGCATGTTGGCCATCATGATCGCCATGGGGTTGGACTGGCCCCTGGCGATCCTGACCATCGCCATGATTATGCTGCTGTTCCTCTGCGTCTCGCGCATCGTGGCCGAGACCGGCTTGTTCTTCCTCCAGGCCCGCTGGCAGCCCCTGGGAGTCCTGCTGGGCTTCCTGGGCGCCTATGCCCTGGGACCCAAGGCGCTGATCCTGGTGGGCCTGCTGAGCATCGTGCTGACGCTGGACATCAGCCAGTCCCTCATGCCCTACCTGGTCAACGGCCTGAAGGTCTGCCAGAACGCCGGAATCACCCCCGCCCGATCGGGATGGACCGCCGTGGGCACCTACCTGGCTTCCCTCGTGCTGGCTGTCATCGTGGCGTTCTGGGCGATTTACAATTTCGGCGTCAACAAGACCTATGAATGGTCCTACAAGCGAGTGCCCTCGATGGTCTTCGTTGCCGCCAACCGCGAGGTGACCGGCCTGAAGCTATCGGGGGAATTGGCCGCCTCGGAGGCCCTGCGACCCCTGGAACGATTAACACAACTGCGGCCCTCCGATCGCTTCCTGTGGTCGGCGGGCATCGGCGTGGCGATGGTGCTGATCGTCGGGATGCTGCGGCTGAAGTTTAGCTGGTGGCCGCTGCACCCGGTGATGTTCCTGGTCTGGGACACCGCCCCCATGTCCGCGCTGAGCCATTCGTTCCTGCTGGGCTGGTTGATCAAGACTGCCGTCAGCAGGATCGGAGGCCATCGATCCTACCAAAACGCCAAACCCCTCATGATCGGACTGATCGCCGGCGACCTTATCGGTCCGGCGATATTCATCATCTATGGAGCGATCTACTACGGTGTCACCGGGCTGCTGCCGGTAACCTACGACTACTTCCCCAAGTAGCCCCGCTACCCGGCCCGCATGGAGGTACGTGCCATGAACAGTGCGCCTCGCAAGTGGCTGGAACTGGCCGTCTGGATCGCCATCGTCTTTGCAGCCGCCTTGGCCGGAAGTTTGGCGATGAATCTGTCGGACCCATCCTGGTACGCCTCGCTCCACAAGCCCGCATGGAACCCGCCCGCTTGGCTGTTCGGTCCGGTCTGGTCGATTCTGTACCTGCTGATGGCCGTGTCGGCCTGGCTGGTCTGGCGTCAGCGCGGCCGCCCACAATGCCGCCCGGCGATAACCATCTTCGCCGTCCAACTGCTCCTCAACGCAGCCTGGACGAGCCTGTTCTTCGCCCTCCAAAGCCCCGCCGCGGCGATGGCGGACATCTCACTGCTGTGGCTGGCGATCCTGGCGACCATCGGGGCCTTCCTGCGCATCCGCCCCCTGGCCGCCCTGCTCCTGCTGCCCTACCTGCTGTGGGTCAGCTTCGCCTGGATGCTGAACCTGGCCATCTGGCGGATGAATTGAACAAACCGGCGCCGGCCGGACCCGCGGGGGACGGTGGGATATGCCTGCTCCAAAGGAACTGGGACACACATCGGGATTGCGGAAACAGCAAGAGGTGCTTATTCCACAGGACTTGGAGGTTATATCTTGTGTCGGATAAATCAGTTGGATTCAGGTGTGGGTGCCGATTGGCGACACAATGGGTGCATCCCAGGAGCTTCCGACCTCTCATCCAGCTTTCGCTGATGTAACGGCCAGATACTTAATGTGACCTGCTCAAGCCCGACTTCCGCAACAATGCTTCCAGCACAGGCGATATTCTTGCTTCTTCCTGCCCCCGTAAGGCGAACGGTGCCAGTGGACTGTGAGGGCCAGACAGGTTCGACCACTCCGGGACGCAGGCGCTCTATGTCTTCGCAACAGTGAGGAGTGATTTGGGTGCAGATTATGGACTTGCCGAGTTGTCGAAGCAGGGCGATTGTATCTGGATTCGGATGAGGGTACTGATTGCTACTTCCCACGGAAACTATGACGTAATCGGGATTCGTGATCTCGCTGTAGACACGCTGTATATTAGTGCTGTGTACAGCAGGACCACCTACACCAGCGCCTCGGCGCGACTCGGTCAGGGCCCCTCCATGATGGGGTGCCGTCATAATATCACAGGTTAGCGGCAAGTGCGGTCCCATTCTGGACGCAATGGCCTCCCAAGCCGGGACCGTTGCATCACCCGAGAAAATGATCCGACGTGTTCCACATAGGAGAGCCAACACCCCACTCGTTTGGTTGGGTTGACTGCTGCCCTCCTTCGCCGCGAGGTTCTCCATTAAACTCGGGTAAAGTAAACGCAACTCGATGCCCGTGGTGGCATCGGCGTAGACAATCTTGGGCCTGGAGGAAGCCTCAAGACGCTCGGGGTGACAAGACAAGCGACCATTCGCAAGCTCCAGCTTAGCCAAGCGAAAAGTTTTGATTGCAGCTACCGGGCGATCTTCAAGGAAATAGAGCCTCTTGACTGCGGACGGATATGCAGCCAGTATCCTCGCCACTCCGCCGTCGTGGTCGTCATCGTTATGGGTGATGATAAGTGCTTCAATCGTGTCCACGTATCGGTTGAGCAACTGGAGTGGCACATTACAGC
>PMBX01000099.1 GCA_003153915.1 Phycisphaerales bacterium
TGTCAGCGCCGGTCCGAAATGTCTTAAATCAGCCAGTTTGAAAAGTCGCGAATCGGCCGGAATGGAAGTGCGTGCCTGGGTCGGCGGACATGGCGTCCGGGCGGCGGGCAATCCAGTCGCGGGGGATGGCGGCTCTGGCTACGGCTCGATGCGGTCCTTCATGCGGTAGCTTTTGCCTTCAATGACGAGGGTCTCGGCGTGGTGGAGGAGGCGGTCGAGGAGGGCGCTGGTCAGGGTGGCGTCGTTGTTGAAGATGCTGGCCCAGTGCTTGAAGGCCTTGTTGGTGGTCAGGACGATCGAGCCGCGTTCGTAGCGGCCGCTGATGACCTGGAAGAGCAGGTTGGCCCCGTGGCCATCGATGGGCAGATAGCCCAACTCGTCGATCAGGAGCAGGTCCGGGCGGGTGTATCGCTTGAGTTCGGCGACCAGGCGGCCGGTCCGGTCGGCGGCGGACAGGGTGTTGATGATATCGATGGCGGTGGTGAAGCGGACGCGGAATCCCGCCTGGCAGGCGGCGTAGCCCAGGGCGACGGCCAGATGACTTTTTCCAAGCCCGACGCCGCCGACAAAGACGGCGCTGGCTTTGTCGTGGATGAACGTGAAGCGGAACAGATTCTGGACGGCCAGGCGGTTGATCTTGGCGGGCCAGGTGAAGTCGAACTGGTCGAGGGTCTTGAGCACGGGGAATCGGGCCTGGTGGATGCGTCGGACCCGAGCCCGGTCCTGGCGCAACGCCGCCTCGCCCTCGACCAGACGGCCGAGGAAGCCCATGTGCGACCACTGCTTGTCGGCGGCCTGGCGGGCCAGTTCCTCGACGTGGTCCCGGATGAACGGCAGGTTCAGATAGGTCAGTTGCTGGTGCAATTCATCCGGGGTTGCCTTGGGGTCCTTGTTCTGGCTCATGGGGTTCTCCGGGCTTGGCCCCGTCGGCATCAGGGGCAGGATTCGGGTCTGCCCCTGGGGCAGGCAGGTTGGGGGCTGGTTCGGGATCGCCGTCGGTCCGGTAGACGCTGAGGTTGGGTTCGGGCAGTTCCAAGTCAAGCAGGTCCGATCGTCGGGTCAGGTGCAGGGCTCCGGGCTCGGGCAGCAATCGTTGCCGCTGNNTCCAGCAGGTTGGCGATGTATTCGCAACTGAACGCCTGGAATTCGAGGGCATCCTCGATCGCCCGAGCCGTTCTGTCCGTGCCGTAAATCTCCGACAGGGCGACGATCTTGCGAACATGCATCAGGACGCTCAGCCGCCGCTCCTGCAATCCCAGGTAAAACGGCTCAGCCTTGGGCGTCAGGCTCAGCAGCCGCACCATCAGCCTCTGATCGCGAGCCCTCCGACGCTGGGCGAGCAATGCCCGCGGGTGATCGGGGTCTTCAAAGTCCTGGTGGCGGTCATAGCAACGGATGTGGCGGGCAACCAGCTTGTCCTGGTGATAGAGGCACAGGACATCGGGGTAGAGCTTGAGGGTCAATGCCGCCCCGGCATATTCGGCGGGCACCGAATAGGTGTTGGTGTCCACGGTGACGCGGAATTGGCTGTTGGCCCGGGCTGGGCGAATGACTCCGACATCGTATGGTTGCGACGGCAGCGGCTTGAGTTGGGACTTCTCGGCAGCGAACAGTTCGACTGGCTGACGGTGGGTGCTGCCGTGGACGCGGACGTTGGCCACGCCGTCCAGCCACTGTCGGGCGGCTGGATTTACCAAGTGGAAGTCAGATAGTTCCAGCCCGGCCAGGAAGTTCTTCTTGGCATATCCGACGGCGTTCTCGACGCGGCCCTTCTCGTGAGCCTGGCCGACGCCGCATGGGGCGATCGTAAAGTCATAGTGGTCAGCGAAGTCCTTGTAGCGGGGATTGAACACGGGAGCTTCACCGACGATCCGCTGGAGCACGGCGCTCTTGAGATTGTCCACCATCAGCTTGCCGGGCACGCCGCCGAAGAAGGCGAAGGCGTTGGCGTGACAGCCGAGGAAGTGCTCCATCGTCTCGGAGACAGTGAACTCGACATACAGCATCCGGCTNNAGCACAGCACCATGACGAAGAAGCTGAGTCGGCGGCGGGTGTTGCCCACGTTGATCGAGCCGAACTGGCCCCAGTCCACCTGGGCACATTCGCCGGGGACGAAGGCCAGCGTCAGGAAGGCAGGTGCTCGCGTCGGGCGGACCTGCTGGACGTAATCCTTGACCAGGGTGATCCCGCCGGCGTAGCCGGTCTCCCGCAGCCGGAGGAATATCTGCGTGGCCGTGTAGGGATGGCTCTGGAGCCAGCCAACGATCTGCCCTTTGTAGGCATCCAGTTTGCTCGGCTTGGCCGGCGTCGCCCGCTGGCGGAACTTGTCGGCCGCCAGCCACCGGCCAACCGTTCGGGCACTCAGGTGCAACTCGCGGGCGATCTGGACAATGGTCATACGGTCGTTGTCGTGGCGGGCCTTGATCTTGCAGTAAAGTTCGTAGTCGATCATGGCTTACGCTCCATGGCTTGCTGGAGGATTTGGCCGAGCGTCATCGGCTGGCCAGTCCGTGGCGGGGCAGGTTCATCCAACGCCAGCACCTGATACAGGGGCCGCTGGTAGGCGATCAGCCGGGCGGCGAGAAGTTCCTGGCGGGCGTGGGCCAGGCCGCTGGCGTCCAGCGGCAGCAACCGACAGATCGCCGGATCGGAGTAATAGCTGAGGCCCTGGCCGTCAGCGACGATGACCAGGAACAGATACAGCGACAACGCCCCGGTGGATCGACCGGCGATGCGCCTATCCCGGACCAGCCGGTGGTCGATCCAACTGAACTGCTCGGGCACTCGGCGTAAACGTTCCGGGCAAAGCACTCGTTTGATGACCGCCATCGGCTCGCCTCCCGCTGCTGGGGCCTTGAATCTGCTGGCCCAAGCGTATCAGCCGGTGGGTGGTTGAAGCGATGTCCTCTTGTAACGCGCCTCCGGTTAAGTTGGCGATAAGCCCCTGTAGCACAAGGCCTTGAGTGACGCAGACATCTTGTAACGTACCCAGCGTTAAGGTGGCCTTATCCATCGGCGGGACAAGGGTTTGCGGCGGGCAGTGATCTTGTAACGTACCGCCCCGCTTCAGCCGTCTCCGCCAGTAGCCCGGATGGGCCT
>PMBX01000202.1 GCA_003153915.1 Phycisphaerales bacterium
GTCTACGAAGGCGATATCGACAACATCATCGGGGTGCTCTATGCCAGGGACCTGTTGGTTGCCGGGGAAGCCTCATCGGTCCGTGATCTGCGCACAGTTATGCGGAAACCGTTTTTTGTCCCGTCAACCAAGCCACTGGACGACCTGCTGCGGGAGTTTCGCGCNNTGGCCGTGGTGCTGGACGAATACGGCGGCACGGCAGGGCTTGTGACCGTCGAGGACGTGCTGGAGGAGATTGTCGGGGATATTGCTGACGAATATGACTCTCCGCCCACGACGATGATGAAGCGGCTGGACGAGCGGACCGCCGAAGTGGACGGGAGGATGAATATAGACGAGCTGGCGGCGGCGATGGGCCTGGACATCCCCGCCCAGCGAGACTACGACACGGTGGCGGGACTGATATTCTCACACCTGGGCTACATACCCTCCGCCGGTGAGAAACTCCGCGCCCACGGGGCGGAGTTCACCGTCCTGGCCGCCGATGAACGAAGGATCACCAAGGTCCGCCTGACACTATTGAACTAACGGCCCCACCTGCCGGGATGCCGGCAGGTCTTGGGAGTTCCTGGTCCCATGCGACAACGCGAACCGGCCATCTGTTTGAGGCGCAGCGACTATAGCGAGACCTCGCAGGTACTGCACTTCCACACGCGAGGCTGGGGCGTAGCGCGGGTACTGGCCAAGGGCGCTAAGCGTCCCAAGAGTTCCTCGGGCGGCGCTATCGACCTGCTCAGCGAGGGGGAACTGGTGTTCATTCCCGGATCTGCCGGCGGGCTGGGCACGCTGGTGGAATTCAGCGAGACCTTCACTCGCCAGGGCCTGCGGAAGGAGGCCAGGCGGCTCAACGCCGCGCTGTACATGGTCGAACTGGTCGGGGAGGCCCTGGCCGAGGGCGACCCGCATCCGGAAATTTTCGACCTCCTGCATAACGGTCTGGAACGCCTGGGGCAGGACGACGCGCCCGTCGCCGCCGTGCTGGCGTATTTTCAGTGGCGGCTGCTGCGGTGCGTGGGATTGCTGGGCGAGTTGAAAACATGCGTTGGTTGCGGCCAGGCCGCGATACCGCAAACAGCTCCGCGCGGCGGGGTTTTTTTCTCCTCGATCCAGGGGGGGCTGCTCTGCCCGGCCTGCCAAGCCGATGCCAGCGAGAAACGCCACCTGGATGGAGCGACGCTGGCGGGCCTGGCCACGCTGGCGGCGGCGGAGGCCGGCAGGAAAGTGTCGTTGAGCGATACCCAGGCCATCGGTGTCAACAGGCTGTTGGACTATCATGCCTCCCACCAGCTTGGCAAGCCCCTCAAGATGGCCCGCCATGCCATCGGCGACTGACGTCGCGCGGGCTTGGCGAGCCGAGCCTTTTGAGATATGTTGTCTTGCGGCCTGGGAATGCGTCCGTATAATTGCCCTCGATGTTGGCCGTGCCAATGAATGGCCCAGTGCCGGTGAGCTTTTCAGGACGGAACCGATGAGCAAGCGAAGCGGCTTGGTTGTTGTGCTCTCTATGCTGCTGGGGCTGCCTGTCGGATGGGCGTCGTCCCAGGTGGAGTACGAGTTTGAAGGGGGCCAGTGGATTCCCACCACCGCCCCGGCCGAGGGAACACCCGAAGGCGAGCTGGCCATCATTCGCGGCTGCGTTGACCACGGGGCCAACCGCTCCGCGGTCAACCGAGCCAGGGGTTTCCTCAAGAAGCACCCCGATTCTTCCGCCCGCCAGGAAGTGATGATGCTGGCCGGCGTGGCGGAGATGAACCGCGGGATGTACTTCCAGTCCTACGAGTGGTTCGAGAAACAACTGGCGGAATTTCCCGACGGACGGTATTCCGCTCGCGCGTTGGACTGCGAGTATGCCATCGCCGAGGCGTTCCTTGGCGGAAAGAAGCGGGTTGTGGCGAAGGTTTTTCTGCTCTCGGCCAAGGACGAGGGGGTGGACATACTAAACCGCATCCCGGAGCACGTGCCGGGTTCGGCGTTGGCGGAAAAATCGCTGATGAGAATCGGGGACTTCCGCTACTCCGCCGGAAACTACGCCGACGCGGCGATGGCGTACGATCATTACCTGCAATTGTTCGGTAAGTCTCCGCAGGCCCCGACGGCGATGCTCAAGGCCGCTAACGCGACGTATGCCTCCTATGGGGGAGTGCAATACGACGACACGCCGCTGATCGAGGCACAGCAGCGGTTCCGGCGGTTCTCGGACAGTTACCCCCTCTCGGCCAGCTCCGCCCACGTGCCGGCAGTCTTGACGCAGATTCAGGATGCCCAGGCCGCCAAGGCCTTCGAGACGGCCAGGTTCTACCAGCGGCTGCACCAGCCGCGGGCGGCGGCATTCTACTTCCGCCAGGTGACCGATCAGTATCCAGACACCGACTGGGCATCGCAGGCCAAGGTCCAATTGGCCAAGCTGGCCGGGGCCAAACAAACGGTCCGGGTTGACAGGGCGCCTTTACCGATGACGTCCACCAGGCCGGCTGTGGATGCCCAACGGGACGTGGTGGACCTGGAGACACTTGCCCCGGCAACACAAAAAAGCGGAACAGAGAAATGACCAAGCAAATACGCGCCATACTTCTGTTGATCGTGCCCGTCGCGGCGGCGGTTCTCGGCGGTTGCGGCGGATATACGCTCAACAGTCCGTATCGCCAGGGCATCTCAACGGTTGCGGTGGACATGTTCGGCAGGGGCAAGAACGTCTACCGCCGGGAGGTCGAGACGCAAGCCACCGAGGCCATCGTCAAGCGAATCGAGCAGGACACGCCTTACAAAGTAACCGTCAAGGCCCGCGCGGACACGCTCTTGACGGGCACGATCGAAAACATCGAGCAGCGAGTCCTCAGCTTCAACCCCGATACAGGGAAAGCCCGTGAACTGGAACTGACGCTGACCGTCTCCTTTACCTGGACGGACCTGCGCAACGGCAAGACGCTGGCGGAGAACAAGGACTTGCGGGTTTCCGGCGCCTATGTGCTCCAAGAGCCGCTCAGCGAGGACTTCTTCCAGGGCAGCGAGGACGCGGCGAACCGGCTGGCCGAACGCGTGGTCGAGCAGATGGAAACGCCCATGACGAAGTAGGTGGCACAGGCTTTCCAGCCTGTGCCTGCACAGCCTGGAAAGNNATGGGGGCGCCTGATATAATGAGGTGAGTTGGAATGTTCGTTCGCTTCCTGATCGCCTGGGCCGAAGCGCCCGGAAAATAGAGATTTTGTTTGCCAATGAATAGCCCGAATCCCGAAAAGCCAGGCCGCGGCCCCATTCCCCCTTTCCCCAACCGGTTCAATCGGTCGCTGGGGTGGGTGGTGCTCATCGGTCTGGGGCTTCTGCTGGCCAGTCTGGCCACTAACGCCCGCGACCGCCGCAGGGAGATCACGATCCTGGATTTCTGGACCTACCTGGAGTCTGGGCAGATCTCCAAGGAGATATTTGTCTATGAGCAGCGGATCGAGGGCGAGCTGGTCTCCGACACCGCCGGCCTGAAAAAGGGCGACCCGAGCAAGTTCTACGTGGTCTACAATTACAAGACCGACGAGAAATTCCAGGATCGCCTCAGCGAAACGCTGGCCAAGCACCCCGGTCCGATCGTCAAGTATCGCGACCCCAGTTGGTGGCAGGGCCTGGTGGGCCAATTGATGGTGGTGCTCGTGCTGGTCTTTGCCGCCTGGTTCCTGCTGTTTCGCCGGTTGGGGACGATGGCGGGGGGAACGGGCGGATTTCTGGGCAGCTTCGGGCGCTCGCGCCA
>PMBX01000268.1 GCA_003153915.1 Phycisphaerales bacterium
GAACTCTACGTCGAGGCGCTGAAATACTACGCCAACATCCTGACGCCTTTCAGCGACCTGGTGGCCAAGAAGATCGACGAAGTGCTTGCCATGAACGTCCCGGTGGACATGATCGCCCCCAGCCACGGGGTGATCTGGCGGAAAGACCCGCTCCAGATCGTCTCCACTTACAAGAAATGGGCCTCGCAGACGCCCGCCAAGTCGGCCGTGGTCCTATATGACACCATGTGGCACGCCACGCGAAAAATGGCCGAGGCGATAGGGATGGGCCTGGCCGAGACGGGCGTGGATTACAAACTGTTTCACATGGGCCTGGCCGACCGCAACGATGTGCTGGCGGAAATCTTCAAGGCCAAGGCCGTCGTCATCGGCTCACCGACGCTCAACCACGGCCTGCTGCCGACGATCACGCCGATCATGGAGGACCTTAAGGGCCTGCGGTTCAAGAACAAGATCGGCGCGGCTTTTGGGTCCTACGGCTGGAGCGGCGAGTCGGTAAAGCAGATCGAGGAGCACCTGTCCCGCTGCGACATTCCGCTGGCGGCAAAGGGCGTCCTGGCCAAGTGGCAACCCACCGGCGAGGACCTGGAAAACTGCCGCAAGCTGGGTCTGGCAGTCGCCGCGGCGATCAAGGGCGGTTGATAGGAAAACTTTGCGTCCCTTGCACCTGCGCCGGTGTGCGCACATGATTGCCGGCAGGGGGCCTTCCCCAACCTACATACCACCACAGTTTGATATTCGTGCCACCTCCAACCTTTGGGTTGGGGGTGTGACACGTTCGACACCCCAAAACTTCACACCCCCAAACTGCGTTTGGGTGTGGCACAAAATCGGTGGCGGCAGGTTTAGGGAGATTGTTTGGCCGGTCCAGGCGGGTTCGCGGTGGGCCTTACGCCTTCTTCGTCTCGCGGAAGGCAGGGGCCGTCGCCAGGGTAAACAGCACGACCTCTTCGCCCGTTGTCGTGCTGATGTCATGGTGCAGGCTAAGCACCTTTGCGCCGGTACTCTCGTGGACCATCGCCTCCAGGAACGGCCTGGCCGTTTCCATCAACTGGCTCCGCACCTGCTTGAGCAGGTCCCGGCCCTTCTCGGACGACAGCGTTGTGACGAGGCGCTGTTCCGCCGCGGTCAGCACGCCGCGGAGGCGGGTAATGAGAAGATCGCCGACCAGGTGGCAACGGATATCCTTGGGGCCGCGGCCCAGGTATTCCCGCTCAAAACGGCAAAGCCCATCGCAGATGGCGGCTTCGATTTCGCCTTGTGTTTTCATGGCAATTCGCACCGTTCACAAGCACAAAGTCGGTAGGTCGGGCACTGCCCGACTTTTTCATCAAGATCACGATTCGCAAGCGGCGGGCGGCGCCCGCTCTACACCCACTTCCGGCAGTCATTTTGCCGCCCCGGCCGCAACGGTCCCGCCCGGGAGCGGCTACTCCGTCACAGAGACGGCCTTTCGTCCCAGCCACGTGCCATGCAGGTTGCAGTGAGCGTATGCCCGGAGTTCTTTTGCCGGATGATGGAGCGAGACACAGAAGGTCGCCTTCGGGCAGGACCTGCCAGCCATGAAATCGACACGGGTCAGGAAGGCGTCGTCGGCGTACAAGTCCAGGAACTGGATGAAGTGCTGGTATTCGTTCTGGTGGGCCAGGAGCCTACCGACCTCGACGCGGATATCGAAGTATTCTCCCTTCGTGACCGTTTCCGGCGCATCGATGAAGGGAATGTGTTTCTTCTCGAGATCGGACAGGTTATTCGGTTCTGCCGCTTCGTTGATGCCAACGAACAGGTCTCCAGATCGTTCCATCATTTGCCGTGACATTTCTAGGTTCTCCGATTCTCTGCCTGGATTCCGGCACGTTGGGTTTCATTCGACAAGGTGTTTCACCATGACGCAACGCAGCTTGGATAGACTCACCCCTTCGATCTGGCGGATACGTTCCTTGGAGAGTCCGACCAGCTTGCCGATTTGCGAGCGGGTCAGCGGCAAGGCCTCCGAACCGATGGGAAACCGCCTAAGAAGGACCGTCCGCTCGATGCCGGTCAGGTTGGCATGGTTTCGCAGTACGATCTCGCGGACGCCCTCGACGGTGTGCGCGATCTGCTCCTCGTGCCGCCGCTTGTCGTAGTCGTCCTTCTCCATCTTTGGTTCAAACGGCACCGGCGCGAGCCGGTGGAGCCTGCGTTCCTTGGTTCCGAACCGATGGATGCAGGCCAGGATGGCCCGGCAGGCATATGTTGAGAACTTGAAGCCGCGTGAGACGTCGAAAAGCTCGATGCATCTGAGGATGGCCATCTGGCCTTCGCAGATCAGGTCTCCAAGCTCGACACCCTCCGATATCATCCGCTTGGCCATTGCCGGTGCCAGCGGAAGGTTGGCGTGGACAATCTGGTCACGGGCTTGGCTGGCCCTTTGCTCCCAGAGCGTTTCCTGGTCCCCGCACGCGGGCGTTTTCCCCTTCCCCAGCGAACCTGATAGCCTGGACAAGCGGTACTTGGCGTAGTTGTAGCGAAGGAACATGGTCTTTTCCTCCGCGGGGGTGGGCGCCGGCCGTCTCGGAGCCTTTTCGTCGCTCTCCTCCTGGTACACGGAAAAAGGTTGAAAGGGCCGGATGTTATTCTCCTGTTGGTCCAGGCCCCACAACTGCTGCTCCGTGCCCGGCAGGGAGAACAAAGGATGGTAGACGTAGCGCACCTGTACGGGGGCCACGGGCTTCTCGCAGGTCCGTCCGGTCCGCCACGGATGCGTCGGGCCGGACCGGCTGGTTGTCCTTGCCATTCTGTCGGCTTCCAATAATCCAGGCATATTTTGGCTGCTCCTTTCCGTCAAACCGGTCCCTGTGTTGCCAAGCTAACCCTGTGCAAGGGCGTTCACCGCCCCGCACCGCATCTGGAGGCAGTGGGGACCAGAACCACGCTGTTTAGGCCGAAGGGGCCAAACTCCACGCCGAACGCGGCAAAATCACAGAACCACTGCCCGTCCACGCTGTAGCGGAACCGGTAGTCGCCCGGCGGCAAGCGCAGGGCCGCGGTCCAGTAACCGCGCTTATCACAACTCATGGGCAAATCTCCGGTCCGCCAGCCGTTGAAGTCGCCGGACAAGTGAACTTGTTCGGCTCCTGGGCGGAAAAAGGAAAACTCCGCATATCCGTCCTTTACCTGCACCATTTCCGGCTCCTTTCCTATATGCCGAGAGAATGAGTACCGATCCGTCCGACCGAGTTAACGGTTCCAAAGCGATTCGCGGCCCAGGTACTGTGGTCGGGATCGTTGATCCACCGCCCGTCCACGAGGAACTTGTACTCGAATGTCTCCACCCCCACGGGCACGTGCCTGACGAACATGCCCACCTTCTGCTTTTTCATGGCGACAGGCTCCCAGTCGTTGAAGTCGCCGGCCACCTCCACCGCCCCGGCGCCGCCGTCAGTCCTGAGTGCGAATCGCACCGTGCCCATCCTGCGTCCCTTCTCGTACATTTGAGACCTTTCCATCGTTACCGGCATGTTCTTGTGCTCCCTTGGCCGCGCGGCGGGTCCGGGCAGCCTCGCTCAAGCGATCAGGCCGGCCGGTTCGGTCTGCAACATCCGTTCCAACTCTCGCGGCAGGGCGACGTCCAGGCTGGCCAGGTAGCCTTTCACGGCTGTGCAAATCCTGGCCTGGGCATCCTCCCTGGAGTCGGCAAACACCGCACACCCCGGTAAGGACGGGCAGCAGGCCTTGAACGCGCCTTCAGATAGCTTCGTAATCCTGATTACCAGCTTCATGTCGTGATCTCCTTGTCTCAGCGGCCGCCTCGGACCTCTTGCTTTGGCGACATCCGACAGCCACGATCTTTCTGCTTCCAATTATGCCTCGATTAAAACTTGCTTCAATCAGGGGTGGGACTGCTTTATGTGCGAAGGGGCCTTCCACAGCGCGTGGGGGAATCCACCACGAACGAGGTAGGTTAAAATGATGCGAGTGTCAGTGAGAGACTGTTGTGGCAAGCCTTAGAAAACCGCCACGACCGGCTCGTTCCGATGGGTTGGCAGCTACTGGTTCCCCTGGCCTTGGACCCACTGCACGTNNGCGCGTGGGCAGGCCGCCGCCGATCAGTTCGAGCACGGCCAGCTCGCGGTCCGTCAGCTTGTCCATTGAAGAACCCCCCTCATGGAAGGCCCCCTCGACGATCTTGCTCAAGACCTTCGAGGCCATCTTTTCGCTGACGTATATCTGGCCCTGTAGGATCTTGCGAACGCCTTCCATGACCTTGGCTGGTCCTTCCTCCTTGGTGACGTAGCCCCTCGCGCCGGCCCGGAGCACGCGCTCGG
>PMBX01000011.1:0-1475 GCA_003153915.1 Phycisphaerales bacterium
GGCCCGCACTTGAAGTTGGTGATGTAGATGATGTGCAGGTTGGGGTGGCCGGCGACGAACCTGGCGGCGGCGATGACGCGCCGGCCCAGGTCCCAGAACATGTTCTCGTTGATGTCGTGTATATCGACGGGGTCGGTGTCCAGGAAGTCCATCGGGATGCAGTTGACCCCGTAGTATTCGCGGAGCTTGCCTGCCAGCGAGAGGTTCATGCCCGGATCGTGGAGGTTGTAGGGTCGCCCCAGCAGGACGATGCCCGTGGCGTCGGCGGCTTGGAGGGTCCGCAGCGCCTCCCGCCCGGCAGAGAGGATCGCAGACTTGAATTTTTCCTGCGCTTCGGTGGCGGCGAGCAACGCCCGCTCCACCGTAGCGCGTCGGACGCCCAGGCGCGAGACGGCGCGATAAAGCTCGCCAATTACGACTTTGTTCCCCTCGCGGAAGTGCAGCGTCGGGGAGATGAACCGCACGCCGTGTGGCTGGAAGACGGGCGCTTGGCGGCAGACGAAGGGAAGCGTCTGATGCCAGGGGCACAGGTGCGACTCGTTGTCCATCCATTGCGTCCGCATGGAGACGATATTGGGCAGGAAGATATGGTCCATGCCGCGGCGGATCAGGTCGGCCACATGGCCGTGGGCGGCGATGATCGGGAAGCACGGTTCAGCCACGGCAGCATCGAGGCCCGCCTGGACGGTCTGCTTGTTGGTGGGCGTCGAAAGCGCCACGTCGAAACCGCAGGCGGCAAGGAACGTCCGCCAGAACGGCAGCGATTCCATGGCGAACATCGTCAGCGGCAGCCCCACCGTCATCGCCCCCGCCCGGGGCGTGGGGAGTTCCGAATCGTCCATCAGCAGGCGCGTCCGCAGGGCAAAGAGGTCCTCGATGACCGGTTTGGAAGCGGCTTTGGCCCGCTTGCGGTAGCGGTCGGAGCACTTGTCGCCCCAGTAGGTCTTTTGATTGGCGACGGTGAATTCCTGTATCTGGCAATCGTTGGAGCAGCCGCGACAGGTGAACTCCCGCAAGGTGTAATCGACCCTGGCCAGGTCGTAACCACGGAACCGGCTTGGGGCGCGTTTGGCGGGCGAAGAAATTTCCCGGCGAATCTCCGAGACGTACCGGCCTGGCGATTGACCATCCGCATCGGCAATGTCCTGGTGAGCCTCGGCGCCGGCGGACATCTTCTCCTGGGCCAGCAAGGCCACGCCGATGGCCCCGATAACCCCGTTGTGCGGCGGGACGATGATCTCCTTGCCCAGCACGCCGGCGAAAGCCGCCGCCACGGCATCGTTGTAAGCCGTTCCGCCCTGGAAGAAGATGCAGTCGCCGATCTTTCTGCCGCGCACGACGCGATTGATGTAGTTGTACACCACCGAGTACGCCAGGCCGGCCACCAGATCGGCCTTGCCAGCGCCCCGCTGGAGATAGCTGTTGACGTCCCGCTCCATGAACACCGTGCACCGCTCGCCCAGGCGGATGGGGGC
>PMBX01000011.1:1488-7397 GCA_003153915.1 Phycisphaerales bacterium
ACGATGCCGTCCTGGAGCGAGATGTACTTGGAGTCCTGCCCGCCGATCTCGAAGATCGTGTCCGGCACGCGCCCGCCCAACATACCTCGCCCGACGAACATCGCCCCGGTCTTGTGCGCGGTGATCTCGTCGTTGATCGTGTCCGCGCCGACCAGTTCACCGATCAGTTCCCTCCCAGAACCGGTGGTGCCCACCCCCCGAACGACGAGGCGGCTGCCCCATTCCCGCTCGATCTGCCGCAGGGCTTCGGTGACGACCTGAATAGGCCGGCCCATCGTGCGGGTATAGATGTCCACCACCACCCTGCCGTCGTCGTCGATGGCGACGACGTTGGTGGAGACGCTGCCGATGTCGATGCCCAGATAGACCTCGATCCGTTCATCGCGGGCCGGCGGCGGGTAGGCCTCCGCCCGGTTGCGAAGGAGCAGGACGTCGTCCATGCTCAGCGGGGCGGCCGTGGGGAAGGCCGATCCACCGGCGTCGCTGGAGGCTCGCAGGTCGTTGATGCGTGACAAGCCCTCCCCCTGCCGCGTCCGCGAGGCGATCAGGGCGGCGCCCGCGGCGGGGACATGGGCGAAGGCGGGGGGAACGCACAGGCTATTCCCGTCGAGGTTCAGCGCCTCGGCCATCGCGCGGACCACGGCGGCGTTGGCGGCTACCCCGCCGATGAAGACCACCGGCGGCTCGATCGCATGGGACCGCACAACAGCCGCGCGGAAGTTCCGCGCGACGGCGTTGCACAACCCGCGAAGGACCTCCGCCGGGGAGTAACCCTTCTGCTGGGCGTGGATCATGTCNNACGCTGCACCGCCCCGCCACCTGCGCGGCCCGCTCTGCCGCCAGGACCATCGGGGCGATTTCCTCGATGGCCAGTTTCAAGCGCCCGGCCTGCTGGTCGATGAACGAACCGGTTCCCGCGGCGCAATCGCCGTTGGTGGAATAATCGATGATGCCGTACCCGCCGTCCTTGTTGCGGTTCAACCGCAGGTACTTGGAGCTTTCGCCCCCCATCTCCAGTACCGTGCGGGCCTCGATGCCCATCGCCGCCAGGCCGGTCGCGACGGCCTTGAACTCGTTGACCACCGCCGCTCCCATCCGCGCCGCGGCCAATTTCGACCCGCTACCGGTAAAGCACACGCCGCGGACCGTTCCCTCTCCGACGGCAGAGACGATCTCCTCGATCAGTTCCTTTGCCGCCTCCAGGGGCTTGCCCCTGGTCCTGCGGTAGCTGCTTAGATAGAGTTTTCCCGGGGTTCCCCCGGCGGGGGCGGAAAACAGCGTGAAACCCTTGGCTTCCAGGCCCACCAATGGACCGTCGCCCTGGACAAACACCGCCGCCGTCGCGCTGACGGCGCCTATATCTATGCCTACATGGCAGATACTATTGGGTTGTGTGGGTTGTGGCCCCATCATAGAGAAAAACATTATGCCGGCAGGAAGGCGAAATTTCAAGGTCCACTCATCGTTTCCTGTCATATAAGGCTTTGTATCCGGTTGGGATCCGCCAGGCAGCCGGTATGGCTTCCTGGAGGCCAGTCGTTCGCTATCGCCTGGGATCGCCGCAGCCAGGCCAACGGTTATGGAGATGGACACATGGATCAGTCCTTTTTATGCGCCGGGGCGTTTCTGGCCCTGGCGGCAGCATTGACATTTCAAGCCGGCGCCGCATCCGGCCTGGACGCCCCTTCCGTGGATGCCCGCAAGTACATCCATGCCGTGGAAACCTTCGCCGACAAGGCCCTCGCCAACGGCAGGGACGTCTACGGCGACAAGCACACCCCGCTGTTCGTCGACGGGCTGAACGTTGACACGCTGGAACCCGTGCGGTGGCACTACGGCGACCAGGTTTGGACGCTGGTCAACGGGACCAGCCAGCAGGTCTTTTTGCGAACGCTGGTGGGCCTGACCAACCTGACCGGCCGGGACAAGTACCGCCAAGCCGCCCAGGAGGACCTGCGCTACACCTTCGACCATCTGCGCGTGCCCAACGGGCTGATCTACTGGGGCGGGCACTGCTGCTGGGACGCCCAAGGCGATAAACCGGTGGGAAGGCCCTCCATGGCCCATGAGTTGAAATGCTTCCTGCCTTACTACCAGCTCATGTGGGAGGTGGACCCCAATGCCACGGGCAAATACCTCCAAGCCGTCTGGGCCGGACACGTGCTCAACTGGTCCAACCTCGACATGGACCGCCACGCCTCGACGCACGATACCCACCGCGCCAAGGCATGGCCGCAGACGTATCAGGGCGGGCCGATCTTTTTCGAGAGCAAAGGCCGGACGTTCAACAACATCGGGATCGATCTCCAGTACGCCGGGGCCTTCTACTACAAGTTCACCGGATATAAACCGGCTTTGGAGTGGTCCAAGAGGCTGGCTGGTCGGTATGTGGAAACCCGCAATCCCGCCACCGGCCTGCGCGGTTATCAGTACAGCTTCCCGCCTCCGGATCGGGCCGATCTCCAGTTCGGCAAGGAATTGCCCGGACACCTCGTGTTGGAAGGGACGATCCTCAAGCCCGCCTGGTACGCCAAGGGCGGTATCGTGCAGTTCAAGCTTGGGGAAATGCTCGGCCAGGACGGCAAGGAGTTTGTCCAGTGGGCGCACGAGGACCTGACGGCGCTGGGACGGTGCGCCTACCAGCCGGCCGACAATTCCTTCAAGCCCATGCTGACCGATGGATTCGACCTGACTGGCTTCGTCAAGCCGCGCGACGGTTATTTCGGCCGGGCGGGCACGAAGTTTGAATCCACGACGGCCTCGTGCAATTTTCTATGGGCCTACGTGCTGGCCTACAAGGCCACGAGGGACGAGTTCATGTGGGATATGGCCCGCCAAATTGCCAAGGGCAACGAACTGGGCGATATCGGCCGATCCGACGGAACCGGCGCCCGCCTGGATCTGCACACTAATCAACTCGACAGCGACGCGATCTTCGCCCTCCTGGAACTGCACAAGATCACCGCCCAGGCGGCGTTTCTGGACCTGGCCAGGAGAGTCGGCGACAACATCCTGGACAAGCACTTCTTCAACGGTTTCTTCCTGCCGGGCAAGGATTATCTCTACGCCAGCCTCAACTCCACCGATCCCCTGGCGCTGCTGCACCTGGCGGGCGCACTGGAGGGCAAGGAGCAGGCCGTGCCCGACCATTGGTCGGGGAGCTGGCACTTCGCCTGCGAACTGCTCCCCACCGATAAGAAATACACCTACGACCACCGTGTGATCTACAATCAAAAAAGGACCTCCGCGAAAGATTCCTCCCCCAAAACCGCCGCGGATCAACAAGAGGAAGACTGACCGCCCCCCGCCAAGACCTCGAAGTTCACAAAGAACAGTGAAGATATTTATTCCTTTCTTCGTGGTCTTGGTTGCCTTCGCCGGCTTGGTGATTTTGTTCTTTCAAGCCCCGGTTCAAGGCCGGTGGGCGTTGACTTGGCGGACCGGCGGGCGTAACCTTCATGGAGCATCCTGCCGGGAGGCGTCATCTTGTAGCGATTGGATTTATACCCATCCAGCCTCTGGTGTGGCTCGGCGGTTACTCTGTTTTTCTGGATGGCAGGAGGAGCTGACTCATGAGAATTGGCGTCTGTGGAGTTCGTGGCCTGGGCTTGGACTTCCTGAAGCTCTTTGGTCTGCATCCACAAGTCGAATCGGTGGCCTTTGCGGATCTGAATGCCACCGTTCGTGCCAGCGCCACCAAGTGGGTGGGCACAGCCACAGGGTGCGAGACGTTCGACCAGTTGCTTGACCTGGGCGTGGATTGTGTCGGAGTCTTCACGCCTCCGTGGAACCACGCCCAACTCGCCATACAGGCACTCAAGGCTGGCAGGCACGTGATTTCAGCTTGCCCCGTCGGGCTTAGCCTTGACGAGTTGCGGGCCGTCGCCGCAGCCGTTCAGGACACCGGCAAGATATACATGATCGCCGAAACCAGCTATTACTACCCTGGCGCGATGTATGCCCGCGAGGCTTGGGCCCAGGGGCGATTCGGCGAGTTCGTGTATGGCGAGGGCGAATACTACTACCGCCCTCATGCTTACGACTTCTGGATGCGCCCTGGCTACGGCAACATGCCACCGATGCTGTACCCGACCCACTCGACGACCATGACCATCAGCGTGACCGGGAAACGCTTTACGCGGGTGACCTGTGTCGGCACTGCCGGCTTGCACCCGGACGCGGCTCAACTGGGCCGCCGCGAAGAGTGGCGCAACAATCAGGTTAGCAACATGACCATGCTGGGCTTGATGTCCGGCGGCGGCGTCTGCCGGATCAACGAGATGCGCAACGTNNTGTTCGGCACGCTCGGCTCCCTGCGCCAGCACTCCGGCGGCGCGGTTTGGACCAACGGCCTGCATGGGAACCGCGCCGAGGACCTCGACCTCACGTCCCTGTGGCGCGACCCGGCCCACCACCCGCAAACCGCGCTGGCAGCCAGATTGCCTGCTTCCTATGCGGGTCAGGGCATGGGCCATGACGGCAGCCACCGCTTCCTGGCCGACGAGTTCGTCCGGGCCGTGGCGACCAATCGCCGACCCCACAACCACGTTTGGGGAGCAATCAAATACTGCGCCCCAGGAATCGTCGCCTGGGAATCCATCCAGCAGAATGGCGCATGGCTTGACGTCCCGGCCTTCGGCGAGCCCAGCGACGAGCGCGAGGCGCTGGACTATTAGCCTTTGAGCAAGCGCACGCCAGTGGCGAAGAACGGCCGCAACACCGTTTCTATACTAGGCTGCCGTGATCCCGAACCCGGCCTGTACCGCGTGCGCCACCGCTACTACTACACGCGCACCTTCCTTGGCGTTGACTTGGCAGGCCGGCGGGCGTAACCTTCATGGAGCATCCTGCCGGGGGGGCGGATCGGGAGCGTGAACTATGTCGGCAAGGCGTTGTGCGATATGGATGGCGGCGGCGGTGGCGGTTTTTTCCGCCTGCGCCCGGACGGCCCCGAAGCCCTCGGAAACTTCCGGCCAATGGCTGTTGGAGACATCCTTTGGAGACCTCCATGCCATTACCGTGCAGATCGCGGGAGACGCAGCGCCCAGGACCTTCTGGTGCCTGCGTTACACCGTGACCAACAACACCGGCGACGACCGCGTCTTCGTGCCAGAGTTCATCCTTTACACAGATACCGGCCAGGTGCTCCGGGCCGGGCGGAAAATCCCCAGCGCCGTTTTCCAGGCCGTCAAGAGCCTCTACAACGACCCCCTGCTGGAGGATGTCTCCGGAATGACCGGAAAGCTTCTCCAAGGCCAGGACAACGCCAAGAGCGGCGTGGCGATNNTGGCCGGACTTCGACCCCGACGCCGGCGCGATGGATGTCTTCGTCAGCGGACTCAGCGGTGAAACCGCCCAGGTGATCCTGCCCAAACCCGTGCAAGTCAGCGAGATCGACTCAGCCGGCAAGCCCGTTTCGGTGGTCAAGGACAAGATCATCCTCAGCCGCACGTTGCAGAGGCATTACACCGTACAAGGCCGCTGGACCGGCGGGGCGGCGGAAGCGAAGTTCGACGAGGAATCCTGGGTGATGCGCTGAGTTGTTCACCGCCGGCGGCAGCGGGGTGAAGGCTTGAATCGTTCCGCCGGCCGACTCGACGGCCAAGCTGCGCCCTTGTCCCGTAAACCACGACGGAATATCCAATGCCACAAAATATCGTACAGAAGATCCTCGCCGCTCATCTGGCCGCCGGCCAGGCTGCCGCGGGCGCGGAAATCGGCATCCGCATCGACCAGACGCTCACGCAGGACGCCACGGGGACGACAGCGTTCCTGCTGCTGGAGACGATGGGCGTTCCGCGCGTCCGCGCGGGTCTGGCTGTCAGCTACGTCGATCACAACACCGCGCAGTTTGGCCCGGAGAACCACAACGACCACCTGTATCTCCAATCCATCGCCGCCAGGACCGG
>PMBX01000016.1 GCA_003153915.1 Phycisphaerales bacterium
ATCAGCGTCGCGGCGAACCGGATGATCCGTTCGCGGCGATGGATGCACAGATCGGAGGTATCCGCAAGATGCGTGTCCAGGACGACCAGCAAGGCGTCCGGCAGCGGGCGGCACATCTCGCGCACAACAGGGTGAGTCCGCGAGGCTGACCTCCGCCAGTGGATCCAGCGGGGGTTGTNNGTGGCCGACCGCTTCCAGTGGATCCATCGCGGATTGTCGTCGGGGCGGTACTCGCGCAGGCCGAAGAACTCATCCTGCCCGCCGGTGGCCTGGCTGGGCGCTGCGGTGGATGCCTCCACGGCGCCTTGGCGAAGCAGCGTCCGTTTGAGCCTTCCCCGGGCCGGCCAGACGACCAGTGATCTGGAAAGGGGCACCACCCGCCGCGCCGAGACAAGCCCGAAGGGAAACATGGTCCTCAGTTCCACGCCCTGAAGGCGGATCCGCCCCCGTCGGCGGATGACGAACCTGGCCCCGGCGCGGAAGAATGCCTTGGCCGCCAGGTGTGTGCAAAATCCCCGGACGCTCTCGATGCCCTCCGAACCGGCCTCGGCCATGGAGACGCCCAGGCACGACCCCCTCCGGCGGACATTGCGAAGGTAATAACCCAGGTGGACCGTTTGGTTCTGCCAGGCATGGTCGGGCACGTCGCGTCGCAACTCGACGCCCGCCAGCATCCGCCACGCCAGAGCCGCCGAGACGGCCAACGCCCCGATCATGGCCCCGAACATCACGAACAGCATCGCCGCCTGGCTCTTGACCGATGTGATGGAGACCACCAGTGCGATGGTCAGAAAAACCCATCCTGCCGCGGTGGGGCGAAGGCGGATTCTTCCCCCGCTGGCTTGTGATTCCGGGGCGGTCATCGCATCTCCCTGGCGCGCGTCATGAAGGGACTGGAACCGTCTTGAGAATCTGGCGGAACACCGCCTCTGCCGTGGCGGCGGAGCCTTCCTGTGTCAGGGACTTGGTCAGCAGGCGATGCGCGCAGACACAGGAGGCCAGGTTTTTAACATCGTCGGGAACGACGTAGTCCCTGCCTTCCAGCAGCGCCTCGGCGCGGGCGGCCTGCATCATCGCCAACGATCCGCGGGGCGACAGCCCGATGGTCAGGTCCTCGCTGCGCCGCGAGGCCTCGGCGATGGCCAGGATGTAATCCACGATCGCATCGTCGATACGGACGGCCAGGACCATTTCCTGTATGGCCACCAGTTCCGCGGCGCTCATCACCGGCTCCAGCGCCGCCAGCCGCGTCCGTGCCGGCTGGACCCGCAGGATTTCCCGCTCGGCTTGGCGGCTGGGGTATCCGATCCGGGTGCGCAACATGAACCGGTCGAGCTGGTTTTCCGGCAGGAAGTAGGTTCCCTCGAACTCGTAGGGATTTTGTGTCGCCAGCACCATGAACGGCGGACCGAGCGGATAGGTCTTTCCATCCGCCGTCACCTGGGACTCATTCATCGCCTCCAGCAAGGCGCTTTGGGTGCGTGGGGTGGTGCGGTTGATCTCGTCAACCAGGACGATCTGGGCAAAGATCGGCCCGGGCTTGAAGTTGAACTGTCCGAGGTTGGAGTCGTAAACGCTGACGCCCAGGATGTCGCTGGGCAGCAGGTCCGGGGTAAGCTGGATGCGGCTGAAGGCGCAGTCGATGCTGCGGGCGATGGCGCGGGCCAGGATGGTCTTGCCCACGCCCGGCACGTCCTCCAGCAGCACGTGGCCGCGCGCCAACAGCGCCACCAATACCCGCCGGATTACGTCCTCCTTGCCCAGCACCACCGACTCGACGTTGCCACGTAACGCCGCCAATTTTTGCGCACATTCCATATTGTTGATTTCCTCAGCCCCGGAAATGATCGTTCCTTTGCGGGCATCCTAAGGGCCAATAGCCCCGAATACAACAGCGGCGGAGAAACAAGCGAGGTCTTTCAATTCTTGTCGCACAAGACCGTGGAAATCACAAAGCCGGCGAAGATCGCAAAGGCCACAAAGAAAGACTTTTTGATGCTGTTCTTCGTGAACTTTGAGGTCTTGGCGGCCTCCGTGATTTCTCCCAATCCGCCAACGGATGGGCCTTGCCTCACCAGGGATTCGAGCCGGCCAGGAGGCACTCCCGCCGGAAGCGTTCCGCCAAGCTGTCCAGGACGCGACGGGCCTCCTCCAGGCCGTCACAAAGGACAAACAGGGCGCTGCCGCTACCGGTCATGTGCACGGCTAGGCCGCAGGAAGCGGCCATTTCCTGGCGAATTTGGCGGAGTTGGGGGAAAAGCTCCTCCGCCGCCGGGGCAAGCTGATTGACCAGCAGACCTCGCCAACGGGACGGCGGCTCTCTCAACAGGGCGACATCGAGCTGGCTGCCCATCGCGGCAGGCCCCGCTCGGTCGAAGGCCTTATAGACCTCCGCCGTGGAGCAGGCCAGGTCCCCCATCCACAACACGGCAACAAACGGATGCACGGAAACCGGCTCGATGCGCTCGCCGCGTCCGGTCATGCGCAGGGCAGGCGGGCCTAGGAACAACGGCGCGTCGCTGCCCAGCCCCGCCGCCAGGGAGGAAAGTTCCGCTTCGCCCAACCCCAGCCGCCAGAGTTCATTCAGGCCCGCCAGCACGGCGGCTGCGTCGGATGATCCGCCTGCCAGGCCCTTACCCGGCGGGATGGCCTTGCGGAGCATGATGTCAGCCCCAGGGACTTTCCGGCCATTCGCCAACGCGCTCGCCGCTCGCAACGCCAGGTTTTGCTCATCAGGCCCGCAATCGGCGCCGTGGCAGGAAAACGTGATCCCCCCGTCCCGGCGGCTGCGTAATTCGATTTGATCATAGAGCGTCACCTTGGCCACCAGAGAGTCCAGCGGGTGATACCCATCCGCCCGCCGCGCTCCCACCAGCAAATTCAAATTGATCTTCGCCGGTGCGGCGACCCACAGGCCGTCGGCGATAATACTTATCCGAGGCCGCGCGCTCAGCGACTCCATCACATTGCCTTTGGCGAGATCCATGGCGCTGGTTTCGGTCCTACGACTTAAGTTGCCTCATTACTCCCGCGTCACGGGCCGACAGCGTGGGATAGTCCTTGTCGGACCCGACATCGGGGCGGCGTTTCCAGCTTCGCTCGCATCGCTGGTAGCGGTCGCGGCTATCGAGGACTTCCACCTCCACCGCCTGGCCGGGCGGCAGGGGGCAGTTCCGTTCTACGCGGGCGTGGCCCACGCCCAGGAGGTCTTCCAATTCTCCGACGTGGGTTTCCAGAAGCCCCGCGACTGCGTCCTTGTCCGCGGCAACGTGGAAGACCACCTCGGCGTCCAGGGGGTTTTTCACGCCGGCGTTTCGCAGGGCCTCCAGCTTCACCAGGGCGGCGGAGCGGAGGTCCATCAACTTCTGCCAAACCCAGGCCGGGCCGGCTTCGAGCGTATCGGCGGAAAAGCCCGCAAGGTCAACGTTGGCCAGGCGCAACTCCTCCGCCGCCTGGACTACAGTTGGATCGCAATCCGGCAACATCGCCAGGTGCACGCTGTCCGGTTCGCCAGCCGGGCGGTTGGGGATGTGTTCCCATGCCTCCTGGCAGGTGTGCGGGAGGATCGCCGCCAGCAGTTTCACCATCGTCATAAGCATCTCGTGGATGACAGTCTGGGTGGCGCGGCGGCGCGGGGAGTTCGGCGCGTCGCAGTAGAGCCGGTCCTTTACGGCAGACAGATACACGCTGGATGCCTCCACCGCGCAGAACTCGTGCATCAGCCTGGTGGCGCGGTGGAACTCGTAGGCATCGAAAGCCTCCCGGACCTGGCGGATCAGTACGTGCAGCCGCATCCGCATCCAGCGGTCCAGCGAATGAGCCGCCGGCTCGGCCGCGTCGGTGGCGGGGTTGAAGTCGCCGCAGGCCCCCATGCAGAACCGCAGCGTGTTGCGAATCTTGCGGTAGGCGTCCTCGCTTTGGGCGATGAGCTTGTCGCTGCAACGCACGTCGTCCTGATAGTCCTGGGCGGCTACCCAAAGTCGCAGTATGTCGGCGCCGCGTTTTTCCAACTGCTCGACGGCATCGACGGTGTTGCCCACAGACTTGCTCATCTTGTAGCCCTCGTCATCGACGACGAAGCCGTGCGTGAGCACCTGCTTGAACGGCGGCTTGCCGGCGGCGCCCAGCGCCGGAAGCAGCGAAAGCTGGAACCAGCCGCGGTGCTGATCGCTGCCCTCCAGGTACAGATCGACGGGGATGTCATCGACAAGCCCCCTGGCCATCGCGACGGCAAACCAGCTCGAACCGGACTCGAACCACACGTCGAAGATGTCCTTGCCGACGGCAAGTTGGTCGATCGGGAAATCGGCGGGGTTCTTCACCGCCGGGTCGGACTTGATATCGTACCCGGCCAGCAGTTCCGCCGGCGAGAGCTTGAACCAACTGTCACTGCCGCACTCGGCGATGACGGCGGCGACCGCGCGGACGGAGGCAGCCGTCAGCAGCGGCTTGCCCGCGGCGTTGTAGAAGGCCGGGATGGGCAGGCCCCAGGCCCGCTGGCGCGAGATGCACCAGTCGGGCCGGCTTTCCAACATACCGGCGATGCGGTTGCGGCCCCAGGGAGGCACGAAGTCGATCCCGCCGTCGCGCGAGTCCCGCCGGCAGGCCTCCATCGCCATCTCGCGCAGCGACTTTCCCGCTACAACCAGTGGGCGGTCCACCGCGATGAACCACTGCTCGGTGGCGCGGAAAATAGTGGGCGTCTTGGACCGCCAGTCGTGCGGGTAGGAATGCGTGACGGTTTCCGTAACCAGTAACGTGCCGTCTTTTGCCAGANNAGGCCCGTGCCGTAATCCTCCAGGCCGTGGCCGGGGGCGGTGTGGACCAGTCCCGTGCCGTCCTCCAAGGTGACGTATTCGGCGGCCACGACGGGGCATTGCTTATCGGCCAAGGGATGACGATAGGTCAGACCGAGGCGGACCATCTCCGAGCCGCCGATGCGCCCCAGGATTTCGTGAGACTTTACCCACCCCGCCCGGCGGGCACTCAACACGTCCAGCACGGCCTGGAGGCGCGATTCGGCGACTACCAGGGTCTTAGGCCCGTCATCGGTCTCCAGGCGCAGGCAGACGTAGATGGAACCCGCCTGCACGGCGACGGCGAGGTTGGCCGGCAGGGTCCACGGCGTGGTGGTCNNCGATCGACCAGTGCACGGGCTTGAGCTGCTTGTAGACCACGCCGCCTTCGACCAGTCGGGCGAAGACCTCCAGCACGGCGGCTTCGTACGACGGCGCCATGGTCAGGTAAGGGCGATCAAACTCGCCCATAACGCCCAGCCGCTGGAACTGACTCGACTGGAGGTGGGCAAACCTGGCGGCGTAGGCGGCGCAACGGCGGCGGACTTCCATCGCAGGCATCGCTGCCGCCGAGGCGCCCAACTCGTCGGCGACCTTCTGCTCGATAGGCAGGCCGTGGCAATCCCATCCGGGCACGTAGGGGGCGTCGAGGCCAGACATCGTTTTGACGCGCACCACGATGTCCTTGAGGACCTTGTTGAGCGTATGGCCCATGTGGATGTTGCCGTTGGCGTACGGCGGGCCGTCGTGGAGGATAAACCGCGGCGCGCCGTCGCGGGCCTTGCGGATTTGCCCGTAGAGGTCCTCGCTTGCCCATCGCTGCTGCAAGGCCGGTTCCTTGGCCAGCAGGTTGGCCTTCATGTCAAACGACGTCTTGGGCAGGTTCAGCGTATCCTTGAAGTTGCTCTTGCCTTCACTCATTAGATCGCTCCTGGCAGGCCCGCCTCCCCGCTGGGATCGCAGGCCCGAATAAAAAACCCTGGCGCTATGTTAGCCCCGGGGCCGTTGATTTCACGAAAATCTTAATGTACCCGATCATCAGGGGAACCTGGGTCTTGTTGGGGCGATCCTTCCACTCCCTGCGCCCAGGCGGGATTAACGGCGGGCAGGACGGCCACCGGCATTGGGACCGCCACGGCTGGGGCATTCACAGCGGCGCGATCCAGCAGGTCGATCTTTCGCCAAGCGCCGGATTCAAATCGCCAAGCCGTCACGACCCCCAGTGCCACGACGTACAGGCTGGCGGCGATCCACGGTCCGATACTGGTCCATTGTGGTACCAGCCACACGGCCATGATGCCCCCACCGACGACCAGTCCCCAACTGAGCAGGACAGTCATGGCCATCGGCCAATAGGTATCGCCCGCGCCTCGCAGCGCGCCGACGTAGATGATCCCAACGGCGTCGAATAGTTGGAAGATGGCGGCACAGAGCATGATATCGCCGCCGATGCGTACGATCTGCGCCGCCAGCGCCGAACTGGTCTGTCCCTCCACCAGGGTTGCCGGGTCGATCCGCACAAAGAACTCAATCATGTGGTAGCGAAACAGGTAGAACGCCAGGCCGCAAATGCCCATATAGACCATCGCCACCATAAGCGCCGTATGCGCCCGCCGCCGCGCCAGGTCGTAACGGGCCTGGCCGATGCACTTGCCCACCATCGCGGTGGTCGCCACGCCGATGCCCACTGCCGGCATGAAGGACAGGCCCATGTACCGCATCGCCGCCGTGCTGGCGGCAAGGTGGGCGGTTCCGAACCGCCCCACCAGCGCCGCTGAAAACAGGCTCCAACTGGCGATGTCGTTGAACAACTGCACGCCCGCCGGCCAGCCCAACCGCATGATCGCCATGACATGTCGCCACCGGGCCAGGCGAAACATGCCCGTGGCGTAACGCCTCCGCATCGAGGTTGCCAGGAACGCCACCACCAGCATTAGCAACTGGAGGCCCCAGCTCACCAAACTTCCGATGGCCGCACCCCTGAGGCCCATTGCCGGGAAACCCAACTTGCCGAAGATCAGCACCCAGATGGCCGCCACGTTGAACAGGTTTGCTGTCAGCGAGGCAACGAGCACTATCTTGGGCCGGTGGATACCGAAGAAGAACTGCTCAAGCACCCTGGCCGGCAGCGTGACCAGGGTACTGACGGCCATGTAACGGAAATAAATGATCTCCTGCGCCAGCACGTCTGGAGCATGGCCGAATAGGCCGAAGATCGGACCGGCCAGCAACGCCAGGGGCGCGATGAAACAAGCAAAGAGCATCGCCACCGCCAGCCCCGCCCAGACGTACGCCCCGGTCTGCTTGAACCGCCCCGCGCCGTAATTCTGGCTGACGTACGTATTGATCACCGTCAACATGCCCAGGGCGAAACTCTCGGGGATGAAGGCGAACATGCCGCCCATAAACTGCGCGCTGAATGCCGCCGGACCGACGAAGGCGACCATCAGCCCGTCGACGAACCTCATCAGCGTGCTGTTGAGCATGGTCAGGCTCGCCGGCCAGCTCAGCGACAATACCTCGCCAAGGCCCCACCCGGGCTTGTCATCCGATGATTGGTTTATCTGTCGATCCATGGTAGGCCATATCCAGGAACGTCAATTCCCCGCCGCCTGGGACGCACGGATGGGGATGATACACGCTTTGGTGCGATGGCACAAAGCGCCACTGCGGTCATTCCATTGGATGACAACGACCTGTTGAGATCATGGGCAGGCGAGGTAAAAACTACTCGTGTCGCAGGGCCTCGATGGGATCGAGCTTGGCCGCTCGCAAGGCGGGGTAGAGGCCGCTGGCCAGTCCCACCGCCACGGCCATCACGAAGGGAACGATCAGCGTGGAGGCCGAGACGATGGTGGTAAACTTCAGCAGCGCCTCCACCGCCCAGGGCACCATCACCCCCACCGCGATTCCCAGCAGCCCGCCCAGGGTGGTCAGCGTGACGGCCTCGACGAGGAACTGAACGGTGATGTCCCTCCGCTTGGCCCCCAGGGCGCGGCGGATGCCGATCTCNNAGCGACACCGAGGCGATGACCAGGAACATGAAGTTCCATAGCCGCCGCTGCTGCTTGATCTGCTCGATGATCTCCAGTGGGACGGTCACCTCGTAGTCCTGTTTTTCGTGGTAGCGTTGCAACATGCTTCGCGCGATCGTCGAGCCGTTGATGACGGATGCCTCGTCGGCCATCTGGAGAATGCACTGGCTGACGACGACCTTCTCGTAGGTTTCGCTGCCGGCCGAGACCATGATGTTGATCTCACCAAATCTGGCCAGGTCGGCGGTCATGGGGATTACGATGTAGTTCTCCACGTCGCTGGCCCCGCCCGCCAGCGCCAGGGGGAGCTGTCGGATGATCCCCACGACGGTAAACGGTTCGGACCCCAGCCAGATCGTCTGGCCCAGCGGGTCGTTGTAGAGCAGCAGCCGCCGTGCCATCGATGCGGTGAGGATGCAGACGGGCCGGCTGCGAAGGTAATCGGCGCTGGTGAGGAACCTGCCGCCCACCATGTCCGTCTGGGCGATCCGCGAGTAGGCCGGTTCGGTGGCGATGACCGTCGCAGATAAGCTCCGCCCGGCAACCCGCGCGTATTTCTGCGTTCGTCGCACCACGACGCAGCGGACCACACCGGGCAGGTTGGTGCGCAGGCGAGCCACATCCTTGTTGGCCAGACCGTATTCGAGGATTCCTGAGGATTGCGCCGAGGCGCCCGACTCCTCCGGCGGCTTGACGGAACTGACAATGATGTTGTTGCTGCCCATGCGGCGCAGGGCGCGCTGCGCCTCGTAGCTGCCGCCCTCGTTGATCGCCAGCATGGCGATGACGCTCCAGACGCCAAAGAGGATGCCCAGAATGGTCAGGCCCGACCGGACCTTGTGCGCCAAGAGGCTGTGGAGGCCCAGGCGAAGGATGTCCCAGAGTTTGCCCGTGAAGATTTTCATTCCGCTTGGTCCTGGTGATGGTTGCGACGATCGGAATCGACCAGGCCGTCGCGCAGGCGGATGACGCGATGCGTGTGGGCGGCCACACCTTCATCGTGCGTTACCAGGATAAGGGTTCTTCCTCGCCGATGGAGGTCGTCGAAGAGGGCGAGGATTTCCTGGGAGGTCTGACTATCCAGGTTGCCCGTGGGTTCATCGGCCAGCAGCACCAGTGGATCGTTGGCCAGCGAACGGGCGATGGCGGCCCGCTGTTGTTGCCCGCCGGAAAGCTCCGAGGGGCGATGGTCCATCCGTTCGCCGAGTCCCACCATTGCCGCCAGTTCCATTCCGCGGCTGCGCCTGAGACGTCGGGGGATGCCCTGGTAGAACAGCGGAACCTCGATGTTCTCCACCAGGGTCATCTGCGAAATAAGGTTGAAACTCTGGAAGATGAAACCGATCCGCCGGTTCCGCACATCGCTGAGTTGATCGTCGCTCATCCCGGAGACATCCTGTCCGCCCAGCCAGTAGCGGCCTCGGGTGGGACGGTCCAGGCATCCCAGGAGGTTGAGCATCGTGCTCTTGCCCGATCCGCTGGGGCCCATGATCGCGACGTACTCGCCCGCTTCGATGGCCAGGTCCACGCCACGCAGCGCCGCCACGCCCGGGCCGACGGGATAGACCTTCCACAACTCCTCCAGATGGATCAACACCTCAGCCAAGGCTAGCCGCCATTCTTTCCATTGGTCCCGCTTTGGGGTTCATTCCCGGAACGGTTCTTCCCATTGCCGCCTCCTTCCGTTGTCCCTTCCTCGCTCGGTTGGGCCAAAAGCACTTTGTCGCCCTGGACCAGGCCCGAGACGATCTCCACGGCGGCGTCGCTCATGCGCCCCACCTTGACGGGGACTTTTTCCTGGGAACTCCCGGAAACCTTCCAGCAGTATGTCTGCTCCTGTTCGGAGAATACCGCGGCGATCGGCACGTACAGCACGTCGGTGAGCCTGGCAAGAACGATCTCCACCTTGGCGGTCATTTCCGGTTTCAGCAGGGACTGTTGTTCCTCGCCCACCTTCACGATGACCGTGTAGACCTTCATGTTGCGGGAGGCCCACCAACCCTGGCTTTCGGGCACCGGGGCGACCTTGGTCACAGTGCCCTTGAGGACGACATCCGGCTGGGCGTCCATGCGTACATAGGACTCCAGGCCCAGCGTGACCTGATCCTTCAGCGCCTCGGAGATCTTCGTGTTGATCTGAAGGCTGGTCATGTCCGGGATAATCATCAATTGCTGGCGGGATTCGATCTTTTCGCCGACCGCCACGGTGGTCTTGGAACGATCCCAGTCATAGCGGCTGGTCTTGTAGATAACCAATCCGGATTGGGTGGCCTTGACCAGAAGTTTTGTCTCGTCCTCGAGCAGCAAACTCAGATTGTTCTTGTTCATCTCCAGCGTGCTATTGCGGGTTTGCGTCGTCGCTTCGGCCACCAGCAATTGGGTCTTCTCCTCCACCTGCGATTGTTCAAATTGCAGTTGGGCGTCGGTGATGGCATCGTTGAGCTTGCGAAGCTCCTTCTGATCGTCGTATTCACGGATCATGTCCACCTTGGCCTTGGCGTTCTCCACCGCCGCGGCTTTGCGTTTAACCTCCAGCCCCTTGGCGTCCAGGTCCTTCTTGCTGTAAGGCTGATTGTCCTTCATTTCCGGCAGGTCGTTGACCGTGTGCATGAAGTCCAGTTCCTTCTGCGCCAGGGTCAGCTCCTGCTGGGCGAGGTCCACGTCGCTCTGCGCCTGGCGGAGCGTGACGGGGCCTTCCCCCTTCTGATATCGCAATAGGTTCTGCTGTGCGTCCAGCAGCGCATGCTCTGCCTGGACGACCTTGTTGGCCAGGTCCTTCTTCTTCATCTTGAAATTCTCGCTGGCCTCGACATATAGGTTTTCCGCCGAGGCGACATCGAGCTTGGCCTTGATAAGAGCGTCGTTCAGTTCCTTGCACTCGAACTGAATGACCAGGTCGCCTTCCTTGACAAGCGTTCCGTCGCTCACCACCTGCTTGATGGTGGCCGGCCAGCGAAGCTCATTGGAGATGACCTTCTTTTTATCGGCTTCCACGTCGCCCCGCTCGGTGACGGAGACGATCAGGGGGCCTCGCTTGACTTCGGCCAGCAGGCCGGGGGCAATCCGCGGACTGGTGGAACCGGATACGCCCCAGGCCACCATGACTACCACCAACACCACCCCCCCGGCAGCCAGGTACCACCGACGCCTCAGCAGGGCGGGAAGCTTATCGGCCCAGGTACGGATAGAGTTTTTCCAGCCGCTCAAATCCAAATGGTTTATCACGCTCATGGAGCACGCCTTTCTCATCGGCCTCGATGAGTCCCAAGTCGGCCAGGAACGCAAGCCGTGTTGTCGTATACCCGACCACCGCGGCCGTCAGACCGTTCTGCGCCTCGCGCAGCGCGTCTTCGGCTTCCAGCACGTCGCGCGCGGAGGCCTGGCCTTCCTTCTGCTGCAACTCCGCCAGCTTCCTCCGCCTTCGGGCCAATTCCACGTTGCGGACCTGAAGTTCGTAGCTCTGCCTTGACTGGTCCAACTGGCGGTAGGATTTGCGGACTTCCAGCACCACGTTGTCGAGGAACTCCGAATAGTCCCGCTTGGCCTTGTCGAAAGCCAACATGCTGTTGCGGTACGCATTCCGGTTGTCGGTCTGGTCCAGTTGATATTCAAACGACGCCCCAGCCGTTCGCGTATGGTCGTTGAAACGGGTGCGGTAAAACTTCCGCGGTGCGGTGCCCGGCGCCGAAATGCCCAGTTCCAGGTCAAGGACGGGCAGGAATTTATCGGCCGCCAGGTCCACGTCCCTTTCGGCATCGCGGAGATCGGCGCGGCGGTTCAGCACGTCGCTTCGCGCAGACATGGCCACGCCGACGGCCTGGTCTTCCTTAAGATTCAGGGGTTCCAGGCCCTTCTCCACCAGCCGCTCAATCGCGGCTGGGTAGTCGCCCTCCACGGCGGCCGCCACGGGAAGGCCCAGGGTGATTTTGAACTGGTCCAGCCCGTTGCGATAGTCCTGCTGGTCGCTCTGGAGACTAATCATGGCGTTGAGCAGGTTCTGCTCGGCCTGGTCCTGCTCGATACGCGGGGACTGCCCGCCCTGGACCAGCACGCGCGTCTGGACAAGAGTTTGTTTCAGCCGCGTGATGCTTCGTTCCCGATTGACCAACTGGTCCTGCTGCTGAAGAAGACGATAATATTGCGTAATGATATCGGCGGCGAACGTCTGGCGGAACCGCTGATACTCGAACACCGCCAGCAGCAGGTCGCGCTCCGCGCGGTACTGGTTCTCGTAGGCCGATCCATTCCAAGCGCCCTGTAGCAGCGGCTGGGTGAAATTTGCCTTCATCAGCGATCCGACCGTGGTGCCGCCTGCACCGGTGAAGTCCGTCAGCACGTCAAGTCCATAGGCCGCCGTGAAGACCCCGCCGTTGAGGAACTTCTGCGTCAATGTCAGATCGGGATTGACTGTACCGACGTTGTCTTGCGGACCGTTATTGACCTTGGTATGAGTGGCGTCGGCAGCGACCGTCCCGCCCAAGAGGGGATAATCCCACGACCTCCTACCGCTGGAAACCGACAATGCCCGGCTGAACAGTTCCTCCGTTTTATCCTGCAAGGCCCGGCTGTTGCGAAAGGCAATCTCCACCGCCTCCAGCGGGGCCAGCTTCTGCACCGGGCCGGAACCCAGCGAGATGGTCTTGTCGCCCACCCGAATGACCGGATTGTTTGGCTCGTTCCTGACGGCAAAAGGCCGGTAGGTTGCGTCGAAGGGCTGGGTGGTCCCCAGTGCCCTTTTGTTGGCCGACTGGATCGCACCACCCGCGGCGAGGTCCGCTCGGCGCGCATACCATCCCGTGCAGCCGCCCGCCAGCAACGGCCACGCCAAAACAGACAAAACGATCCCCGCGCCAAGCGCCTTCACCGGCGTTCCTTTTTGCATTGATGCTGCGGAATGATCTGACCCGCCAGCGGGAATCATACCGCCAAGCGGCAGCTCAGGCCAAGTCCCTCTAGACGCGGGCTGAGAGAAAGATTAACCGCTTCCATAGATAAGACGCACCAAAAGTTCCTCTGTTTCACCCAATTGAGAAAAAATTGGCCGCCATGCGATCCGGCCGGTAGGTTTTTCGCCTTTCCATGTCCACAATGCCCATTTGGGCATGGAATCGGGAAGTCAGATCGCGGCATCGACGGCGGATGCATTTAGCGCACGGACCGTCAGCTTCACTGCGCCGGCGGCATCCAGTATGCGGACCTTCCTGGTTGCCCCGGCGGGAAGATCGAAGAAGTTGTCATCAAACCATCCCTCGCTTTGGGCGCATGGGGCAATACTTACCTGTCGGGCGAAGGCATCCGTGGCAATTTCCAGCCACCCATCGGCGACCCGCGCCGAGAGGTGGGCCTGCCCCAGATGCAGGTAACGCTCGCCGATAAGTACGAGGGTGGATTCCATATCTCCAAGCCGCGCCAGGAGATAATCGCTTCGCAGGGATATCGGTCCCAACGGGGTGACATCCAGGCAACGGTGGCTTTGTCCAGGCGCGACCTCAACGGAGGTCTTAAGCGTCCCTTTCAGCTCGCCGGAGAACCGCCGGTGCTCCAGAATCAGTTCGCCGGCTATCGGTTTGGTGGAATCGTTGATGACCCAGACGTGGATGTCCTCGGCCGTCCGCTCGAAACTCACCAGCACCGGCTGGTAGGCACGGCGGATAAAATAGTAGGCAATCTTTGGCTGGAGGTAATAATCGATGGCGCTCCAGTACAGGATCGGCCAGGCGTCGTTGAGGCGCCAGATGATATTGCCCCAGCACCGCCGCGAGCCGTCGGGCTGCCCGTCGCTTACTCCGCGTCGCTGCCGCTCCACGCGCCGCTGGAGATACTCTCCGTGCGCGGTGCCAAGTACGCGCACCAGGTCCTCCGCCGACGCCGGATCACAGAACTCCTCCACATGGGCGACCTTGTCCCACGAACCGTCGACGGAGCGATACTGCCACATCTCCGGCCAGGCCGGCTGACCGGGCTTGCGGATGGCGGGATCGTAGCCGCTCGGCCAGAGGTCCTCCGGCGACATAAACTTGCGCATGCTGGTGATGCCCGGCGCGCTGGCCCGGCCGACCTCGGAGGCAAATGTGGGCACCGAGGCGTGCGGGGTAAATGTCAGCGTGGAGTAGTCGTGCCAATCGCCCTCCAAGGGCCAGTTGGGCACCGCCCCGCCGAAAGGCGAACTGGGATGGTAGTACCGGTCGGGGTCGAGCTGGGAGCAGATGCCTGGTATCAGTTCCTCGAAAAGCTGCCGGCCTTGCGTGGGCATGCCCCCGTAACCGAAATCCCATCCCATGTGGTTCTCGTTTCCCCCGCACCACAGGAGGATGCACGGGTGGTTGCGAAGGCGGCGGACGATGTCGGTGATCTCCTGGCGGCAGTTTTCGTCGAATTCCGGCAGACCCGCAGGCGGCATGCCGTAGTTGAAGATGAAGTCCTGCCAGACGAGGATTCCGCGGCGGTCGCATTCGTCGTGGAAATGTCGCGGTGGCACGTACCCGCCGCCCCAGACCCGCAGGACGTTCATCCGCGCCTGCCCGGCCATATCAAGCAGGCGGGATGCACGCTGGGCGTCCCAGCGGGCGGACATGCCCTCCACCTGCACCCAGTCGCCGCCCATCAGGAAGATCGGCTGGCCGTTGATGTCGAAGCGGAACCGCTTCTGGCCGGTCTTCGGATCGGCGGGAACAGCCTGGATACGGCGGATGCCGAAGGCGACTTCCCTGCGATCAATCTCCCGGCCGTCCTGGCGGAGGCTGACGTCCAGCCGATACAGGTCCGGCCGACCGTGCGTCCAAGGCCACCAGAGTTGGGGGTTTTCCACGGGAATCACCAACTCGGCGATCCACGCCACGGGCGATTCGCCCTGGGTGACAGGCCGGCCTTGCGGATCGGTGAGCGTCCAATGGACCGTCCCTTTTCCGCCGGCGGATTCGATGCGAACACGCAGCGTCGCCGATTGAAGATCCTCAGCCAAAACCGGGCGAACCCAAACATCCTCCAGCCAGGCGGGGGCCAGCGTCTCCAACACCACGTCGGCGAATATGCCTACGCGAACAAAACTCGGGCGAGCGCCCAGGTAGGAACCCCAATCGCCCCACTTGCGGAAGTATTGGGCCTTGGAGACTCGCCCCAGCGGTTCAAGGCGCTTCTGGAGGCTTTCCATGAATTGCGTGGGCGAACGGAACACCACCAGCAGGACATTTTCCTGCCCGGCCGGTCGGACCACGCCGGTGATTTCCACGGTGTAATGGCGGTGCATGTTGTCAAAGGAGCCGACGGGCCTGCCATTGACAAAAACTTCCGCCAGCGTATCAAGGCCCTCAAACCTCAGCCGCATGGGGCCGCCTTGGGAACTCGACGTTGGGAAGCGACAAAGGTAGGCCCAATCCTTCCGGGCCACCCATGTGCACTCGGCGGCGTTACGCCCGACGTGCGGATCGGGAATCTCCCCGCGGGCAAAAAGAATGTCATGCACCTGGGCGGGCATCGCCGCTGCCATCCAGGTTTCATCAGGGGCAACGAGACTCGCCGCCAACTCCTTGCCCGCCTGGCCTGGTTCCAGCGGCTTGACAAACCATTGGTCCCTCAGAACTGTCTGTGCTCGCATCGGTCTACTCCTTGCCACGCCAAAGAAACATCGCCAACACGGGTTATTCTATCCCAGCCGGCAGGTCCGTGGGGCACGAAGCTCGCCAGCCAAGCCGCGGCGACATAATCGCGATGGGAATACGGCAGAGGCAATGTATAATCTTATCCAAGCCGCAAACGGCATGAAGTCTTGGGCGCTGCCCTTGACCGCGAAGGAACCAGGAACGATTCCATGACAGTCGCCGCCAATCTCTGCTCCAAATGCAGGAAGGAAATCCCCCCGTTTCCGCCAGGATTACTCACCGACAGGATAATCACCGGGGGACTCTGCCAGGAATGTTTCCAACATGTCGCTGAATCGGGGATGCCGCTGGCCGACTTCCTCGACGCCCTGGAGGCGCCCGTGCTTCTGGTGGACTCCGATGTGGTCGTCAAGGCCGCTAACCAGGTCGTGCGAACAATGCTCGGAAAGGACATTTCGCAGGTCCAAGGCTATCGGGGCGGCGACGTGTTCGTGTGTGCCTATGCGCGTCTGCCGGAGGGTTGCGGCCGGACGGTCCACTGTAGCGGCTGTGCGATCCGACTTAGCGTGATGGAGACCTTCACCACCGGCAAGAGCCTCCTCAACGTGCCGGCTCACCTGCATCAGCAAGTCGACAATCGCTTCCAACCGATGGATCTGCGAATTTCCACTGAGAAATTCTGGAGCATGGTACTGTTGAGGATTGACTACATCGGACCATCGGGGGAGGTCCATTAGAGCTTCACGCTGCCCTGTATTTTCCGGCCTGGGCGAAGCTTCGACAAGACGTGGGCAATTAGCCGACACCGGACAAAGAAAGGAAAAGTCATGTCTACCGCCCCGCCGTTCTATCCCGATCATTCCAACCTCCTGGTCTATAAGGACGCCAAAGGCAAGGACCATCCCATCACGACCCCTGCCCAATGGAAGAAGCGCCGCCAACACATCTTGGAAAACATGCAATTGGTCATGGGGCCGATGCCTGACGAGTCCAGGCGCGTGCCGCTGGAAATGGAAACGCTGGAGGAAGTCTCGCTGGGGGACTGCCGGCGTCTCAAGATTACGTTCGCATCCGAGCCGGCAGACCGCGTGTCCGCCTATCTGTTCTTCCCCAGCCGCCTGGCGGGCAAGGCCCCGGCCATGCTCTGCCCGCATCCCTCAAGCCCACTTGGCAAGGACTCCCCCGCCGGTATCAACGGTTACGATTCGCCCAACGTGCATTTCGCCGATGAACTGGCTCGGCGCGGTTATGTCACCATCGCGCCGGATTACCCCGGCTATGGCGATTATCGCTATGATTCCTACGCCAACGGCTACATCAGCGCGACGATGAAGGGCATCTGGAACCACATGCGCGCCGTGGACCTGCTGCAATCGCTCCCGCAGGTTGATCCCGCCCGCATCGGAAGTATCGGCCACTCACTCGGCGGGCACAACTCCATCTATGTGTCCGTCTTCGACGACCGCATCAAGGCCGTCATCTCCAGTTGCGGTTTCAACGCCTTCCCCAAGTATTACGGCGGAAACCTCGCCGGCTGGAGCCACGACGGATACATGCCTCGCATCGCCAAGGTGTACGACAAGAACCCGGCGAAGATGCCGTTCGATTTCCCGGACTTGATCGCCGCCCTGGCGCCTCGGGCGTTCTTCACAAATTCGCCCGTGGATGATTCCAACTTCGAGGTCTCCGGCGTCCGCGACTGCATCGCGGCGGCCGGGCCGGTCTACGAACTGCTCGGCGCCGCCGACAAGCTGGTGGCCGTCTATCCCACCGGAGGGCATGACTTCCCGCCGGAGGAACGATCCGCCGCCTATGCCTGGCTGGACCGCCAATTCGGCCGATGACGGCCACCGCTGTGACAGTCAGGGCCTTGTCGTTCCGCATAACCGCTGGGTGAAAAGCCGGGCCGCGGGATTGCCTCCCGTCCGCCCCGCCAGGCTGATCTGGCAGATGCGGAACAGACCCTTGCCATAAGGCGCTTCCGCCGCCGCCAAGGTGCGCACCCATTTGCCTTCCTCATTGGGATTCCCGCTGGCCAGGACCGGCCGCCAGGATGGCGAGGTGAAGGTGGTGGCCAGCAAGGGCGTGACATAGCCGACTCTGGCGTCATACCAGAATCGGAAGTCATTGGGCCGCAAATCCGCCACCAGCGGATGACCGGTGTCTCGCGAGACGAAATGCCGCCACCCCATCGCACAGCCTCGGATTTCGATTTCCGTCTCCGCAATAGCGTGCCGGCCGGCGGGCAGCCCCAGCAGCACAGCCGTCGCGCCGGCGGCGACGGCGCGATGGACGATGCGGCGGTTGGCCGTCCATGCGGCCCCATCGACCAGCAGCGGTTCCCCCGGCCTGATCGGCCCGGAGAACACCCCGCGCCAACCCATCTCTCTGACCAGTTGCCCAGCCGGGCTTTTGGGTCCGCCCAGCACGCGCACGGACGGGGGAGTTTCTCGCAAAGCCGGCCATACCTCCAGTTCCAGCGCGGTGTCATGCAATACTTTTCCGCTACGGTCCAGCAGGCCCAGCCTCACCGTGACAATCGATCGTCGCGTCACAGCCGGGGCACGGAGTATCAGCCTGCCCTGGCAGACGGCGCCCTCGAGGGGAACCGCGGCATGGACCCGCTGGGAGAAGATCGTTTTTCCACCCAGTTCCATCTGGTAGTGCAGGAATGTCCCCCGCCGCGCCGTCGGATGATCGTTGCATATCCATGCCTCCAGAGGCATTTCTTCCCCGCCGGTGAAGGCGAAACGATCAGTCCGCAGGTTGGCCATCAGCGGAGACAGCGCCTCCCGATAGGCGAAGTACGCGGGCTTGGGTGTGCGGTGGCAGTCCATGATCGCCTTCATCCACCCGGAGGGGAAGGCGTCAATGAATAGATGGATCGCGAAGGTGTT
>PMBX01000192.1 GCA_003153915.1 Phycisphaerales bacterium
AGGATCTGGTAGAGGCTCTTACGCAGGCGGATGATCTCGCGGGCCTCGATGTCCAGATCGGTGGCCGGCCCCGTCAGCACGCCGTGGATGAGCGGCTGATGGATCAGCACGCGGCTGTTGGGCAGGACGAAGCGCTTGTCCTTCCACCCGGCAGCCAGGAGTACCGCCGCCATGGACGCGGCCAGGCCAACGCAGTAGGTGGCCACCTGGCAGCGGACGAACTGCATGGTGTCATAGATGGCCAGCCCGGCCGAGACGCTCCCGCCCGGGGAGTTGATATAGATGCTGATGTCAGCGTGGGGGTCGTCGTTGCTGAGAAACAGCAATTGCGCGACGACCAGGTTGGCGACATCTTCGTCGATGGCGCCGCCGATGAAGACGATCCGGTCCCGCAGCAGCCGGGAGTAGATGTCATAGCTCCGCTCGCCGCGGCCTGTCTTTTCGATGACGATTGGCACCAGGTACTGGTTTTCTGTCATGGCAAGGTCTTTCTCGCGCGGTTGGGGACTAGGCCTTCTTGACGGTCTTGGTGGAGGCCAAAATTTCGTCCACGATGCCGTATTCCTTGGCCTCGGTGGGCGAGAGGTAACGATCCCGCTCGGTTTCCTGCTCGATGAGCTTGATGTCCCGTCCGGTGTGCTTGGCCAGCAGTTCGTTCATCAGGTGCTTGGCCTTGAGGACCTCCTCGGCCTGGATTTGTATATCGGAGGCCTGCCCGGTGATCCCGCCCCAGGGCTGGTGGATCATGATCTTGCTGTGTGGCAGGGCGAATCGCTTGCCCCTAGCGCCGGAGGCCAGGATGATCGCCGCGCCGCTGGCGGCTTGGCCGACGCAATAGGTGGCCACTTCACAGGTAAGAAACTGCATCGTGTCGTAGATGGCCAGGGTGTCGTCCAGTGAACCGCCTGGGGAGTGGATGTAGAGGTTGATGTCGGTCTTGGGCTGCTTGTCGGCCAGCTCGAAGAGGCGCATTATCAACCCGCCGGCGTTGCCGGGACCGATCTCGCCCCAGAGGAACACGATACGCTCGTCGGCGAGGCGCTCTTCCAGCGTCATCTCTCTACGACCGGCGTACTCCCGGTAGGCCGCGCCGCTGGGATCGGGCGAACGTTTCATTTCTTCTCCTTCTCGCCGCCGGTCTTTGAGGTCTTGCCCTTGGCGGCGCCGGCGGACTTGCGGGCTGGTTTCTTCTTGGATGGTATTTCGGCGCTTTTCTCTTTTTCGCCCTGTTTTTCCTGGTCGGCGGGGGTTTTAGGTTCTGGTTCCGCTTCGGTCACGACGGCCTTTTCCATCAGTGCGTGGAGGACCTTGTCCTGTCGGATGGAGTCTGCCAGGCTCTCAAGCGTGCCTTCCTCGGTCATCTCCTGGCGGAGGCGTTCCGGCCGGCGGTTCTGCTCGGCGGCGATCTGGGCGATGCGGGCGTTGACCTCGCCTTCCTCCACGGTGATGCCCATCCCGTCGGCGATCTTCTGGAGGACAAACGAGAGTTTCAAGTCGCGCTGGGCCTGCTGTCCGGCGGCGGAGCGAAGCTCGGTCATGCGGGACTCGATCTGCTCCCGCGGCACGCCGCGCATCAGCAGGTTGACGGCCTGTCGTTGAAGGACCCCCTCGGCGTAGCGTCCGGCGGCGCCTTGGGGCAGGTCGAAATTGACGCTGCCCAGCAGGTATTGGCAAACCTGTTCGTGCATGCCAGCCCGTGCCTCGGATTCGGCACGCTGCTTGGCCCGGACGGTTACGTTATCGCGAAGATCCGCCAGCGACTCGAAGCCCAGGCCGCGTGCGAATTCATCGTCCAAAGTCGGCAGGATCCGCCGGCGGACCTGGGAAAGCTCCACCTCCACCGTCAGTTCCTTGCCATGCCAGTCCTTGTTGGGGTGCGCATCGGAGACGGTGACTTTCAATTCGACCTTCTCACCGGCCCGCTTGCCCGCCAGTGTCTTGCCCAGGTCAACCAGTGGGAGGCCCTCGATCTGTCCGGGGGCAACGCGGAGGTTGAGGCCCGGGCGTTCCAAGGTCGCGACGCCCTCGCCGCTGATCTTGGCCCCGGCCAGCACCATGTCACCCTCGGCGGCGGGTTCCTCGGCGGCCTCGAACCGTGAGCGGCTCTGGCGCAACTGCTCCAGGAACTCGTCGATCTTCTGGCCGGTGATCTCCGCGGCGACTTTGCGGACCTGGATGCCCTCCAGTGGGGGAAGCTGGAACTCGGGCATAACCTCCACCTCGAAGGCGTAGGTCATGTCGCCCTGGTCGGGCAGTTGGACGGCCTCCAGGTCGATTTCCGGCTCGCCCAGGGTCTTTAGCCCCGATTTCTTGATGACCGCCGACAGCGAGTCGGCAACCATCGCGTTGCGGACATCGGAGGACACTTCCTTGCCGAATCGCTTCTCGATAAGCCTTCGCGGGGCGTGCCCAACGCGAAAACCGGGAATCTGCGCCGATTGGCTCAACTCGCCGAACATCTCGTTGTACTTGGCGTCGATGCGGGCGCGTGGAATAGTGATGGTGAGCTTCTTCTTGAGCACCCCGGCGTCCTGGACGTCCAGGCCGTATTCCGGCCCGGTGTCGGTGGCTTCGGGGGCGGCAGAGGCGGTCTGGTTTTCGGCGGGGGTGGAATCGTCTCGCGGTGGCTTGGTTTCCTCCGACATGGATTTGCCTGCTTTCCTGTTCGGGGGCTGCCAGCCGGCCTGTGCGGCCGGTCCGGTGGCCCCGGCGCGTCGCGACCAGGCTCGCCAACACGGCGAACCCCCGGCGACGCCAAGTTCAACGCCGCCTCGGGTCCAACGGCGACCGGCAGGCGGCGGGGCACAACTTTACGGCGCGGCCCCGGCCAAGTCAACCTCAACAACCAGAGACTTCAGCCGGCGATTGTCGGATCGACGCCCAGAATCTTCTTGGCCAACTGGCCGATGGCGTCGCGCGGGCCGGCGAAGTGAAAGGTACGATGGACGTGAGTTATTTTCCCGCCCCCGGCAAGCTCTGCCGCGGGACTGGAGGTCTCCAGTTCGTAGAAAGGGCCAAGCTGTCCGGCGCCGGGTTTTTCCTCGCCGTCGTTGTAGCTGTTGACCACGTCCCCGGCGAAGGGGGCGTCCTGGATCTTCCAGAGGCTGTTGACCCAGGGCCGCCGGGCGGCGTCGGCGGGCAGGTTGAACTGGACGACCGTCAGGATGGAAGAATCCGCATCAAAGCTGCCCAGCACGTCGCGGGCACGGGCCGGTGATATACCGATCTTGCCGCGCCGCTTTCCGTCGCAGGTCAGCAGGAGATGGTCGTCGCCGATCAGGCAACGATCGGGGGGGATCGGCCCGAAGTAGTCCGTCGTGGCGCGGGGGCCGAAGGTTTTCTCGCTGCCGGGGCGGAAGGGCACGATCACCCGCCCGCGTGGCAGCGGCTTGAACATGCCCAGGATCCAGATGCACACCAACCCACCATCTCGCGTCCAGTCGCCGGCCCCGATATTGGCCAGCGTGTTGGAGGTTTCAAAGCCCACCATCCCGATCGGCCCGTCCAACGCGACGCCCAGGCTCTTGGCGGCCCGGTCGCGCGGGATCAGGGAGACGACCCGCTTTAGACCGCAGCGGAACGTCGTGCCGGAGTAGTTTGCCACCTCGAATTCACGCTCCATGGCCACGGATGTCTTGCCCTTGCTGGTGACGGAGAAGGCCCCCACCCCGAACCCGGTGGGTGTTTTCCAATGGGCCATGTCGAAGGGTTGGTCCTTGGCGAACCACAGGCCGAATTGGCCGGCCTCGGGACCAAGCCAGAAGCGGTCCTCCCCACCGTAGTTGTTGAACACCGGGTCGGTCCGGGCGGCGGAGATGAAGCGGCGGTTGATCCATCCGAAGCTCTGCTCGCCGCCCCCTAGCGAGGAGGTCATCACACGACCCTGGAACTGAGGCGCCACGGCCACGCGGGAATCACCCTCTCCGATCAACTCCAGCACCTCGGTGTGTTGCTTGAGGAACGAGCAGTCCTGTGCGTAGGCATTTTCGGCCATGATTGTTATCCTTTGTTTCGATGTGCCTCCGCCCGCCACCGGGGCGTGCAGGCAGGAGACGTTTCGGCTCGTACCACAAAGCCTAAGGAAACGCAAGCCCGTCAAACCGTCGCTTCGGAACGTCGCCCATCCTCGCGACGAGTGTATGAATTGGCCCGGCTTTTCGCTGCGGCGGGGTGAACCGGACCCGCCGCTCGGTCGATAGTAAGACAGGCGGCCTTGCTGCCGTCTTGAACCACGGGACGAAAACGGGTACGATTCCATTGGCGGAATCGCCATTGAACGTCCCCAGGGACGCGGAGTCATACGAGAATGTGGGAAAGATTAACCGAACGAGCCAAGAAGGTCCGGGCGCTGGCCACGCAGGAGGCCCAGCGCTTTAATCATGAGTACGTCGGCACGGAGCACCTGCTGCTGGGGCTGGTCAAGGAAGGCTCCGGCGTGGGGGC
>PMBX01000051.1 GCA_003153915.1 Phycisphaerales bacterium
GGCAACACAACCTAACAACAAGGCATGAACAGACACCGGTTGACCGGGAACGGTGAGCAAAGTCGAACCAATAACCGGAAGATGGTTTTGTTGTCTTCCGGTTTTCCGGTCCTCAATAATTCGCCATCACGTTATCGGCGATTTCCTGGCTGATGGCCTCCTCGGCAAGGAGGCTCTTGATGGACTGTTCCATGGTCAACATGCCGTATCGTGAACCGGTGGCGATGATGTTCCGCAGGAAGAAGGCCCCGCGGCCCCGGATGATGTTCTTTGCCGCGTCGGTGGCGATGAGTACCTCCATCGCCACTCGCTTGCCCCCCCTCGAGCTTGGAAGCAGCTCCTGGTGAACTACGCCCTGGAGAGCCCCGGCCAGCATGTATCGAAGGTGGGTTTCCTCCTCCGGCGGGGCGTAGCTGAGCACGCGCTCGATCATCTTGTCGATGGAGATAATGTGCAGGGTGGACATTACCAGTACGCCAGTCTCGGCGGCGGTTAATGCGATGCGGATGGTCTCCAGATCGCGCATCTCGCCGATGGCGATTACATCGGGGTCCTGCCGCAGCGCCGCCCGCAGGCCCGCGTGGAAGGATTGCGTGTCGCGCCCCACCTCCCTCTGGCGGACGATACCCATCTTGTTGGCGTGCACCGTCTCGATGGGATCCTCAATGGTGACGATGTGCTTGCGCTGCGTGGCGTTGATCTCGTTGATCATCGCCGACATCGTGGTGGTCTTGCCCTGGCTGGTCGCCCCGGTAATGAGGATCAACCCCTTGGTCAGACCCGCCAGGTAGCTGATGACGGGGGGCAGCTTCAGCTCCTCGATGCTCTTGGGTTCCTCCGGAAGGATGCGGATGACCGCACCGACCGCCCCATCGTTGTAGGAGATGTTCACGCGGTAGCGCCCGTTCTCGTCGCCGTGCATGAGGTCGAAGTCCAGCCGCTGCTGGAATAGGTGCTGCTGATCGGGATTGATGAGTTGAAAGACCAACTGCTCCGTCATGGCGGGGGTGAGCTTGGTCTTGGTTGCCGGCAGCAGCTCCCGGCCGACGCGGTACAGCACCGGCGCGCCGGAGATGATATGCACGTCGGTGGCCTTGCGGGCCTTGGCGTTGGCGATCAACTGTCCGATCTGCGTGGCTTCCATGTTTGGTTCCCCTGGCGGGTTACTGGCTTGCCCGCGGGATTGGGTCCAGCCGCTCCGGCGGCCTGCGATGCCTGGCAGCATAAATCGCCGCCCCGGCGGGAACAAGGGTATCCTCGCGGCGATGTCGTCCTCGCGCGACACGCCGACACCGCGGTCAGGGCATTTGCAGCCAGTCCTGCCTCTCACGTTTCTTGACGCTTCGGGCCTCGCCAAAGTCGCCGATGAGATGGCCGATCTGATTGTCCCTCAGCGACCAGAGGCGGTGGCGGTACTCCGGCATGTCGATATCGGCCCGCAGCGTCCGAACATTATTGACTGGTCTGGTGGCGGCGATACGGTCGACCTGGTGGATGTTGGCGACGACTTCCGGCTCGGTCGTGGGCGACGTGTAGACCTCGAAGCCAATAACGGGGCCGTTCCAGGTTTCCATGTTGTACGCCCAGACGCCCAAGACTTGCACGAACACCGACCAGGCCAGCAGGACCCCAAACGCCACAAGGGCGGCCTTACGGCGGCGGACCCACTCGATGACCGGGATGAGCATCACGGCCAACAGAGGCATGGTGTCCACGATCGGACGGTATCCGAAACACCACCCGCCCCACCAGTCGAACCACTTGAAAGCGATCAACATCAGGCACAGGATCGCCACCGTCAGCGCCAACAACGGTGTTAAGGCCCCTCGTCGCCGCCATGCTGCCACGACGCCGGCGAAGGCGAAGGCCACCCACGGGGAGAACACCAGCAGTCCGCGCGACGGGCTGAACAACAGCCCGGCTGCCCCTTCGGCCAGCGGCGTTTGCCAGACGGCTTGGGATCCGGTCTTCTGCTCGGCGACAACCTTTCCAGCCTGGCCCTGACCGCTGGCCAGCGGCGAACCGAGGTAGTAGGTATTGTAGGCCCCCAGCGCCAGCCCCAACGGCAGAGCCGCCAGGACGTAGGGCAACACCAGCCGTCGCACGGAAATCAGCAGATACGCCCCAGCCGCAACCACCACGATCACGCTGGTGGGACGGCAGACCACCGCGGCTGAATATGCCAGGCCGCACCAGAAGGCATCCCGCCATCGCCCCGCCGGTCCCAGTCGAACCAGGAATAGCGTCCCCATCGCCAGGAAGAATTCATTGGGGCCGTGCTGCCAGAGCGTCTGGGAACTGACGCTCCAGACACAGGTTCCCAGGCCGTAAGCCACGGCTGCCAGCAAAGCGCCAAAAACGGAAGTGAACCTCGCCACTGTCAGAAACACCATCCCCGCCGAGGCGGCAACCATGGCGGCGGCGACAAACTTGCCCGCCCGGATCATGACCTCCAGATGGTCACTGAGGTTGCCCCTGAGCAGGTCCACCACGGCATAGACCGGCAGGGCCGTCAAGGCCGCGCCGGGTCCAAAGGTGTTGACGTAAAGCGGTTTTCCGGTTTCGGGGTCCATCCGTTTAGATGGCACGATGTAATATCGGGGGTGGGGTTCGCTCAGCAGGCCGGCGCGGCGCAACTCGGCGGGTTGGCGGCCTTGGATGGTCTGATCCCAGCGGCGGAACTGGTATATCTCCGGCCCATAGGGCGTATCCAGTCGCCAGACGAACATAAAGGGCATCTGTTCGGGGGTGAAGGTCAGACGGCCTTCCTTGAGCAATCTCATCGCAAGGTGCATGTTGGGCTTGGAGTCGTTGCTCATCTGGAAGTCACCGTCGAGGTGATAGATACCCAACAAGGCCACGAAAAGTGTCAGCGCGATGGCCCAGTTGCGTTGGCCCGGCCGTCCGGGTGGCGAGGCAAAAGCCCTATCGCGAGGCTCAACCGTTTTGATGTCGCCCCTGCGGCGGTCGTTTGTCAGTGGCGGGTGGTTCATGTCACATCTGCTCGATGGTCTCAATACCCAGCAGGTCCAGGCCCGTGCGGATCGTCCTGGCGGTAAGCTCGCAGAGGCGCAGGCGGCTGGAACGGAGCGGTTCGTCGGACTGGAGCACCGGGCAGTTCTCGTAGAAGCCCATGAACTTCCCGGCAAGGTCATAAAGATAAGCGCACAGGACATTCGGCATACAGTCTGCCGCCACGACGGCAAGTGACTCGGAAAACTGCGCCAGCTTCAACGCCAAGGCCCGCTCCGCAGGGTCGACCAGGACGATCTCGCCGGCGCTTTGTTGGCCGGCCAGGCCGCCCTTGCGGAAGATGCTGCGGACCCGCGCGTAAGCGTACTGCATGTACGGGGCGGTGTTGCCGGTCATCGCCAGCATNNCCGATGCCCACGGCGCGGGCGATCTGCCGTCGCTGTTCATCGGGCAATTCGGGGTTCTTCTCACTGACCATGCCCAAGGCCCGCTGCTCAGCCTCATCCAGCAGGGCCATCAGCTTGACCGTCCCGCCCTCACGGGTTTTGAAGGGCCTGCCGCCGGCGTTCATCATCGTTCCGAAGGCCACGTGCTCCAGCGAGGCCGCCACCGGGGCAAACCCCGCCGCACGCGCGACGGCAAAGACCTGCTGGAAGTGCAGCGACTGGCGNNAATCGCCGCCAGGTCGGTGGTAGCGTAGAGATAGCCCTCATCAGACTTCTGCACGATCAGCGGCAGCGTCTCGCCATCCTTACCCGTAAATTGCGGCAGAAATACGCATTGAGCGCCTTGGGATTCCTTGAGTAATCCGGCCTTAGTCAGGTCGGCCACGACATTGGGGAGGTCGTCGTTGTATGCGCTCTCGCCGCGGACATCCTCTGTACACAAGAGTACGCCCAGCTTGGCATAAACCTTTTCGCAATGTATAAGCGAGACTGCGGTATAGTTCACCCAGCGAACCCGGCAATGCTCGTCCCCCGACTGCAGTTTAACCACAGCAGCGTGGGCTGCGTCCGCGAATCCCGGGTCGGCGTCGAATAGCTGTTTGGCTTTTCTATAAAACTCTTCAAGGTCCGCCAGTTCTTCGGTCAATCGCTCTATGCCGTTTTCCCTCACCTGGTCCATGTAAGCTATCAGCATCCCAAACTGCGTACCCCAGTCGCCGACGTG
>PMBX01000215.1:0-5178 GCA_003153915.1 Phycisphaerales bacterium
ATTGTTGCTCGCGCAACTCCTGATGAGGTTATTTTTGCGCGTGCAACGAGGCTTCGGTGAGCTCAGCCGAACCGTTACACGCCCTACCTTGCTACAATAGCCGGTGCGAGATGTACCGCTTCACCCCAACGAATGGTTCTGGAAGGAGTTAACCAATCGCGAAATCGACTTGACTTATGCGCCTTGTATGACGATAATGTCTATGTATAGAAGGTCAGTCATGGGTTTGATACCGGAATTCACCGAAGACGGATTGCTGCCCCCAGGCGACTACGAGGTGACACTCGACGAGCTTCGCGGGTCCGTCCTCGTCGTCGGGCCGGGTAACCGGTCCGACTACCCGAGTTGGGACATCCGTTGGCGCAGGAAGTTGGTGGAGAATCTGGAAATGCTGGTCCGGCAACTTTGGCAAGTTGGCGTTGCCGATATCTTCATCGACGGCTCGTTCACCGAGGACAAGGACCATCCCAACGATATCGACGGTTACTTCGTCTGTGACCTGAGGCGGTTGGCCGGCGGAGAACTGGAGCGAGAACTCAACATGCTGGACCCGTATAAAGTCTGGACCTGGGACCCTGCCAGCAGGTGCCCGTACCGCGGCTACCCGAAGAAGCAACTGCCCATGTGGCACCAGTACCGGGTAGAGTTGTACCCGCACTTCACCGGGCTTTTATCGGGCATCCGGGACGAACATGGCAATGAGTTGGAGTTTCCATCGGCGTTTCGCCGGTCACGCCGCGATGGAAAAGCACGCGGCATTGTAAAGATTCGGAGGTAGGCCATGATCCGCAACGAGAAGGAATACCAGGAAGCGGTTGAGCGAATCCTCCAGGAGAAGGACCGGCTGGCCAAACAGGAAGCCGAACTGAAGGCCATGGGCCTGGGGCCGGACAATGTCAAGCGGGCCTTGGACCCCATGCGTTCATTTCACGAGCAGCTTGAGGAAGAAGTGCGCAGTTACGAGCGGCTGAAGCGAGGCGAGTTCGACGAGGTGCTCAACCTCCGAGGACTTGGGCAACTGCTGGTGTCCTTGCGAATCGCCCGCGGCCTGACTCAGCGCCAGCTTGCCGAGAAGCTCGGTGTCCATGAGACGCAGGTTTCGCGCGACGAGCGGAACGAGTACCACGGTATCACTCTGGAACGGGCCGCCAAGATACTCGAAGCCCTGGGCGTGGAGGTCCGCAGCCGGGTAGAGCGGTTGGAATCCGAGCCGGCCGAGGTGGCCTGATTTCGCATCGAAATTGTTGCTTCCCGGCAGGCCAGCCGCCGCGGATGCATAGCAAGCGTTCGCAAGATGTTGCGTTTGTCCGTGTCAGGTGCGCATTTGTCGCCGAGTAGATGAAAGTGTCGCGATAGACAGCCGGTTGATCGCGGTCAGAAATATTCCCGAATCCGCCGCCGGCTGGCGGGGTCGAGTTGTTCGATGTCGGTCAGTTCATAGGTGTTGCCGTCGGCGTCGCGGAATAGCGCCCGGCTGTCGGAGAGCATACGGACGTCGTCGCGGCTGCGAATCTGAAAGGTCGCCTCGCCGCGGTCGGTCTCCGCCGTGATGGAGATGACCTCAAACTCGTTCTTGTAGCTGCGGATGCGGCGAATCTTGGGATTAAAGACCTTGTCGTGTAATTCCTGTTCGATGATCGTCCGGGTGGGAGGCGCCAGTTCTTCCAGGCTTTTCAGCAGGGCGACTTCCTTGCCGTCCTTGTCGCGAATGGAGACGTAGGCATCCGGCAGGGACCAGGGGAAGCAGCGCGCGACGCGGGCGTCGACGACTGGGGCTTCCTGGCCGTCCAGGTACACCTCCAACTGCCCGGCGCGGTTGCGAACGGCCTTGTTGACCGTCCCCACCGGCCGAGGCTCGCTGGAATAATGCCCGGCCGCCTGCGCCGGTTGGACCGCGTCAGTAGCACACATATCGACATCCTTTCTGGATCGTTACCCCCCGCCGCCAAGCCATCAGGGCGACCCGACATTATACCGCAGCCGGCTTGGTCTTGCAGCCGGCATATGCCCGCGCCGGTCATGGTAAACTCTTTTGTTTGGCGGACAACTTGGCAGGTGGCATTCCCAAACCTGGGATTTGATATTCGTGCCGCGTTCGTCACCACCAAGTTGCTCGCGCGCCCAGGAGCAATACGCACGTTCCGACGGTAAGCCCCACGGACGACTGTGCTCAATCGTATCCGGCCCCTCGGACCGCCTTTATCGCATCAGCCCCGAATCCTTTGGATTGAGGATGCCTCGCAGCTTTCGCAAGGCCGCCAGTTCGATCTGGCGCACCCGCTCCTTGGACACGCCCAGCCGCCGGCCCATCTGGTCGAGCGTGTGGGTCTCCCCCGCCTCGTCCAGGCCGTAATGGTCCATCAGGATCGACCGCTCCAGCGGCGTCAATTGCGCCAAAACCACGTCGAGGCTCTCGCGAAGTTCCGAGAGGTTGACCTCGTTGGGGTCGTAGGTCTTGAGACTGGAGGCGATGTCCAACACCTCGTCCTGCCCGGTGGCGAAGTGGTCCAACTGGTATCGCTCCCGCGGGATGGAGCGGGCGAAGTTTCGTATGATGGCCCAGGAGGCATAGGTGGAGAACCGCGTGCCTCGCGTATAGTCGAACTTCTCCACCGCGCGCATCAGCGAGATGTTTCCGTCGCTGATCAACTCGAAGAGGCTCTGGAAACCCCCGACGTGTTTCTTGGCGATGGAAACCACCAGCCGCAGGTTCGCGCGGATGATCTGGTTCTTCACCGCGTTGGCCTGGAGCAGCAGCGTCTCGACGGCCTTGAGCTGGGCAGTCCGCGCTCGGGCGGGGTTGATCTGCTGGCGGAGCCGGTCGGAGCGGTACTTGAGATAATTGTACTTTCGGAACATCGCCCGCTCCCGCTGGGCGTCCAGCAGCGGCACATCGTACAGTGAGCGCAGGTAGGGCGGCAGGTCCGGTGGCGGCCGCGCGGCGGGGTGCGATATCTTCTCGGCCGCCTGTACCGACAAGTCTTTGTCCGCAAGGATCAACTCATCGGCATTGGGCAGGTCGAACTGCGGGTTGTAGATGTAACTGATCAGCCGGCCCAGCATGCCCCTGGCGCGCATCTCGGTGGCGATGCGATAGATGCTGCCCCGCGTGCGGCGGAACCGCTGGGCAAGCTGCGGTATGGTTGTGCCTCGCAGGAAATTGCGGTAGATGCTGCTCTTTTCCTGGTCATCCAACGGTACGGCCATTTGCGGAAAGACCGCCTCTTCGGGCTGTTCCAGGTCGTGCTTGCGGATGGTGTAACGGATCGTTTCGACCGCCCTGCCGGTCTTTCGCGCCAGCCGCCTGGCCACCTCGGCCAGGCTGCACTGCGTGAATGCCGCCATCCGCCGGGCGCGGCGGATGATGTACCGCCGCTGCGACTCGGTCATCTGGCTGAACCGCGCGGACCGCTCGATCTGCCGCCGGCGGCTGTGGGCGAACCATTGCACCGAGCTTTCCAGAACCGCCAGGCGCTTCTTGCCGTCGGGCATGACCAGTTTCCGCGTGGGCAATCCCCCTCGCCGCCACCGCTGGATGGTCTTGGTTGTAACCGAAAAATGCCTCGCCAAAGCCGGGATATCATAGACGGTTTCACTGTACTGCCCGGCGGGCAGGTCGAAACTGTCGCAGAGGTCCAGTATCAACTTATGGATGTCCCCTCGCAGGTCCTTGCCCGAAATAGTCTCGCCCGCGTCCGAGCCGGCCTTGTTCCGCCGACGGTAGCCCGTCAACCGATAAACCACGAAATCATAAGGATACGACTGGTCCGGCTCCGTGATCCGCAGCAAGGATTCCGCCGAATCGAGATAACCCTTTTTCAGTCGCGGTAATCCCGCCACTAACCCGGCTGCCAGCTCCTCCATACGGTTGTTGGAGTACTTACGCATAAGCTGCCGCCCACCGCGCCGACCACTCGTTACACTCGCCTTATTCACAGCAAAAGTCTTTTTACCTATTGCGGAGGTCAACTGCAACCACCCAATGCCTTTTTTCGACAACGTGGATACCCCCGATAAATGACGTCGCACGACGGAACCCGGCCGCAAATCCCGTTGGCGGTTCCCTGCGCCCCCGCCAAAGTTATATCGTAAAACAGCGTATCATGCACAACATCGTCAAACCCGCCAAGAGGTCAGACACAAGAAGTGATGCGCGTTTTTACGCCAATCCGTGGGCGGTCAGAAGCGAGCGATCACTCAGGATTTCCCCGCTTGGCCCGTCGGCGACGATCATGCCGTCATCCAACACGACAGCTCTCTGGCAGAGCCTTCCGGCCAGGTCCAGGTCGTGGGTGGCCAGCAGCATCGCCTCGGTTCGCGCGCCCAGGATGTCGATGACGCGGTGGCGGCTGCGGAAGTCCAGGTTGCTGACCGGCTCGTCCAGCAGGAGCAGCTTGACGTTCATCGACAAGATCGTCGCCAGCGCCGCGGCCCGCTTCTGCCCGCCGGAAAGATGGTGCGCGGGGCGCGATTCCAGCCCGGCCAGGCCGACCGCCCCGACAGCCGCCACGGCGCGCAGGCGGGCGTCGTCGGGGGCCAGGCCCTGATTGAGCGGTCCAAAGGCAACATCCTCCAGCAGCGTGGGCATGAAGAGCTGGTCGTCGGCGTTCTGGAAGGTCATGCCGCATCGCCCGCGGCAGGCATCCTCGTTGCCAGCGACAACCTCCAGTCCGTCGATTACGATCCGCCCGGTGAAGTACACCGCGCGCATGATCGCCAGCAACAGGCTGGTCTTGCCAGCCCCGTTGGGTCCGATCAACGCCACGCGCTGGCCGGCAGGTGAGTCCAGGGAAACTCCGTGCAGGGCCTCCGTCCCATCATGGTATCGCACGCGCAGGTCGTAGATGCTCAGCAGCGGCTCCATGGTCAATGTCCCTTCAGTAACAACGGATACGCCAATCGGCAAAACAGCAGATACGCACCAACGGCGATCAGCAAGGCCGTATCCGCCGTGCCCCATCGCAGGCGGCTCAGATGGCGGGAGTCTCCCGTAAAACCTCTGGCCCGCATGGCCAGATGCACCCGTTGGCTCCGCTCCAGCGTGCGGACAAATAACGCCCCAACCACCCCGCCGGTCGCCGCCAGCCGGCGCGACAGGGGCGCCATCGCCGCACCGCGCAAATCCCTGCCCAGCCGCAATCGCATCGCCTCGTCGATGAGCACGAACAGGTAGCGATA
>PMBX01000215.1:5262-12651 GCA_003153915.1 Phycisphaerales bacterium
TAAAAGGGGCTGAAGGCACAGAGAGTCACGATCAGCGGACTGAGCACCAGCAGGCGTCGCAACGCAAACCACAGCGGGATCCGCCCCATCCAGATCGCCGCCAACGGCAGGATCGTCATAGGGGCCAGGNNGCGAAGCGGTCGATGTAATGATGATGCATGGGCGCGCCCTGGAACAGTTTAACTTTAAATGTTTACACCTGGTTGGTTGGGCTCCGTCCCGCCGGCCAGGTGTAAACGAACCTGACAATCGGCCGCATCGGGATATTCTATGGAACGGTCCCGCCGGAGTGTAATAAATAATACTAAATATGTACTATTCGACCTGGTTGATAGCGCGGCGGGGCTCCGACCCGCCGNNCTGGCGGGACAGAGCCCCGCCAGAGCGGTGTACTATTTGTCCCGCGTTCCACCGGTTCCCCAATCGGCTCTGACCACCCGTCAAGGCCGGTAGGCAACCGGGTCGGTCTCGCCAGCGGCGGCGAAACCAGCCAGGCGGATGCGGCAGGCGTCGCACCGCCCGCAGGCGGCGCCGTCTTTACCGGGATCGTAGCAGCTATGGGTCAGGGAATAATCCACGCCCAGAGCCAGCCCGCCTGCGATGATTTGCGCCTTGGTCATGGCCAGCAGCGGCGCGTGGATAGCGAAGCGGCCGCGCCCCTGCGACGCCGCTGCCGTGGCGAGGTTGGCCAGGTTCTCAAAGGCCCGCAGGAACTCCGCCCGGCAATCGGGATAACCGCTATAGTCAACGGCGTTGGCCCCGATAAAAATATCAAAGGCCCCGATCACCTCCGCGTATCCCAGGGCAATGCTAAGAAAGATCGTGTTGCGCGCCGGAACATAGGTGATGGGTATTTCCGGTCCCGCCCCCGGTGGTTCATCCCCGTCCCGCCGGTCCTTGGGGACTTCCATGCGGTCCGTCAGGGCGCTGCCCCCGAACCCACCCTCGGCTGATAGGTCCAGCCGAATGATCCGCTGCTCCACCGCCCCCAGCGCCTTGGCGACTCTAACGGCAGATTGCAATTCCAGGCGGTGTCGCTGGCCATAGTCAAACGTCAGGGCATGGCAGGCAAAGCCTTCCCGCCGCGCGATTGCCAGCGTGGTGGCCGAGTCCAGACCGCCCGAAAGCAGCACCACCGCCGTTTTTTCAGATACCGTCATGCCCAAGACACTACAAGGCGGAGGCTTTTCCCGCAACGCGGCGCTTGATAGAATCCCCCCTTGCCGAGTGCAATCGAACACAGGAGCGGTCCGATGGCCAAGATCGAGACGTTCGCCAACACCCACCCCGCAAGGGCTTACCTCATCACGCACACCGCGGAGGAATTCACCTCCGTGTGCCCCAAGACCGGCCAGCCGGACTTCGGCGCTATCGANNCGGATGACCGTAACGGGCAGGTTCACTACCCGCGGGGGGATTCATTCCATCGTCCGGGCAGATTATTCGCGGCGAAAAACACGCCGCTCCTGAGGCATGGGCCGCAACCCGCCCATGTCCCGGTGAGAGTTCCTGGGTTTTTTGGAGTAGGCAATGATCTCCCCCACCGTATTGGCCGTCATCGACGAGTTGGAGGCGTTTCAGAAGAACCATTCGGATTCGTGGAACATCCCGCGCGAGGAAGGAATGATCCTGCACACCGTGGCCATCGCCGCCCGCTGCCGTTACCTGGTTGAGGTGGGAACCAGTTACGGTTTCAGCGGCCTGTTCCTGGGTTCCGCGGCGGCGGAAAACGGCGGCGTCCTGCACACCTTCGACCGCGACCCACGCAAGCACGAACACGCTGCCGCCAACTTCCGCCGCGCCGGATTGGAAGCGACGATCCGGCTCCACACCGCCGATGCGATGGTGGAGTTGGCCCGGTTGGACAACGGAATCGACCTGGCCTTCATCGACGCCACCAAGAGCCAAACCCCCGGCTATTGGAAATTGCTGGAACCGCGACTGGCCGCTAGTTGCGTGGTCGCCGTTGACAACACCGGCACACATCGGCGGGAGCTGGCGCCCTTCGTGGAGATGCTCCGCAATCGCGGAGACTTCACCTGCTGCGACGTGCCCGTGGGCAACGGTTTCGAGCTGGCCGTGCGGATGGCGAAGCCCCACGATGTGGGGAACGTATAATGCCGGTCAAGTCGTCCGGCGACATAGCCGGGCGGAGGTTATCATGGAAATCCAGGATGGTTTCGTAGTAGAGAAAAAGCACGTAGTCGCCAGATTCCTGCCGGCGATTGCGTTCCTGGCCTTAATCATGGAGCCGAGCATGGCCGCTGACACGGTTACGACGCAGCCCGACGCATCCGTGGATCAGACTGCATCCATTCAGGCCCGACTGGACGAAGCGGGCAGGTCCGGCGGAGGCGAGGTCCGCCTTTCGCCCGGCCGATGCGTGGTGCTTGGCAACCTGACCGTCCCGACGGGTGTAACGCTTTCGGGAAGTTGGCAGGCGCCGCACCACGGCATCGTGCAGACAGGCACCACGCTGGAAGCCTACGCCGGCCGGGACAGTGAAGACGCCCCGGCCTTCATCACCCTCAAGCCTTCCAGCGCCCTGCGCGGATTGACCATCGTCTACCCTCGGCAGAACTTTCCGGATATCCGGCCTTACCCCTGGACCATCCGAGGCGACGGAATGCACAACACCGTCGAAAACGTCACGCTGGTCAACTCGTACAACGGAATCGCCATAGGTCTGGAGTGGAGCGAACTGCATCTGATCCGCAACGTTTTCGGCTGTGTGCTGCGGCGGGGTATTCTGGTTGACAACACTTCTGATATCGGGCGGATCGAAAACGTCCACTTCAATCCCCATTATTGGCCGCGCAGCCAGATCTCGAACGCTCCCACCGAAGTACTGAACGTGGCGGCCTACATGCAGCGGAACCTGGAGGCGTTCATCTTCGCTCGAACCGACTGGCAGTACGTGGCCAACACGTTCGTATTCGGGGCGAAGATCGGCTACCACTTCATCAAGACCAAGCACGGCGCCTGTAACGGGCAGTTTATGGGCATCGGCGCCGACATGTGCCAATACGGACTGGTGGTGGAGGACATGCAGCCGATCAGCCTGCTGATTAACAACGGTCAGTTCGTTAGCGGGCCGCTTCCGGGCAACGAACAGAATGGTCCGTTCATCGGGGTGGACATCCGGCCCGAGGCGTGCGGCGGCGTGCAGTTTGTAAATTGCAGTTGGTGGGGCAACTTTGACCATTTCGCCCGCCACGACGCCCCCGCCTGCCGGCTGAGCATCGCCCACGCCACGATGAGCAATTGCCGCGACGTCGGCATCGACCTGGAAGCCGGCATGGCATACGTGGAGGATGTGCTGTTCAACGATTGCCATGGGCTTCATCTGCGGGTGGGACCGAAGGTGAGGAAGGCGGTCGTGAGGGGCTTGTTCAACGGCGGCATGGAAGACCTTAGGATCGACAACCAGGCAGGCCCGCGAGCGCAGATCGACAACGGCTCGCCGGCCAGCCAACCTGCCGGCCGAACAGCCGGTGACAGCAATAAGGACAGGCAATGAGAACGAACATCACGGACCGTTACTACCGGACGCTGGCGTATCTGGAAACCGACCGCGTGCCGGACATCGAATTCGGCTACTGGCCGCAGACAGTCCGCCGCTGGATCAAGGAGGGCCTGGACTTCCAGCCTACCGACGCCGAGCGGACGGCGATGTTCATAGGCCGGCTTGACAATCAACTTGGCTTCGACTCCCTGGACTGGGTCGGTCTTTATCTGCGGGCGGACATGGCGCCGCCATTTGAGCATCAAGTCATAGAGACGAAGGAAAAGTCCGTCATCGTCCGCGACGGAGATGGTATCACCGCCGAGCGATTCACCGACGAGGGCGACGAAAGTTGTATCCCCCACTTCATCAAGTTTCCCGTCGAAGGGCCTGATGACTGGAAAAAGCTGCGGGACCGCTATCGCGTCGACCATCCCTCCCGTGTAATCCCCCAGGAGGCCATCGACGCAGCGCGCAAAGGCGCCGCCGCCGGAAAGAACGTGACCACCTCCGTGACCGGCCCCTACGGCCAGTTGCGCAACTGGATGGGCTTCGAGAACGTAAGCGTCGCCTTCTACGACTATCCCGACATGATCCACGAGATGATGGACCACATGGCCGAACTGGCCGTCACACAGATACGCCGCCTGCCCGCCGACCTGACCATCGACTACGTAACCTGGTGGGAGGATATGGCCTGCAAGAACGGCCCGTTCGTCAGTCCGACGATGTTCCGGGAATTTCTCCAGCCCTTCTACCACGCCGTNNGACCCCAGCGACCTGCTGCCTAACTGGCTGGAGGAGGGAGTCAACGTCATGTTCCCCGCCGAAGTTGCCGCTGGCGTGGACCCCTACCGGTGGCGGCGGAAGTATGGCCGGGAACTTCGCATCCGCGGCGCCATCGGCAAGGCCCCGCTGGTGGAAGGCGGCTCGGCCATCGACCGCGAACTGGAACGCATCAAGCCCCTGCTGGACCAAGGCGGATTCATCCCCCACCTGGACCACCTTGTCCCCCCAAACATCTCCTACAAGAACTACTGCTACTACCTGGAAAAGAAACGCAAACTGATCGGCAAGGCGTAAGCCGGCGGGGCGTGCAGTTTTTTTTGTTCGCGTTGTTCGTGTTTAGCTTTGACCGTGAGGCTTCGACCGTGAATTCAGCCTAACGGTTCGCGGCTAAAAAAGGGCTTGGTTACTTCGTGTTCTTGGGCGGGCCGGCGGCGGACTTGAGTTCCTCGAGTTTCTCCAGGCTCATGGCGTTTCGGCATCGCGGGAAACCGCTACAGGCGGCGAACTCGCCCCGCCTGCCGGTTCGGATTACCAGGGGCTTTCCGCACTTGGGGCAGTTGACGCCCGTGGGTTTGGGTTCCACCTTGGGCGGAGGCTCCAGACGCAGGCCATCGGGCAGGGAGGCAGTGGCCTTGCATTCCGGGTATTTACCGCAGGCCAGGAAGGCCCGGCGGCCCTTCCACCGCACGACCATCGCCCCGCCGCACTGGGGGCAGATCTCGTGGATGTCCTGCTCCTTGACCAGCTTGAGCGGCTGGCCGTCCTTGTCACAGGGCAGCGTGCCCTTGCATTCGGGGTAGCCGGAGCAGCCGAGGAAGGCCCCGAAGCGGCTGCGGCGGAGGATCATCGGCGACTTACCGCACTGCGGGCAAGCGGTGTCGATCTCCCGTCGCACAACGAGCTTGCCTTCTGCGTCCACCGGGTTGGTCTGCTTGCATTCGGGGTATCCGCTGCACGCCAGATATCGCCCGGACTTATTGAACCGGTAGGCCATGGGCTTTCCGCAGGCCTGGCAGACGTATTCGCTGGGTTCGCTTTCCGCCTTGGCGTGGACCATGTTTTCCGTGGCGGCTCGGAGGTGCTCGCTGAAAGGCCCGTAGAACTCCTCCAGCACGCTGACCCAGTCCTTGTCGGCCTCCTCGATCTTGTCGAGTTGGTTTTCCATGTGGGCGGTGAAACGGACGTCGAAGATATCCGGCAGGTGGGCGACGAGCTTGTCGGTGACCAGCGTGCCCAGGTGGGTGGGGTGGAAGGTTCTCTCGGTAAGCTGGACGTATTGGCGGTCCTGGATGGTCTGGATGATGGTGGCGTAAGTGCTGGGCCTGCCTATGCCGTCGGCCTCCAGCGCCTTGACCAGCGAGGCCTCGGTGAATCGCGGCGGCGGCTGGGTGAAGTGCTGTCGCGGGGAAATCTCCACCGGCGCGACGGTTTGACCGTTTGCCAGGGCGGGCAGCACCTGGTCGCCGCCTCGCGGCAGGCCGGTGACCTTGAGAAAACCGTCGAAGGCCAGGGTGCGCCCCATGGCGCGCAAGACCGCCTTGGCGCCGGCGGCATCGGTCGCCGCGGCGATGTCCGCCTCGGTGACGTTCCAGACTGCCGGGGGCATCTGGCAGGCGACGAACCGCTGCCAGATCAGCCTGTAGAGCCTGTATTGCTCATCCGTCAGGGCGCCGATGAGGTCGTCGGGCCGCCGCGCCACCTCGGAGGGGCGGATGGCCTCGTGGGCCTGCTGGGCGCCATGGGAGGAGGAATAAAAGTTGGGTTTTTCCGGCACGTATTGGGGACCGAAACGCTCGGCGATGAATCCTCGCACAGCCGATATCGCATCGGCGGCCAGGTGGGTGCTGTCGGTTCGCATGTAAGTAATCAGGCCGGTGTGGCCTTGGCCGGGCAAATCGACGCCTTCGTAGAGTTGCTGGGCGATCCGCATGGTGCGAGCGGCGCTGAAGCGGAGTTGGACCGCCGCCGCCTGCTGGAGGGCAGCCGTTGTGAAAGGCGCCGAGGGACGCGTGCGACTTTCGCGCCGCTGGAGCGATTCGACGGTAAAAGACGGACCGTCGCCTCGCAGCCGGGCCACCACCGCCAGGCGGTTGCGCGCCGCCCCCTTGGCGGCGGAATCCTCCTGACGCTGCAATTCAACAATCTCCAGGCCCATCGCCTTGGCGGCGGCGAGGGCCTCATCGGCGGTGGTCGGCTCGAAACGATTGGCCTTCCATGTCATCAGCTCAGCCGTGAATGCCGAGTGTGCGGCAAGGAATTCCTGTTGCGCCTCGCGGGTAGGCCCGTTGCCCTTTTCGTCGCGGGAGGCCTGGAAGGCCGACCACTGAGCTGCCAGTTCCGCCGCGGCCTGACAGTCCGTGGTGAACACCGCGCCGATGCGCCAGTATTCCTCCGGATTGAAGGCCTCGATCTCCCGTTCGCGATCGACGATGAGCCGCACGGCCACCGACTGCACTCTGCCGGCGGATAAACCCCGGGCCACCTTCTTCCACAGCAGCGGCGAGACCTCGTAGCCGACGATGCGGTCCAGGATTCGCCGGGCCTGCTGGGCGTTNNGGCGATGGCCTCGCCTTCGCGGTCCATGTCTGTGGCCAGGAAGACTTCCGAGGCGGTCTTGGCGTATTTCCTCAGTTCGGTGAGAACTTTTTTTCGTCCGGCCAGCGCTTCATAGGTGGGGACGAAACCGTGCTTGACGTCCACGCCGATGGCCTTGGTGGGCAGGTCGCGGACATGGCCCATGGAGGCCTTCACCAGGTAGCCCCGGCCGAGGTAGCGGTTGATCGTCTTGGCCTTGGCGGGGGATTCGACCACCACGAGGCGCCTGGTGGCCCCTCCGGCCGCCGTTGGGGCGCGCGAGGCGCCCGAAGGCTTGGCCTTTCGCTTGGCGGCTGATTTTGTCGCCTTGGTCATGCTTGCCTGCATCGTCCCGTCCGTCCCACGCGGAATACCTGCCACCCGCCAGGCCCGTCGGGCAAACGCGCAACATAATTCTGCGGTTTGGTGGGCCTTGTCAAGGTCTTGAGGCTTTTTCGGACGCTTGGGGCCGTGGGTTTATTCAAAAGCACAACCGATTCCCAGCACCGTCAGATGCGGCC
>PMBX01000215.1:12701-12940 GCA_003153915.1 Phycisphaerales bacterium
ATGCGGGCTTTAGCGACGGGGATATCGGGCATCTGGGCGGGGGCGAGCTTTTCGGCGAATACCTTGTCGAATTCCAGCCCCGCCGCCTCCGCTGCCGCCGGACCGTGATATTGCGACACGATAAGCTTGCCCAAAGCCGCCTTTGCCGCGCGGGGATGCGTCCGAACCGGGTCCAGCAGGGCGTCGATCTGCTCGCGCGGAAGGTCCGTCAGCAGGGTGAAATAATTGTCCATCAGCCG
>PMBX01000092.1 GCA_003153915.1 Phycisphaerales bacterium
TAACTTCACAATTGGGCAACAGGCCCCGTAGACTGTTAGGCTTTTAGGAGTGGACACAACGTTGCACCTAATAGTCTAACAGTCTAAATGTCTAACAGTCTTAAATGCCAAATAGTCTGCCTGCTTTCTGGTTCCGTATTAACCGATGAATAGTGACATGACTTTCTTCCGCGACAATATCGAGAAGATGTCCGCCTACGTTCCCGGAGAGCAGCCGGCTGACCTTGCCGGGGTGGTCAAGCTCAACCAGAACGAAAACCCCTACCCGCCCTCGCCCAAGGCGCTGGCCGTGCTGCGGGAGTACGACGGGGAACAGTTGCGACTTTACCCGGACCCGATGGTGTCGTCGTTTCGGCGCATGGCAGCGGAGGTCGTGGGCGTCGGGGCGGATTGGATACTCCCGGGCGACGGCAGCGACGACCTTATAATCATGATCGCCCGCGCGGCAGCCGGGCCGGGCCGTCCTATCGCTTATCCCGTGCCCACCTTCCCGTTTTACTTTACGCAGGGACAAATCGAAAACGCCCCGCTGGTGGAAGTGCCCGCCGGCGAGGACTTTTCGCTCCCCATCGACAAGCTCGCCGCCGCCGATGCGGCGCTGACGTTTGTGGCCAACCCCAACAGCCCCACCGGTGCGACGGCAACGGTGGAGCAACTGGACTGGCTGGCGGGGAAAGTCTCCGGCCTGCTGGCCATCGACGAGGCCTACGTTGACTTCGCCGACGCCGTCGTCATGGACCTGGCGCGGCGGAGGACCAATGTGATCGTGTTACGCACATTGTCGAAGTCCTACTCGCTGGCGGGTCTGCGGCTGGGCTTTGGGGTGGCCAATCCAACGCTGATGGCCGGGCTGCTGAAGACCAAGGCTATCTACAACGTCGGCCCGCTGCCCGCTGCCGTCGGTGCGGCGGCGATGGCCGATACCGCTTACCACGACCAATGCGTCCGCGCCATCCGCGCCCAGCGGACTCACCTGGCGGAGGCATTGGCCAAGCGGCGGTGGACCGTTTGGCCCAGCGGAGCCAACTTCCTGATGGCCGCCCCCCCCGGTGGAGACGCAAAGGCGGCCTTCGAGGCCCTCAAGGCCCGCCGCGTGCTGGTCCGATACTTCAACCAGGACCGCATGCGCGACAAGCTGCGGATTTCCATCGGGACGCCGCAAGACATCGACGCCCTGCTGGACGCACTGGACGCGATGGCGGCCAAGAGAACCTAGCCGTAACAGATAAAGTTGTAGGTAAGCGTGCCACACCCAAACGAAGCGAAGCGTAGTTTGGGGGTGATGATCTTCACCCCCAAGCAAACGGGCTTGGGGGTGGCACCACTAAAATTCCTGTGACAACGTTAGCCGCTCGGCGCGCCGCGGCGGCACGCAGTGCTGTACTGCCGGCAGACCGTATTGAGGTAGACCCAATGAGTCGCACCGCCAAGATCAGCCGCAAGACCAAGGAAACCCGCATCGAACTTTCGCTGGACCTGGACGGGACGGGCAAGGTCTCTGCCGCGACGGGCGTGGGGTTCCTGGACCACATGCTCGACCACCTGGGCAAGCACGGCGCCTGCGACATCACGCTGACAGCCAAGGGCGACCTCCAGGTGGACGACCACCACACCACCGAAGATGTGGGCATCTGCCTGGGAGAGGCGTTGGTCAAGGCGCTGGGCGACAAGGCCGGAATCCGCCGCTTCGGTTCCGCCTCGGTGCCGATGGAGGAGTCGCTGGCCAACGTGGCCGTGGACCTGTCGGGCCGGGCGGCAGTGGTGTTCAACGTACGCTTCAGCGGGGGCAAGATCGGCACGTTCGACACGCAACTGGTCGAGGAGTTTTTCCGCCGCCTGGCGGCAACGGCCGGGATGAACCTGCACGTCAGCGTCCCCTACGGCAGCAACGACCATCACGTCGCCGAGGCAATCTTCAAGGCATTCGCCCAGGCGTTGCGGACGGCAAAGGAGATCGATCCGGCCCGGCGGGGCGAGGTTCCCAGCACCAAGGGAACGCTCTGATCGCAACGTAACTTTGCCCTTTGGCGCTCCCCGGCGATGCGGTAGACTCCATCTCATGGCGGACGTGACGGTTCTGGGCATCGGCAACATCCTCATGCAAGACGACGGCGTGGGCGTGCGCCTCATGGAGGCCTTGCGCGCAAGCCGCCGCTGGCCCGGCAGTGTGGAGTTTATCGACGGCGGGACCGGCGGGCTGGGGCTGCTGACCGTCATTGAATCCGCGCGGAGGCTGGCCGTTTTTGATGCAGCCGATATGGGCCTTGCGCCCGGAAGCCACCGCGTCATCGGCGAGCGGGAGCTGGCCGCCCAGGCAACAGGGCATCGCCTCAGCCTCCATGACCTGTCCTTCCCGGAAACGCTGAGACTCACTCGCCTCAGCGGCGCCGGACCGGAGGAGACGGTCATCCTGGCCATCCAGCCGGAAGTCGTAGACTTCGGCACGACCATCGGCGATTCGCTGCGAGCGGCGATGGCTGGCCTGGTCGAGATCGCCACCGGCCTGGTAGAGGGCATGTTGAAGCAGCCTTCGCGCGCCGGAGGCGTTTCGGCAGCCGCGGACCCTGTAGGGAGCGACGAGGCCCGGTGACCTATGCACGAGCACGGACTGGCCAGGGAACTGCTGCCGCAACTGAAGGAAATCGCCTCCAGCATGGGACTGGCTCGCGTCAAGCGAATGGAAATGACGCTTGGGGCGCTTCACGGGGTCACTTGCGAGATGCTGGTTCACAGCTTCCAGCACGTCTTTGAGGGAACGGCCCTTCAGGGCGCGGAGGTCAATATCCTGCTGGTGGAACCCGGCCAGGAGTTCCTGCCCCCTAACTCCTCCCAAGCAACGACGGCTACCGGCTGGGAGTTGCTGGTCAGCCTGACCGGGGAGGAATAACCCCAGCGGCGGTCCGCTCTTGGGCCTCGCCGTATCGGCCAGGCGGGATTACAGTATCGACAAATCAGCGGACCAGAAGGACGCTTTCGGTCAGCGCCCTGCGGATGGCCCGCAGCGCCTCGATTTGGCGCTTCTTGTCGCGTTCGATGACTTCCTTGGTGGGCGGCTCGAACTGTTCGGTAATGTTGTCGATGTCGCATACGATCATTGTCGGCCTCTTTAGCTCCGTAATATTCTTATCGTCAACAATCGCCTGGATTCTGTAATTACGGCCGGGTTTTTCAGACGTTTTTCCATCTCCCCGCCGGGGGGGCCAAAATACCGTGCACGAACAGCCGGTTTTGGTGTAATCTGACGTTTGCCATGACCGAATAAGGATTTATGGACCGCAAAGCCCTCATCCGAACTTTTGCCGCCGGAGCGGCCATCTTTGTCTTGGCCTTGGCCGTCTACATCCCGGTCATGGGCGGGGGTTTTATCTGGGACGACGATTGGCTGATTACGGACAACCCCCGGATGAAGACCCCCGATGGTCTGGTGAAGTTCTGGCGCGGCGGATACGACCCGGACTATTACCCCCTTAACTGGACCTCCCTGTGGGTCGAATACCAGCTCTGGGGGGACAAGCCCCTGGAGGTCTGGGGCGTCCACATCAACGGCTATCACGTCAGCAATATACTCATGCACGCCGTCAGCGCCGTTCTGGTCTGGCAGGTGCTGCGGCGGCTGAAGATACCGGGGGCCTGGCTGGCGGGGGTGATCTTCGCGGTGCATCCGGTCAACGTGGCGACGGTGGCCTGGATCAGCGAACGGAAGAACACGCTTTCGATGATCTTCTACCTGGCGGCGATCCTGGCCTTTTTGGA
>PMBX01000144.1:0-12584 GCA_003153915.1 Phycisphaerales bacterium
TGGTGGCGCAGACGTTCTACGCCCTGGGCGGTATGGAAGATCCCCAGACCAAGCGCCGCTATGTCGATTTAGAACTGGCCAAACATCAAATCGACACGCTGGCCGTGCTTGAAGAAAAGACCCGCGGAAACCTCAGCCCCGACGAGAAGGCCCTGCTGGACCGCTCCCTCTACGAGACCCGTATGCAGTATGTCCAGATCGCCCAGAGGATATGACCTTCCTCGCGCGGACGAGCGGTTTCGTCATCGGTTGAGCCGGAATCTTGTCGGCAAGATGTCCACGTCCGGATGCGTTAATAATACTGACGGGCGCCGCCCCAAGCAGCCCTTTTGCGGAGGTATACCGGTATGAGCAGTCGTCTCGGAAAAACCGCGTGGCTTTTATTTGCCTCAGTCATTGCGTTGTCATGGTCCTCCACCGCGAAGGCCCAGCAGGCAACTTCCCAACCGATCCGTCAACTCGTCGCCGTCGAAGGCCAGGGATACCTGGAACTTGTCAACGGTTATCGCGTGTTGCATCTGAAGGGCAGCCCCGACCAGATGGGCCGCCAGCACGGGCGGCTCTTGCGGGACCAGGTGCGGGCCAATTGCGACTTCCTGCTTTCCGATGAGGGTAAGAAGCCCGTCACAATGGGACCGGTCACCCTGCCGCGCTCGGCCATGTCGGCCATGCTCTGCGCCCAGTTCAAAGAACGTATCCCCAAGCGGTACCTCGTCGAGATGGAGGCCCTCGCCTCCGCCGCCGGCATGGCCGGCGACGAGGTCATCGGATGCAACCTCATCCCAGAAATGTTCCACTGTAGCGGTTTTGCACTACTCTCGCCCGTTACCGCCGAAAGGAAACTCTATCACGGCAGAATCCTGGACTACGGGGTCGATCTCCGTCTCCAGGAACACGCCGTGCTGATCATCCAGGAGCCTGATGGCGGCATCCCTTTCGTCAACGTCAGCTACGCCGGTTTCATCGGTTCGGTAACGGGAATGAACCTCAGCCAGGTGGGCATCGGTGAAATGGGCGGAAGTGGTGAGGGGCAGTGGAACGGCGTGCCCATGAGCTTCCTGGTTCGCGACGTCCTGGAAAAGGCACATACGCTCGATGAAGCGCTCGCCGTTTTCCGCGACAACCCGCGGACCTGTGAATATTACTATGTAATCTCCGACGCCAAGAGCGATTCTGCCGTCGGAATCCGGGCCGTTCCTGAATCCTTGACCGTCATCCATGCCGGGGAATCGCACCCGCAGCTTCCCACGCCCGTGCCGGGAACGGTCATCATGTCAGCCGGCAAGCGATACCCCGAACTGGTCAAGCGCATCAGTGCCGATGCGGGACGGTTCACGGAACAGACGGCCATCGACCTGATGAACGCCCCGGTGGCCATGAAACACAACCTGCATGACGTGTTGATGATCCCCGCCGACGGGATCGTTTACGTCGCCAACGCCGCCGACGACGGCAGTCCCGCCTGGCAACAGAAGTACTACCGTTTCGACATCAAACAACTGATGTCCAGCCGACCGGGTGAGTCCGCCAAAGGGGGCGCGGCCTCGGTCAGGCAAAACCACTGAGGCAACAGGAGACTCACCGTGCCCGACTTGTTGGTCAAACTCTATGAGCACCCGCTGAGTTTTGATTTTGTCGGACGGATGGCCCAACAGGGCGTCACCATCCGCAAACCCATCGGGCCGGAAAAGCACCTGGCCGTCGAGTGGGTCTGCAAGCATTTCTCCAAACGCTGGGCCAGCGAGTTCGATGTGAGCTTCTCCGGGCCACAACCTACCTCCTTCATCGCCATCGAAGGCGAAAAACTCGTCGGCTTCGCCTGCTACGATGCCACCGCCAGGGGGTTTTTCGGGCCAACAGGCGTGCTGGAGAGCCACCGGGGCAAGGGCATCGGCGGGGCGCTGCTGATGGCCTGCCTCCAGGAGATGAAGTTGGCGGGCTACGGCTACGCCGTCATCGGCGGCGCCGGACCGGTGGCGTTCTACGAGAAATCCTGCGGCGCGGTGGTCATTCCAGGCTCCAAACCTGGCATCTACGCGGGCATGTTGGATTACGATAAGAACGTCTGAATCGTCGGCGCAACCGCACGCCGTGGTTGTTGGTCTNNAAGCCCCGCCAACCAGGTGTGCGGCATGGCGATTTCAGGTAGTTGGGAACAACGGTAGTCCGCCGGTTCCACGGTCACCGTTCGGTTCCAATCCACCCTCTTGGCGGTTACGATTTCCCCGGACCCTTGCGATCCAAAGGACTTGTTATGACGTTCCGTTCCGTTTTGATCGGCCTGATCGCCGCCATGTTGGTGGCGGGCTTGGATTATCTCAGCCGTGTCGCCTGGCCTCTGGGCCTGTCCTTCGATTCGCACCTGCCCATCAGCGTATTCGCCCTGGTGGTGATCCTGATGCTGACGGTCAATCCCCTGCTTTCCTGCCTGGGCGGACGGCTGCGCGTCAAAGGCAGCGAGATGGCCGTGATCCTAGCCCTGGCCTTGACGGGCTGCGGGCTGGCCAACTGGACGCACACGCTGACCAAGGCCATCACCATGCCCATTCAGTACAACCAGACCAATCCGGGCTGGCGCAAGGCTGGCGTCCTGGAACACGTCCCGCCGGCGATGCTGCCGGCGGGGGGCAAGTGGCAGGCCGACGTAATGGAAGGTTTCCTCACCGGTCTGGGCCGGGAAGGCCAACCCATCCACCTGGACCGCATCCCCTGGCCGGCATGGATCGCCCCGCTGGCGGTCTGGATGCCCATCATCCTGCTGACGGGCCTGGCCTGCATCGGTTTAAGCCTGGTCCTCCACCGCCAGTGGTCGCACCACGAGCGGCTGCGATACCCCATCGCCGCCTTCGGCGCCAGCCTGCTGGCCGACGACGGCCGCCGCGGCCTGGCAGGCGTGTATCGTGATCGCCTTTTCTGGCTGGGCCTGTCGATCCCCATGTTCATTCGCATGGTCAACTACGCATTTGCGCGGTCCCCCTCGCACATGTTTTACATTCCCATGCAACTGAACTTCACGGCCATCTTGAGCCGGTTCCCGTCGTTCGCCAACGTTGACGGTTACTTTTTTCTCACCCAACCCAACATCATTCCCATCGCCATCGCCTTCGCCTTCTTTCTGGCATCGGATGTCGGCTTCAGCCTGGGCATCGGATACCTGATCTTTGAGGTTGCGGTGATGATCCTGTTGCCGTTCGGCATCACTGCGGGGGGACGAAGCTATGTTCTGGGCGGATGGGATTCCTTCATGCGTTTCGGAGGGTTCGTCGGAATCGCCGGAATCCTGCTCTACATCGGCAGACGGTATTACGGTTCGGTCCTTCGGCGGTCGCTTGGGCTGCGGGGCGGGGATACCGTCGAATCGTCGGCTGTCTGGGGCCTGCGCCTGGCTGTGGTTTCATCTGCCGGCGTGTCCGCCATCCTGATGGGCCTGGGATTGGAATGGCCGTTGGCGATCCTGGCCGTGGGATTGCTGATGCTGATATTCCTGGTGGTCTCCCGCGTCAGCGCCGAATCGGGCCTGTTCACATTTCGCGCCGCCTGGATGCCCATTGGTCCTCTTGTCGGCTTCCTCGGCCCTGCCGTCATCGGCCCCGACGCATTCATGCTCCTGGCGCTGTTTTCCATCGTCATCTCCGTCGATACCATCTCGACCCTCATGCCCTATGTGGTCAACTCCCTCAAAATGAGCGACGATATGGGCCTCCGCGTCGGGAGGGTGGGAACTTCGCTGGCGGCGGGGTTGGTTCTCGCCTCTGCCGTCGCCGTCCCCGTCTTCATGTGGACCAACTACAACTACGGTTTGGGGGCAAGAGACTACTGGGCCTCCGTACGTGTCGCCAGACTGCCTTTCGACACCGGCGAGCAGGTCTTTACGCAACTGAAGCTTTCCGGCCAGATGGAAACGTTCCGCGACTATGGCCCGCTCCAGCGATGGGCGCATCCTCAACCCAGCCGCAGGTTCATGGTCTGCGCGGCGATGGGATTCGGCCTGGTCATTCTCCTGGCGGCGTTGCGGATGCGTTTCCAATGGTGGCCGCTGCACCCGATCCTGTTGCTGACCCTGGGAACCTGGTCGATCGGCCAGTTCGGTTTTTCGTTCCTGTTGGGCTGGGCGGCCCGGCAGGTGATCCTGTTACTGGGCGGCGGTTCGGCGGTCCAACGCGCCCGCCGGATAATGACCGGTGTGATCGCCGGCGACCTGGTGGGAATGGCCATTCCCACTGCCGTCAACTGTTGTTTATTCCTTCTAACGGGCAAACCTCCCTCGATCTGACCGTCACGGACATTTTGGGGGCGAGGCGATAATCTCTTGGCCCCTGCCAGGGGTGATGGAATCACCGTAGCTCGACGGTCATGCCGCATCAACGTTGACCCCGATGTGGCAGGCGGATAAGCTCTGGCTCGATTATGAGCGATGTATTGCCCAACTTTAGGCGGGTGACAATCATCGGCGTGGGCCTGCTGGGCGGCTCGATCGGCCTGGCGATCAAGGCGGCTCGGCGAGGTATTCACGTTGCCGGCGTGGGCCGCCGGGCCGAAAGCCTTCGCGAGGCGATGCGGATCGGCGCGATTGATTCGGCCCACCTGGAGGCAACCGCCCCAGCCGCCCAAAGCGACCTGATTATCCTGGCCACTCCCATCGGGGCCTTCGCCTCCCACCTGCGGGCCATCGCCCCGTACTTGCGGCGCGGCGCGGCCATCACCGATGTCGGCTCCACCAAGGCCGCCGTCGTCCGCATGGCTTGCGGCATCCTGGGTAAATCCGCCAACTTCATCGGCAGCCACCCGATGGCTGGCAGCGAGCGCAAGGGCGCGGCGCACGCGCGGAGCGACCTTTTTGCCGGCGCCCCCTGCATCCTGACCCCCACGGCGGACACCCCCCGGGCGGTCGTGGAGCGGATCGAGAAGTTCTGGCGTGCGTTGGGGGCAAGGACGTTACGCATGTCGCCCGCGGCGCACGACCGCGCGGTGGCGGCGGTATCGCATCTGCCCCATGCGCTGGCGGCGCTGCTGATGCTGTTGCCCAAGCGGGCGGACCTGGATGTGGCCGCGGGCGGATTCGCCGATTCCACCCGCCTTGCCGGCGGCGACATGGAGATGTGGCGGGATATCTTCCTGACCAATCGCCGGGCTGTCCTGGCGGCCATCGACGCCTTCGACGAGCGACTCATGCGATTCCGCGACCTGGTGGAAACCGCCGATGTGGCGGGCATGGAAAAGTTCCTCCTATCCGCCAAGGCGCGACGCGAGGCGTGGGCAAACCGGCCGGCCAACGGCGGGGGCGGACTCGCCAGACGCCCCTAACCGATCTTCATCCCGCCCAGGGCCTGACGGATCGACTCCACCGTCGCACCGGCAAGGAGAAACTCCTTGCGCGGGGCCGTTTGCCCCGCAAAGAGGGTGACGTTGCGTCGCGGTAGATTCAGGGCGTCGGCCAGGACCGCCGCGACGGCAGAGTTGGCCCTTCCCCGCTCCGGCGGCGCCGCGACGGCGATCTTGAGGCATTCGCCCAGCGCTCCGGCGATCCGGTCGCGCGAGGAGCCTGGTACTACCTTGACGGCGATTATCGCTCCTTGGGCAATCGGACGGATATTGATTCGTTCGGCGCCGATCATGAAATCTGTCGGGGGCTTGCCACGGCGGCGCGGGCCGCCCTCCATCGGCCCCGGTGGCTCCCGGCCTATTACTTCAACATCCCTGCCCGCCGGGCATACTCGAAGACCCCGCCGGCGGAGACGATCTCCCCGACGTCGCCCAGCGGATTTAGGCGAAATGTCTTGTTGGACCGGACGTGCTTGAGCGTTCCGGCGGCGCAGTCCACCTCGACCTCATCACCCGTGGCGACCAGGCCGACGAGCCGTTGAGGCGTCTCCAGGGGCACGAGGTAGCCGCCGTTGACGCTGTTGCGGTAGAAGATGCGTGCGTAGCTTTCGGCCACCACGGTGGTCACGCCCGCCTCGGCAATCGCCAGCGGGGCGTGCTCGCGCGAGCTGCCGCAGCCGAAATTTTTGCCGGCCACGATAACGGCAAAGCCACTGCGATTGCTCTCCCCCTCGATAAAGCGCTGCCCACCCTTTGGCAGTCCGGAGGCCTCGATGGGCACGCCGCTCATGGCATATCGGCCGAAGAATTTGCGCTCGGCGGGATCGGCGGGGTTGTAGCTGAGATACTCCGCCGGGATGATCTGGTCGGTGTCAACGTTGTCGCCGACGACAAAAGCCTTTCCGCGGATCAGGGACTGCATGGCGTTTTCCTCATACCAAGGGACCTTCATAGACCACCGGGCCATTCTACCGGTCCCGGCGACGTATGGATAGGGCCTTTGACGCTCCCACCTTTTAGTGGTTTTCGATTCTTATTATCAAATAAGACCGCATAATCATAAAGTCCGCGAAGAAAGACTTTTTGATGTTGTTCTTTGTGAACTTCGAGGTCTCGGTGGCCTTCGTGATTCCTTCCAATCCGCCGACGGAATTGTTTTGGGACTAAACGGCAGTGACTTGCCAAAATCCATCCACCCGCGCAGACTATCCGGCCATGACCCAACCGACCGGCGGCACAATCCCCGGCAAGCGAGTCCTGATCGTCTCGGCGTCCATCGGCGCGGGGCACAATTCCGTCACCGCTGCGCTGCAAGAGACCCTCGCCCACACGGCGCCGCAAGTAGAGACGACGGTCGTTGATATCCTGGATTTTGCATCCTGGTGGTTTCGCCTCTACTACGCCGGTGGGTTCACTCTGGGCATGACGCGTCTGCCGTTGCTGTATGGCCTGGGCTTTGTGCTGACCAACCGCCCGCAAAGACCGGGCCGATCTGTCAGCGAGAGGCTCCGCCTGGCCGTTGAACGATATGCCTTGCGGGGCTTCCGGCGATACCTGGAAACCAATCGCTTCGATCTGATCGTCAACACGCATTTCGCGGCAGAGTCGGTCATCAGCCGGATGATACAACAGGGAAGGTTGCACACGCCCCAGGTGATCGTCGTGACGGATATCGAGGTGCATCGGCTGTGGTATGCCCAGGACGTGGCGCATTGGTTTACGCCCTCACAGTACAGTGCGTCCCCGCTGCGCCGTTGGGGCATTGGAGAAGATCGCATCAGTGTCACGGGCATCCCCATCCGCTCCAAATGGATCGAGCCGCTGGACCGCGCGGCGGTCCTGGCGGACTGGAAACTTCCCCCCAGCCGGCCCATCGTCATACTGACGGGTGGAACGGAATTTGTCTGTGGTCCGGTGGTTTCCATTGCCCGCGGCATCCTGCGGGCCTGCCCGAACTGCTGCCTGGTCGTGCTTGCGGGGCGGAACAAGAAGCTGCTGGCGCAATTGTCGGTCCTGGGCCGGTCGGAGGACCGGCTGGTCCCGCTTTCGTTCACCGACCGCGCGCATGAGATCGTCGAGGTCGCTTCGCTGATGGTTACAAAGCCCGGAGGCGCGACGACGGCGGAATGCCTGGCCAAGGGAACGCCCATGGTATTCCTCAAGGCCACCCCCGGCCACGAGAGCGGAAACGCCGCCTTCCTGGCCCACAACGGCGCGGCGGTGCAGACTACTTCCGCCTCCGACGCCGTCGCCACGGTGGCCCGGTTGCTGGCGAATCCGGTACTGCTGGCGGAGATGGCCGCCAACGCCAGGCGGCTCTACCAGCCGGCCCGGGAAACGATAACGGCAGACATTTGTCAAAGGCTGGCACTGTGTCACAGATAAAATTGTAGGTAAGCNNCCGGCGGAGGGGTAGTCTTACGCGGAATAACCGTGATGAAAGGACTGCGGCCATGCGTACAGAATCCCTGGATTTCCTCAAGCAACTCCTGACCACCCCAACCCCCAGCGGTTACGAGTCGCCCGGGCAGCGCATCTGGTGCGATTATGCCCGCCGTTACGCCGATGAAGTCCACACCGACAGCTACGGTAACGCGGTAGCCGTGCTGAACCCCGCCGGGGACCCGAAGATCATCTTAGACGGACACATCGACGAACTGGGCCTGATGGTCAAGCACATCGACGATAAGGGCTTCATCTTCTTCCAGCGGATCGGCGGGGTTGATCCCGCGTTGGTTCGCGGCAAGAGGGTCAACATCCACGCCGCCGGCGGCATCGTCAAGGGAGTCGTCGGCGCCACGGCCATCCATCTCCAGGAGCGGGACAAGGAGCAGAAAGTCCCCAAGATGCACGAGTGCTTCATCGACATCGGCGCCAAGGACGGAAAGGACGCCCGCAAGCGAGTCGCAGTCGGGGATCCCGTAACATTCGTTGACGATTTCGAGATGCTCGACGCCCACATTGCCGTCGCGCGGGCCTTCGACAACCGCGTGGGCGTCTGGGCGGCCATCGAGGCCATCCGCGCGGCAAAGGAGGGCAAGCTCGCCTGCTCGATTTACGCGTGCAGCTCCACCCAGGAAGAAGTCGGCTGCTTCGGGGCGGCAATGAACGTCTTCAACATCAATCCCCATGCAGCCGTCGCCGTCGAGGTCACCCACGCCACGGATACCCCAGGCGTTGACGTCAAGCAGCATGGGGAGGTCAAGATGAGCCAAGGCCCCACCATCAGCATCGGGCGCGAGCACCATCCCGTGCTGGTGGAACGCTTGCGCAACGTCGCCAAGAAGAAAAAAATCAAGGTCCAGATGGAGACCTTCAGCCTCACCGGCGGGACCGACGCGATGGCCATCTTCACCAAACAGGGCGGCGTGCCATCGGCGCTGGTGAGCGTCCCCAACCGTTACATGCACACCACCGTGGAGATGCTGGACCTGCGGGACCTCCAAAACGCCGTCGATCTGCTGGCCGCCTTCGCGCTGGACATCAAAAAGGGCGAGCGGTTCAAGGTGAAGGTGTAGTACTTTGTCACAGATAAAATTGTAGTTAAGTGTGCCACCCCCAAACGAAGCGAAGCGTAGTTTGGGGGTGACGATCTTCACCCCCAAGCAAACGGCGCTTAGTGGTGGCATCACTAAAAAATCCTGTGACAGTGTAGTAGGCGTTGCACAACAGGCCGCCGCGGCGCGAGGATAAGACGCAACCGCCGACGGCGGCAACAAAGGCAAGGAAGTCGCGGATGAAATCGATCCACATCGTCGAACGCACGCTGCCGCTAGCCTGGGAGGCCTCCGTGCTGGCCTGCTGGAAGGACGGCGAGGCCTTCCCCACCGAGTACGACAAGCCGCTCGACCCGCCAAGCCGGGACGTGACGGCATTGATCCACGTCACGCACCCCTTCGAGGAACCGCGGATTCATCGCGCGTTTCCCGGCGGGCTGGACTTCCTGGAGGTCTACCGCGCGGAGATGCTCTACGGGGTGCATGACCACTGGATCGACCCCGCCGCAGGCAAGTGGGAATACACCTACCACCAGCGGCTCTTCGCCTACGACGTGCCGGGCCTGGGCGTCATCGACCAGATCGCCGCCGTTATCGACAAGCTCCGCGCCGCCCCGCACACCCGCCGCGCCCAGGCGATCACCTGGCAGCCGTGGAACGACCAAAACATCTCCGACCCAGCCTGCCTCCAGCGGCTGTGGTTCCGTGTTTCCGGCGGACGACTCCACATGAACACGCACATTCGCTCCAACGACGCCTACAAGGCCGCCTTCCTGAACATGTACGCATTCACGGAGCTTCAGCGGACCATCGCCGCCGCCGTGGGGGTGGAACCCGGCGAATACATGCACATCGCCGATTCCTTCCACATCTACGGCAGCTACTTCCAGGAATTCGAGGGTTTTTTACAGACCGTGGAACGTCGTGCCCCACAGGATCGCGTCTATACCACCGACTTCGCGCGGGATTTCCTCATCGAGGGCTGCGATACGCTGCTAGCCGAAGCCGACATGCCCCCAGACAAAAAGACCCTCATCCAGAAACGCCGCGCGGAACTGGCGGGGGAATGAGTTTTCGTCAAGTCCAAGATACGGAAACGGGTGGTGCCCGACCCCGGCTTGCCCCACGGGCCAAACCATCAACACGTTTGAAGGAACACTGCCAGTTTCTCCGCAAGGCTTACGGGATGCCTTGTCTGACACTCCCAAACGACGAGAACTCGCCATCCGGCTCGTTTTAGCGAGGTGACAATTCGGCGGTCACGGGCCTTGTTCGACGCTCGCTTTTTCCGCCAGAACGCAGCATTCGTTGCTGGGATGCTTTGCCCGCGTTTGCATGCGTGTTCGTGCCAATAGCAACCATGCACAAAAACAATCGCGCCGCGAGACCGAAAGACCAAATCGGGTTTGCCCGGAATGGATTTCACGTGGAGGCGGAACCGGAACCCGAGTTGATGCGCTATGCTGCGGACGATCCGTTCGGGCTTTGTGTCCTTCCCACGAATCGCGGTCATGCACTTACGGCGTTGTTGAGGGGTAAGCGTGTCGCCCACGGGGAGCCCTCATTGGCCCTCAGAAGGTTTGTCAAACTTCTTGGCTAGAAATCGATAAACCTCAACTTGGATGTCACGGGGCAACTTGCGGATGACAGACAAGGCACTGACTGCTTGACCGGAAGCCGGCTTGATAACGTCAGCCTTGTCCTTGTTGTAATAGACGCAGACGGCTCGCAGGTTGTGCTCCTCATCTGTCCCGCCTTGGCTGATCGGGAGAATGTGGTCGATTTGCAGGCGGCACTTCTTGCCCGGTTCGCATCCGGATTCTTCGCCAGCCTCAGCGCCGCACACGCGGCAGGTAAAACCGTTTCGTTCGTAGATGTTCCGACGGACCTTGCCTGAAATACCACGGGCGACGGCCGGGCGAAGTTTCAGCGTCTCGAGCAGGTATTCTCCTGGTTTCAGCCCCTCGCGGTCCACGTGGGTCAATATCTGCATCCCCTCTTCGTCGCGCAATTCTCGCACACGGCGAGCCCACTCACTGACCTCAACACCGGCGGCGCTACGAAGTTGCTTCGAGGTCACGACCCTCCCGAGGTTGGCTGTGAAGAATGCCTGAAGTTTCCATTTTGCACCTTGTCCNNGCTTTGCCATTGCCTGTCCTTTCAACCGATGCGAAGCGCGCAGGTATCTTTGCCGACGTCCAACATGCCCGCGACATGTTGAGCGATGGCGTACCCGAACGGCGGCGGGACGGCGTTACCGATCTGGATGCCAACGCTAATCCTCGAACCGCAGAACACGAAATTCTCGGGGAAGCCTTGCAGCAAAGCGGCCTCGAGGTGTGTGATAGGACGGTGCGCAACAGGATGAAGATATCGGCCCTTCTCCGGCTTGTAGAATTCGGTTCGGATCGTTACCGACGGACGATCCCACCAGAGCCGGCCGAATAGATCCGTCCCGCCTTTGGTCTTGCGCTTCCAACAATCAGGCATGAGGTCAGGCGGGAGACTCCAGCGATTCCCGCCTGCCGGGATGCAGCGATAACGCTGCAGCGATTTTGGGGTGGGGTTGCGCCCGATGTGCCAATCTTCGCCGGTGGGAATCAGCGGTAAGTGTCCGATAGCGTCGCGCACGGTTCGCCAACGGGGAAGGTGTTGGTTCAAGAGGATACTCTTGAGCGGATCCGCATGCGTTGGTAAGGGGAACAAGGGTTCGCCGATGCGCGAACCGATCACGATGGCCCGTTTGCGGGTCTGCGGTACCCCATAGTCGGCGGCGTTGAGCACACGCCCTTCCACCTTGTAACCCAAACGCTGCGCGATCTTGAGGAGTTCTTGGTACTCGGCGGAGTTGAGCAGTGGCGGAACATTCTCGAACACGAAGATCTTGGGGTTGACCTGTTCGACGCACCGGAAATAGTGCCGCCATAGCTGGTTCCGCGGATCATTGGGAACCCTGTCACCGAGGTTGCTGAATCCCTGGCACGGTGGCCCGCCCGCCACAACATCGGCTTCAGGGAATTTTTCGATTTCCTGAATTGCACAGTTGAGGACGCGATCTGTGATATTGGCCCGCAGGGTGTCGCACGCGGACCTTTCCCATTCATTCGCCAAGACAGTGCGGAAACCAGTATTCTTAAAGCCCCAAGCCATCCCTCCGCAACCCGCAAACAACTCGATGACTCTCGGACCATCGCCTTCCGGCTCGGTCCTAAAGACAAACGTTGTCGGACAGTCGCGTTGCTCCTTAGCCTCGAACGGCGTTACTCGGAATCGGTGCGAACTGACCCGCTCGATGGCGATAGTGTCCCCAGGCTTGATGCCGTGTTTCTCGAAGAATTCTCGCACCCATGCACGTTTGCGGAAGAATCGTCGCGGCTTGCCGCTGTTGGCTTCGGTGGGGATGTCGGTCATCACCGGTTCAGGAAGCCCCGCCACATCAAGTTGAAGTAGCTTGCCGGTTCCATCGTTTGAGGAAGACGGGCCGAAACAATCAGCCGGGAAGAAGTCACCATGGCCTGTGAGATAAAGGTGGCTCTCGCGGAGATTAGCCGCGCTCACACAGATCAGTCGCTTACGGTGTCCTACCCGTCCACTCACGTTAAGGTCTCTTGCCTACGACAGAGATTCTACCCGACCGTTATTCGGCTGCAATACTCAAAGCGGGGCTTTTACTCTGGAAACTCCGTCAAGAACGCTCTCACGGAAAGCGCGAAGCAGGTAGGTCGGCGCTGCCAGACGTTTTTCATCAAGATCAAGATACGGAAG
>PMBX01000144.1:12622-12767 GCA_003153915.1 Phycisphaerales bacterium
TTTGCGTGCGCGCGCAAAATGATCGCCAAATTGCCAGGGTCACGTTTGCCAGGACAGGTCTTGTTCTCCCGCCGTACTGCCTTCACCCGGCCACGCAAGCACGGCCGGGGCAACCCCGACCCGGCGGTTCGGCGGGGATGACTTT
>PMBX01000144.1:12814-12977 GCA_003153915.1 Phycisphaerales bacterium
GCAGCGGGCATCCCTCCAGCGCGCTGGCGCTGGTACACATCACTACGGCGCTGATGTACCGCGTGATGCGATACGACCCCAAGGATCCCTGGAACAACGGCGCCGACCGCCTGCTGCTTTCCGAGGGCCACGCGGTTCCGGTGGTCTACGCGGCCTACTGCGA
>PMBX01000117.1 GCA_003153915.1 Phycisphaerales bacterium
AGGCGGCCCGGGCATCATGGACCCCAACTGGTTGGGCGATCCCAACACTTATCCGTTCGGGTGGATACCCAAGCCCACGACAACGTTGAACGTCAGCGGAACCGCCTATCTCAACCTTGAGACGTATGACACCGCCCACAACACCAACACCTTCGGCGTGGGCACTTTCTACAACGGCACGGTTAATCAGACCGGCGGGTCTATTAACACCGCCTGGTTCCGCGTCGCCGAGGCTGTGGGCGCAACCGGCATTTACAACCTCAGCGGCGGCACGATGACTGCTCAATACCGCATGAACGTCGGTTACGCTGCCGGCAGGTCGGGCTCCGACGGCGTGGTCAACGGCAGTGTTGGCGGCGCTTATGGCGAAGTGAACGTTTCCGGAGGCCTGCTGGATTTATCAACGGCTGCCAACGGCCTGCATATCGGTTTGGCCAGAGCTAACATCACCACCGGCTACCTGGACGGCAACTCTAACGGCATCATTGCCGTGTCACAGGGCACGGGCAAGATGACCGTCAGCAACGGAGAAGTGCGATCCTCGAACATCTCTCTGGGCGAAGGGGCCGGCTACACCAATCCGCTTGATATCAACAGCGCCGTCATGCCCGCCAAGGGCACGATGACCGTCACCGGCGGATCTGTGGGAACCGGCGGCCAGATTCTTATCGGTGGCACCGCTACCGGCAGCGCCGGCCTCGGTACTGGGACGTTTGAAGTCCTGGGCGGAACGGTGGTTGCCTATCGCGCGCGAGTGGGCAATTCCGGCGCCAATGGCACCCTTCGTGTCGGACCGGCAGGCTATCTGAGGCTCGACAATGACTTGACCATGTACGACTACGACCCCAACATATCCACTGGCGGCCATATCATCTCCGACGTCACCGCCAGTGGCGCCGGTCAGATCTTTACGACAACCGCGAACTTAGGCATCAGTTCGATGAACGATCTGACTATGAACGCCATCAACTTCCGGCCTAAACAGGGCGATGTTTACACGGTGATCCAGGCGACCACCATAGCCCACAACTTCATGGCTATTAAAAGCAACATCATCAACGGATTGGACCCCAACTACCTGGACGCAAACTCGGTGCCCGAAGCCTTCACGGGTGCGATCAACGGCGGGAACTACGATGTCACCTTCCGTGGTTTCACCGGCGGGGATGTCAACGGCGACGGCAAGGTTTGGTATGACGATTTAGACATCCTTAATGCCAACTGGAACAAATCAGGAATTTTCTGGTCCGGCAGCGATTTCACGGGGGATGGAATCGTCAACCAGACCGACCTCGACATCCTGAACGCCAATTGGGGCTGGGGAGTACCGGAACCGTGCAGCATGTCGCTTCTGGGCCTGTCCGGCCTTGCGCTACTGCGTCGTCGTAGATAACGCCCGTTTTTTTACACGGGCTGCACACAAGATGATCGGGCCTGGCTTTGCCATGGTGGGCGGGCCAGGCCCGATGTTGCGTCGCTCGTTCTATTGACGCTGCCGCCCATAATCCCTACCATCCCCAGACCATGAGAATTCTATCGGGCATACAACCGTCAGGCCGGCTGCACGTCGGCAATTACTTCGGGGCGATCCGCCAGTATCTCAAGCTCCAGGCCGAAGGCAACCAGTGCTTCTACTTCATCGCCAACTACCACGCGATGACCAGCGTGCAGGACCGCTCGACGCTGGAGGAGATGACCCTCGACGTGGCGCGGGGGTACCTGGCGCTGGGCATCGACCCGGAAAAAAGCACCTTCTTCGTCCAAAGCGACGTGCCTCAGGTGGCCGAGTTGTGCTGGATCCTCAACTGCGTCTGCCCGGTGAGCCTGATGGAAAAGGCCACCAGCTACAAGGACAAGATCGCCAAGGGCCTGCCGGCCAGCATGGGGCTGTTCGACTATCCGGTGCTCCAGGCGGCGGACATCACCATCTACGACGCCGATCTGGTGCCCGTGGGCGCCGACCAGAAGCAGCACGTCGAGATGACCCGCGACCTTGCCGGGCGGCTAAACCGCGCCGTCGGAGCCGATGTGCTGGTGCTGCCGGAGGCATACATCGTCCCGGAGGTCGCCGTCGTGCCTGGTATCGACGGCCAGAAGATGTCCAAGAGCTACGACAACACCATCGAGATATTCCAGACCGACAAGCAGACGGCCAAGCGCTGCGCGGCCATCGTCACGGACTCCACGCCCCTGGAGGCTCCCAAGAATCCGGACCGCTGCAACGTGGTGGCTCTGCTGAGGCTGTTTGCCACGGCCGATGAAGTCGCCGACATCACCGCCAAGTATCGCGCCGGAGGCTACGGTTACGGCATGGCCAAAAAGCGGCTGGCCGAACTGATTAACGAACACTTCGCCGACGCCCGCAAGCGATACGACAAGCTCCAGGCCGAACCGGATTACGTACGCGACGTGCTCCGCGAGGGCGGCCGCAAGGCGCGAACCGTCGCCGAGGCCACCATGGAGCGCGTCCGCACGGCATGCGGAATTTTGAGGCACATGTAATCCGCGTACTGGCGATTGCTTGTCAGCCTCCGGGGGACGCCATTACACTGCCCGCATGGGCGACTTGTTTCCAGATACCAAGCCAGCAGGTGCCACACCCAAGCGAAGCAACGCGGAGCTTGGGGGTGAACTGCCTTTGGCCCCCAAGCAAACGGCGCTTGGGGGTGGCACCGGCAGGGCGGTAGCGATCGCCGTGTCGGCCAACGTATGGGGAAATTTCGACTACCACTGGCCCGTCGCCCTGGGCGAGCCGTTGCGTGGCCAGCGGGTTCGCGTACCTTTCGGCAGGGGGGACCGGATGACGCTGGGTTTTGTCGCCGATACAAGGCCCGCGCCGGCCGATCGCGGCCTAAAGGCCGTCGCGGAGGTTATCGACGCTATCAGCCCCTTCGACGAGCCGCTCTGGAAACTTGGCGAATGGATCAGCCAATACTATCTCACGCCGCTGGGGGTCGTGCTGGCGGCGATGGTTCCCTCGGCGGTTGGCCGCCGCCCGCCCCAGCAGGAGGCCGTGGCCTTCCTGGCCAGCCGCGCGAGCGAGTGGCCGAGATCGCTTGGGCCTCGCCAAAAACGCCTGCTGGATGAGCTTCTCGAAGCCGCGCGGCAGGGCATCGAACCGCTAAGCGTGGAGGACCTGCTTCGCCACAGCGGCGCGGCGGCAACGAGCCTTCGACGCCTGGCCGGGCGCGGACTGATCCGCCTGGACGCCCGGCCGGTGCAACTGGGTAGTGCGGATCAACCCATCGAGCCGGACCCTTTCCCCATAAACGAACAGCAGCAGACCGTGCTGGCGTCGCTGGAGCCTAAGCTGGCCGGTGGATTCTCAACTACGCTGCTGTACGGCGTTACCGGCAGCGGAAAGACGGAGATATACATCCGCGCGATCCGCCAGGTAGTCGCCGCCGGCAAACAGGCGATCCTGCTTGCCCCGGAAATCGCCCTGGCCACCCAGACCCTCACCCGCCTGCTGAATCGCCTGCCCCGCGTCGCCGTGTTGCACAGCGCCCTGGGGTCGAGCCAGCGGGCCTTCTACTACCAGCAGATTCGCGACGGGGACGCCAGCGTGGTCGTTGGACCCCGCAGCGCCATCTTCGCCCCCACGCGGCGGCTTGGCCTGATTATCGTCGATGAGGAGCACGAGCCGACCTACAAGCAGGACAACGCCCCGCGCTACCACGCCCGCGATGTCGCCGTGATGCGCGGGTCGCTCTCGTCCGTGCCGGTGATCCTCGGCTCGGCGACGCCCTCGCTGGAGTCGCTGCGGAACGTACAGTTGGGGCGCTACCAGATGCTGCGCCTGCCCAACCGCGTCCGCGGCCTGCCCATGCCCAACCTCCAGGTGGTCCACCTCCGCCGCGAGCTTCAGCCAGGCAGGATCGAGCTGATCGGCAGGACGCTTATGCTGAAGATGGCCGCCGCCCTGGATGCCGGCAGGCAGGTCATCCTGCTGATGAACCGCCGCGGTTACGCCAGTTATGTCTTTTGCCCCTCCTGCCATTGGATGCTGGTCTGCGACCACTGCACTCGCGCGATGGTTTTTCACCAGGCCGTGCACCTGGCGATGTGCCACTACTGCCAGCACACCATGATGCTTCCGGAAAAATGCCCCGCCTGCGCGGGCAAACTGCTGCTGTTCGGCATGGGCATCCAGCGGATCGAGTCGGAGCTGTCGCGCAAGTTCCCCGCCGCGCGGGTGGCCAGGATGGACAGCGACACGATGACCTCCCCGCGGCAGTTCCGCAAGGTGCTCGATGGTTTCGCCGCCGGGGACATAGATATCCTGCTGGGCACGCAGATGGTGGCCAAGGGGCTGGATTTCCCTCGCGTCTCGCTGGTGGGCGTCGTATCGGCCGATACGTCGTTGGCGATACCCGACTTCCGCGCCTCGGAGCGGACGTTCCAGTTGATCGTCCAGGTGGCCGGGCGCGCGGGGCGATGCGATGTGGGCGGGGAAGTGGTGGTGCAGTCGCTGCATGGGGATGAACCGGCGATTCGATTCGCCGCCGCGCAGGATTACGACGGGTTCGCAGCCTTCGAGCTGCCCAATCGCAAGGAGACTCACCTGCCGCCGTATTCGCGGATGCTGCGGCTGGTGATCCGCCACCGGGATCCGGAAGTGGCGCGGGAGGCCGCGAAAACCCTGGCCCAACGCGTCGCCGTTGTAATGGCGGGCGAAGACGTTACAGTCTTCGGCCCGCAACCGGCCATCGTCCGCAAGATTAAAAACTTATTTCGCTTCCAACTGCTGTTGACGAGTCCCAAGGCCGGGTCAATCCAGCAGCGGCTGTATCCGGCCTTCGATTCCCTCTGCCGCAACCTCGGCGCCGAGGTCATCGCAGACGTGGACCCCATCGTCCTGCTGTGAGAAATGGTAACACGGAAAGCGGAACCAGGCTTCGGGCCGCTCTGGGCCACCAAGTGGCTACCGACTTTGGGCTTCCGGCCCGGCGGTATCCCGGTGCTCAATTTTCCCGATGCGGATGTCCAGTTCGTCGCGCCGCTGGAGGCGGTCCTTGGCGCCGTCCTTGATCCACAGGATGCGGTCGGACTTGTCCAGCATCTTGTGGTCGTGGGTGGCGGTGATGACGGTCACGCCGTGATGGTCGCAAAGGCCGCGGAGGATGTTGATGATCTCCTCGCCGGTGTGGAGGTCCAGGTTGGCGGTGGGTTCGTCGGCCAGCATGATCGACGGTTCCATCGCCAGCCCGCGAGCGATGGCGACGCGCTGCTGCTGCCCGCCGGACAGTTCATCGGGCCGGTGGTGAAGGCGGTGGCCCAGGCCAACTTCCTCCAATACAGCCCCGGCACGTTGCGTGGCGCCGTGATTGTCCATGCCGGAAAACAGCAGCGGAAGCATCACGTTACGCAACGCCGTCAGCGAGGGGATCAG
>PMBX01000190.1 GCA_003153915.1 Phycisphaerales bacterium
ACCATCCCGAGCAAGATCCTGACGCTGGAGCAGCTCGGCACGCCCAAGGTCTTCGCCGAGCTCTCGCTGAAGCCGCGCGGCCTGGTGCTGTGCACCGGCCCCACGGGTTCGGGCAAGAGCACCACGCTGGCGTCGCTGATCGACATGATGAACCGCCGCTACCCCCACCACATCATCACGCTGGAAGACCCGGTGGAATACGAACTGCGGAGCAACAAGAGCGTCATCGAGCAGCGAGAGCTGGGCAGCGACGTTCCGGATTTCGCCAGCGGGCTTAAGCACGCCCTTCGCCAGGACCCTGACATCATCCTGGTGGGCGAAATGCGAGACCTGGAGACCACCTCTGCCGCCATCACTGCCGCAGAGACCGGCCATTTGGTACTTTCCACCCTGCACACCCAGAACGCCCCGCAGACCATCGAGCGCATCATCGACATCTATCCTGCTGAGCAGCAAAATCAGATTCGCGCGATGCTGGCTAACACGCTTCAGGCGGTGGTCAGCATGTCGCTGTTCAGGCGGCTCGACAAGTCGGGCATGGTTCCTGCCTGCGAGATCATGATCTGCACGCCAGCGGTGCGGAACTGCATCCGCGAGAACCGCATACACGAGATTCCCAACATCATCGAGACCAACCGCGGCCTTGGCATGTGCTCGCTGGACGAGTCGATCAAGTCGCTGTACCTCAACGGGCGCATCAGCCGCCAGGACGCCGTCAGCCAGGCCAGCCGGCCCGAGTCGCTCAACCGGGCCTTGAGCGCATAGAGGAGCCACCCCATGCCGACATACAAGTATGAAATTCGCGAATCCGGCGGCGCGGTGACGGCAGGGCTGATGGAGTCGCCCTCCCTGTCCGAGGCCACCGCCAAGCTGCGAAGCCTGGGTGGATATCTCCTCAACGTCGCCCCGGCCGGCGGAGGGGCCACAACCCTCCTGAACCGCCTGCGAAACGCCCAGTTACAGTTGGGCCCCGGACTCAAAGATGTCCGCAACTTCACCAACCAACTGGCCGTAATGATAAAGGCCGGCATCAACATCCGCAGCGCCATGGAGGGAATCGCCGAGCAGACCGACAACGTCAAATTCCGCAAGATCCTCGCACAGGTCCGCGGCGACGTCGAGAGCGGCAAATCCTTCTCCGAGGCCCTCGCGCGGCATCCAAAGGTTTTCAGCCCCCTCTACATAAACATGGTCCGCGCGTCGGAGCTTTCGGGCAACTTCGCCCACATGCTGGGGCGGATCTCCGCCTATCTCGGCCAGCAGGTCGAAACGCGCAACATGGTCCGCGGAGCGATGGTTTATCCGTGCATCATCGCTTTCATGGCCGTTGCCACGACAATCTTTCTGCTGACCTTCGTGCTTCCGAAGTTCTCCGCCCTGTTCGCCGGAAAAGAAGCCCTGCTTCCGCTACCCACCAAGCTGTTGCTGGGCATGAGCGCATTTTTGCGGCATTACTGGTACATCGTTATCGCCTCTGTCGCGGCGGTGGTGGGAGGTTTCTGGTACGCCATCCGCACGCCCAAGGGGGCGATCTACTGGGACGCCGCCAAGCTCCGCCTGCCGCTGTTCCGCAAGATGCTGCGGGCGCTATACATCACCCGCGGCATGCACACCATGGGTGAACTGATCAGCGCCGGAGTCCCCATGCCAGAGACGCTCAAGATCACCTCCGACATTTCGGGCAACCACACGTACCGATCCATCTGGGATTCGGTTTACAAGTCCGTCCTCCAGGGCGAGAAGGTCGCCACCCCCCTTGCCCGCCAGCGGACGCTGCCCCGAAGCGTCGTGCAGATGATTTCCGCGGGAGAGGAGTCCGGAAAGCTGGGTGAGGTCCTTCGAGACATCGCCGACTACTACGCCAACGAGCTTCGCAATTCGATCAAGGCACTGACGGCGATGCTGGAGCCGCTGATGATCGTCGTGATGGGCTTCATCGTCGGGTTCATCGCAATGAGCATCATCCTGCCTATTTTCAAGATGTCCAGCCTCGTCAAGTAAGGAGAGATCCAAGGTGAGGTAAACATGCACAAAAATATCTCAATCGCCCGCGGCGGGTTTTCACTCGTGGAGGTCGCGGTCGCGACGGCAATCGTAGGTATGGGTGTCACAGCCCTGATGGTGGCGTTGGCGGCAGGTACTCGAACCAATCACGCAGGCCAGGAACTCACCCAGGCAGTCTTTCTGGCCCAGGAAATCCGGGAATGGACGCTGAATCTCCCCTTCTCGGACCCCGATCCTGCCGACGCCAACAACCCCCCCGGCCCGGATAGCACAAGTCCCCAGATATTTGTCGATGACCTGGACGATCTGCTGGACGTCACGTACGACCCGCCCCGCGACGGACGAGGTGTGTCCATCGCAGGCATGGACGGCTGGTCACAGACGATCCATCTCACCTGGCGCAATCCGTCCAACTTGACATCCATCGTCACCAACGGCGCCAGCGACGCCATTTACGTCGAAGTCGAAATAGCCCACTATGGCCAAGCGGTGTTGTCCACCGCATGGCTGGTCACTCGGAGGTAGTACCCATGTCTAGTAAAAACGTTTCCCATCGTCTTCAAGGGGGCTTTGCCTATCTAATGGCGATGGTCCTGCTGGTGGTCATGGCGGTCCTGGGCCTGTCCTTGGCTGCCTCCAGCAACACGGGCATGCTGCGGACGGCCAACCAAGCGAACATCCAGCATTCGCTGCTTCAGGCCGAAAGCGGGATGGACTTCGTCCTCTACCAGCTTCGCAATATCCCGATATCGGCCCGGTTAACCGGCCAAGACATGTTTGACGCGATGGCCGGGGCATTGGCGACGCGGCTCAACGGATCGGCCAACCTCGGCGGAGCCAACATCGTGGTGACCTTCTCGCAGATCACCATCCCACACATCGCCACCGATTCGAGCGGCCACGGTTTCCGGGCCACGATATCGCAAGTTGCGGGAAATGACCGCGCGGTCCACCTCTGCGTCACCGGCGACCACGGCACGGTGTACCGCACCGTTGGCATTGATTGCAAACTGTCCGCCCGGAGAAGTGCGGTTTTCGACTTCGGCATCGCCTCCAAAAGCTCCGTGCATCTGACCGGAAACGCCTCCGTCCACGGCGCCAACAACGCCGCCGAGGCCAACATCCTTTCGGCCACCTATAGCACGAGCGAGGCATTCAATCTTACTGGAAACTGTAACATCCAGGGCGATATCTACACCGCCAACCCAAACGCCAACGCCTCGCTGACGGGCAATATCGCCATCGGCGGAAAGAGCCTCAATGACCCGGCCATCAACGACCACATCCATATCGGCGAGGGCGACCCGGTGTTTCCGGAGGTGGACCCCACGGTCTTTGAACCCTTCGCCACCAACATCGTCAACTCCAGCACCCCCACCAGCGGAAATCGCACCTTCACCAACATCCGCATCAAGGCCAATACCAACCCCACGTTCTCAGGGAACATCACAATTAAAGGAGTGGTATTCGTCGAGACGCCCAACAAGGTCCAATTCTCCGGCAATTTGAACTTCACGGGCGTGTTGGTGACGCAGGACGCCGGGGACAACGTCTACACGACCAACACCGTCAAGTTCACCGGAAACACCACCAGCCAGGGCGTGGAGTCCCTGCCGGACACCGCGGAGTTCCATGACTTACGGCAGATGCCGGGTTCTTTCCTCCTTGCACCGGGTTTCGGGGTGAGTTTCACGGGCAACTTCGGCACCGTCAACGGCTGCATGGCCGCCGACGCCTTCACCTTCACCGGAAACGCCGGCGGACTGGTCAAGGGTCCAATCATCAACTACAGCGATTCCATCTTCTCCCTGACGGGAAACTCCTCGGTGACTATCGACCGGCTGAACACTCCGACCGAGCCGCCGGGCTTCAGTTCCAACGGATCGCTGCGAGCCGACAACACAACTTACGCGGAGTATTAACATGCGACACAATCGGAGAACATTGGGTTTCAGTCTCGTCGAAATCCTCCTCGCCCTTTCGCTGACGGCGGCGCTGCTGACGGCAGTGGCGGCGGCCATCCAAGCCTCGCTCCAGAGCTATCGCCAAAACGAGACGATCACCGAGGCCACGCAGACCGCCCGGTCCTGCCTGGCGCGCATGATGCGCGAGGTGCGCACGGCAGAGGAGGTGGACACCACCGCGACGCGCCTGACCATCCTGACTCCTGACGACGGCAGCGGGCTGACGCAACTTCAATACGAACTTTCTAACGGCGAGCTTATCTATCGTCGCACCGTCGGAGCCACCACCACCAGCCAGGCGCTGATGGCCGCCACCGACGAGGTGCGGATCAGTTCACTGAATCTCACCAGTGTCACGGGCACTTCCGGCGGGACCACCTACACAAAGAGTGTCACGGCCAAAATCGGCCTGACCGCCGACGGGCAAAGCTTTTTCACCACAGCCTCGGCGTCCCTGCGACGTAACCAGGAATACTGATCGCCCCATCGTTTCCACGTTCCTTCTGATTCATCCCAACTTTTCATCAGCCTCGAACGGCTCGACTGAGCTCGCCGAAGCCCTACGCGAATAAACGCAAACCGGTTTATTTTGCTTCTTCGTTTTTGTTCGAGCAGGTTCGCGGCTAAAACGAAACTAGGGACGACTGAGGGCGGCATGGAATTGACTAACCTGGCGAATTCGGCTAGTTGATACTTGGACGGTCCGACGGCTGGGCGAGTTCCTTCTGTTTTGAACATGGGCCGAACATGCGTATGTTCGATCCGTCGGTTCGCCCCGGCCTCCGCGCCGTCTTGGGAGATGCTCATGGTTAGGAAATTACTGCCCGTCTGGATCGTATCGGCCTTGTTATTCTCTGTTTCCTACGGCCAATCGCCGGTGACGACCCAACCAGCAGCGTCACCGACGACCGCACCAGCCACCGCGCCATTGCCGGTCCTTGTCCCCAGCCAGGACATCGCCCAGTTGGACTCCCTTTTTGCCTTTACCACTCGCCTGGTCGCCCAGGCGGAGATGGCTGCCGAAGTGGCCGCTCGGATGGATAAAGTCCTGGTTATCGGTGGGCAATTGGAAGCGGCTTACCCCGCCGCCGCCAACCTTTATGAGGTCCGAGGCCGGATGCTTAAAGCCGCTTTGCAACTAATGGAACTTAGAGCCGATCAGCCTTCCCAGGACCGCCTGGTGGATATTTCCAAAAAGATCGTCGCCTCTTCCGCGCCGCCGTTGGAGAAGTTGCAGGCGGACTTCCTCCTCACGCGTGGCGCGGTGGCCGCCGCTTCCGCCGCTAACCAGGCGGAGGAGGCCGACAAACAAATCCAGGCCTTTGTCCAGCGCTACCCGGACGCACAAGATAAACCGATGGCGATGGCCTACGCGGTGCTCTTGGCGCACGGTTCGGGCCGGACAGCGTTGCGGGACCAGTTCCTCGCTCAACTGGAGCAAGGGCATTACCCGCAGGAGGCCGTCAGCTTCGTGCTGCGGCGATTCCACCGCCACACGGATCTCGGCAAACCCTTCATCGCCGAACTGAACCGCCTGGACGCAACCAAGCTGAAACTGCCCCAGGACCTGTCGGGGGAGGTCGTGGTGGTGGATTTTTGGGCCACATGGTGCCCGCCGTGCGTGGCGGCGGCGCCCAAGATGGTGGAACTGTACGCCAAGTACCATCCCCAAGGCGTGGAGTTCGTCGGAATCAGCCTCGACCCATCCGAGGCGCGCGGCGCGCTGGAGAAGTTCATTGCACAACACGACATGAAGTGGATTCAGACCTTCAGTGGCCTGGGTCCTTCCGACCCGACCGCCATACAATACGGGGTGGATAGCATACCGTCGGTCTGGGTGATCGGCCGCGATGGGAACGTCATTTCCGACGATGCCGAGACTGACGTGGAAGCCGCTATCCGCAAGGCCCTGGAGGCTCCGGCAACCACGCAACCGGCTTCGGCGCCATCCACCCAGGGCACACCTTAGGCGACCGCTCGCCGGCGGCGATTGTCTATATGCGAATTGTGGTCACCGGACAAGTCGGACTGGACAAGAAGCCATTCCTGGCCAGGGTGGTGGAGATCGCCGACTCCCTGGCTCGACCGTTATCGGTTTTTCATGTCGGGCAGAGGATGTACGCCGAGGCCCCCGATGTGGCGGCGGGACGCATCCTGGACCTGCCGCTCTCACGGCTCAACAGCCTGCGACGCAGCGTCTTCAAGGACATCCTTGCGGCGGTGGGCGGCACCGAGCACGTCCTGGTCAATACGCATGCCACGTTCCGCTGGCGCCACGGGCTTTTCTACGCCTTCGACTA
>PMBX01000269.1:0-6469 GCA_003153915.1 Phycisphaerales bacterium
GGCAACGGCATCGTCGCCGGCACGCCGTTGGAGAACATCGAGGCGTTTCTGGACGAGGCGCAACAATACGGCTGGACACATCGCAATCAAGGAAACCCCTCGCCAGGAACCCGAACATGATAGTTTGGAACCAGCGACAAATGAACGAGTTATGGCCGTTGTGTGGTGTCACGGGATAAATCCCACAGGATAATGACCATGATTATGATGCTCTGCGCTTCGGCGGTTTCCGCGCAATCACAGGCCGGTGTTGATCTGGCGGCGATGCGGGGTTGGGACATCGTGGTGGCGCCGGAGGCGATCCCAAGCGAGCAACACGCGGCAGAGGAGTTCCGCGATCTCTTCGCCGACTCATCGGGCGTGGAGTTGCCCATCGTCACAAGCACTGACCGCCCGGACAATCACGTCTTCATCGGCCAAAGCCCGCGGATGAACACCAGCAACGTCGGCTTTGACACGAAGGGCTTCGGCGACGAGGACCTGCGCATAGTCATCCGCGACGGCAACATTGCCATCGCCGGCGGCCGGCCGAGAGGCACTCTTTACGGCGTGTACACGTTTCTTGAGGACTACGTCGGCGTGCGGTTCCTGACGTACGATCACACGTACGTTCCGAAGATCGGCAAAAGTCGCGTGATCGGGCCGGTGGACCGCTTCTACCATCCGCCGCTGGAGTTCCGCTGGAGCTTCTACAAGGAGAATGAAGTAAACCCGCCCTTTTCCGTCAGGCTGCGGATCAACACAATCAGCAGTGATCCCAAATTAGGTGGAAAGACCGGGATTTCCCTCATCAGCCACACGTTCTATCATCAGTTGCCGGTCCGCGAATACGGCCAGGCCCATCCGGAATACTTCGCCCTGGTGGATGGAAAACGGGACATTGACGCCCCCAATGGAGACCCGCAACTATGCCTGACGAATCCGGATGTGCTGGGGATCGTGACCGCTGCCGTGCTGCGCGAGCTGGGTGAGAATCCGGCAGCCAGGAATGTCTCCGTCAGCCAGAATGACAATGAGAGGTATTGCCGGTGCGAGAAATGCGCAGCAATCGACGAGCGCGAAGGTTCGTCGATGGGATCGCTGCTGACATTCGTCAACGCGGTGGCCGACGAAGTAGCCAAGACCCGGCCCGACGTGATGGTGGGCACGCTATCCTACCAGTACTCGCGCAAGCCGCCCAGGCACCTCAAGCCCCGGCCCAATGTACAGATACAGTTATGCAGTATTGAGTGCAGCGTTATGCACCCCATCGACGACCCCAAAATCGACAAGAACGTGACTTTCTGCCGCGATATGGTCGAATGGGGCAAGATATCCAGGAACATCTACATCTGGAGCTATAACACGAACTTCGGCAACTTCCTGCTTCCCTGCCCCAACCTGCGGGTGATCGAGCCGAACATCCGCTTCTTTGTTGCCAACAATGCCAAGGGCGTCTTCATGCAAGGCGTGTACACCACGCTTTCGGGGGAGTTTTCGGACCTGCGCAATTACGTGACGTCAAACCTGCTGTGGGATCCCAACCGCAACTTCCGGCAGCTAATGGATGAGTTCCTCAACCTTCACTATGGACGATCCGCCGATCCGATCAGGCGATTCATCAACCTGGTGCATGACCACGCCCAGGCCAGCGGACTTGCGACCGGTTGCGGAGGCCAGGCAAAGGACTTCGCCATCGACGAATCGATCGCGCGGGCGGGACTCGACGCGTTCGATGAGGCGATGAAACTGGCCGACAGCGACGCCGTCCGCGGCAGGGTGGAAAAGGCGTCGATCTGCGCCTACCGCGCTGCGATCGAACCGGTCAACAGGTTTGATGACCCCTCGCAAGTCGATGCGGAACTCGCCCTGCGCATGCGCCCGCTTGTGAAACGATGGATCGAGTTGTGTCACAAGTATTCTGTCACGGATGTTCACGAAAACGGCCCGTTCGAGCGCCGCGCCGGCCGCATAAGCCGGGCATTGGGACTGTAAGGGCGGGGCGTGCCTGGAATTCTACGGAACTTGCCTAACGAGAAGACAGGATGTACAACTTGCCAAACAAGGCCGGGAAAGGAAACACCAATGACAGGCCGACCCACAGACCACGGGAACATTGATCTGACCGCGTTGAACCTTGACGTCATTTCCGGCCGGGGGAAGGGGCGCATCCTCTGGCAGCCGCGGATCATCGCCTGGTACAACGACAAGGAATTCGCCAAGCAACCCCTCCCGGCTCCGTACACAGGCATGACCCTGCCGCAACTATATCGAGCCTTGGGAGTCTCGAACCGCGTCTATGACTTCGGCGGCTGCTTCCAGACCCAGGAGGACCCGCAAGTCCGCATCACCCAACGCCAGCTAAGCGAGACCGACTACGAGGTGCTTATCGAAACGCCCGTGGGCAGCCAGCGATTCATCAACCACCGCAGCCCCAACAACCCCTGGCATTTCCCCCTCAAGTGGCCCATCAGCGACCCCGAGGAAATGAAGGTCGCCGCCTGGCGCGAGCAGCGGCGGACCTGGAGTTGGGACCAGGCCGCGTACGATAACCTCGCCGCCACCTGGAAGGGGCTGGGCGCACCGGCGATGTTTATCTGCCGTACCAATGTTCAGAAACTCTTCGTGGAAGACATGGGCGTCGAGGAAGCGGTCTTTGCCCTGCACGATTACCCAGCCGTTTGCGAACGCTACTTTGAAGCCCTGGCCGTCACGCAGGAGCGGCTGATCGAAGTCATCAACGCCAGCCCGATCCGCTACATTAATTTCGGCGACAACGTCCATGCCCGCCTCTGCACACCGGAACTGTTCCGTAAGTACATGCTGCCGGCCTACCAGCGCCGCTGCGAACTGCTTCACCGGGCCGGAAAGTTCGTCCACTCCCATTGGGACGGTGACTGCGGGCCGCTGCTTCCCCTGGCCCGCGAAACCGGTCTGGACGGCATCGAGGCCATCACCCCCATTCCCCAAGGCGACGTGACGTTGGAGGAAGTCAAATCCGCCCTGGGCGAGATGTTCCTTATCGACGGCATCCCAGCCATCTACTTCGACCACACCTTCAGCGAGCAGACGCTGGTGGATTGCGCCAAGCGGGTCATCGACTTGTTCGCCCCCAACCTGATCCTGGGAGCCAGCGACGAGATTTCCTCCACGGGCGACATCGAGCGGGTCCGCCTCGTCACACAGGTGGTCGACGATTACAACGCCTCCTTGTGACTTGTTCGACCAAGGCCTTCCATTGTCGGATAAGGACAGATCACGAAGCTTTGTGATTTCCGCGGTCTTATGCGACAGGAATCGGAAGACCCCGTGTTTGGATCGAGACGCCGGCGGCGCTGCGGTTACGGTTTAGTGGTTGCGGAGGGCCTGGTAGTCGGTTTAAGCGACGAGAGGTGTTCCCATGCGGGTTGCTGCCAGGGGTTCGCTTGCGCAGCGACGACTCGCTGGAAATATTCCTGGGGCTTCCTGAGGTTTTCCACCAGTGGAAGCGCCGGGGCCTGGCCGGTCCGCATCGCCAGACGGCCCAGTTCATAGTTGGCCTCCACGGCGGAATCCGACTTGGGGTCCTCCGCCAGCAGGATAAGCATTTCCGCTTGCTCGTACAAACTAGACGTTGCCATCGCCACCGCCAGCTTGAGGTTGTCGCCCAGAGGGGTGTGTTCATATCTGCCGGCAAGCTCGCTGAGTTGCTGGTAATAGTTCAGTCCGCAGGGATTTGCATCCAGCAGTGCGGCGAGGGCCTCCGCCGAGTCCGGATTGTTCATCACATCGTCGGACTCGATCAACCAGACCAGCCGGCGGGCGTTGAACAGGGCCTCGGCGCAGTATCGGCGGCTGGGAATATCCACCGGCGGGGCGAAAACCCGCATCGTCTTGGAGGACTCCTCCTGGTGTTCGTCGTTGGGAGCGAGTCTGGCGAGCCGCTCAATGGCGGAACGCAGGTGGCTGCATCCGTATTGGGTGTCGCGACTTCGCATCGCCATCTCGCCCAGTCGCCACCGTGCCACAGCCGCCTGGGGGGATTCAGGATACTTTTCGATGAGTCTCCCCCACGTCTCGGTGGAGGCGGGCAAGCCGTATGCCGCGGTGTATTTGAGCAGCCCGATTTCCAGAGCCGAGGCGTCCAGTTGCAGGCTTTCGGCCTGGCCGATCACCCATAGCACCGCCGGGGCGTGGGGACTGCGTGGGTTGCGCGCAAGGAACTCGCGGCAACGGGCCAGCAACTGGTCCTTTCGATGCTGGAGGTCGTCCTGAAGGCGGATCCGCAGCGTGGTGGGGTTGAGGCCCTCGGCCTGATTCTGGCGGCTCCAGGCATCCAACGTTATCGGTTCAAAGATGGCGTCGCCCGGCGCCAGGTCATTGGCGACCAGGGCGTATTCGAGCCGGTCGGCGCCGACGCGTGCGTGGAAAATGGCCACCGGAACCACCAGGAGCAGCAACAGTACCGGACCCAGGACTCCGGAACGGAATCCAGTCAACGTCGTCAGGCCCAGCACGGCTGCGCAGGCCAGTATCGCCGTCACCACCGCCACCAGGAGCGGGACCGCCAGCAGCAGCCGTTGAAGCGGTACGACAGCGACGGAATCGGAACCCAGAAAAGAGAAAAGGTAGAGGTAGACCGCCACCGGCAACATGCCCAGCAGCGTCGCCAGAAAGGGCATGTCGCTACGAAGGGAAGTGCGGGCTGCCAGCACGTATCCCATCGCCAGCGCCAGCGCCAGTACCGGTGCGTGTCCTACCACGGCGACTATAAGCACCAGAACGGCCGCATACACCATGCGATACAGTACGGCCACCATGATGGGCATGAAGATCACCACCGCCAGCAGCAACCCCATCACCAGGATCATCCAGGGAAAAGCGAAGATGCTAAGGGGTCGCAGGAACATCTCCCCTAGGGGGGTGGCCAGGTCCTGGCGGTAGGCTTCGAGCGAGAAGTCGGTCCATCTGCCGCGGATGAGGTACTGCCAGAAGGCGTTGACGGCCAGGAAGCACAACAGGTTGATGCCCATGAACAGCCCGCTTCGCCACGGACCGGATGGGCGCAACAGGGGCTTGGCGCCCTGATGGTGGTCATAACCGTTGGTTGCGTGGGCATTCATGAGCTGCGGAAACCATGGTACGCTTGAGCGGCGCGGGGGGCAACAATCGTCCGGGGCGGTTATGGTTTCCTCGCCTCCAGCCAAACGCGATAGAACAGGTTGTTCTTCAGGAAGATCGCGAAAAGGGATTCATTGGGATAGACGAACGTGACTTTCTCGTCGTGCATCTGGCCGCCCTCGATACGGGCCTTGAAGTTCAGCAGCGGGACGCGCCCCAGGCGGTAGGCGTGGTTCCATTCCGCCGACTGGGGCGTGCCCAGCAGGATCAGGCCGATCTCATAGCGGCCTATATTGTCCCGGTCGGTCGTGCCCTCGATGTAGATGTCATACGTCTGTCCGGAGAAGACCATGTCGTTGACCGTCGTTCCGTCGGGGCGGAGCCTGGCAAAGCCCGTCATCTTTTTGTAGCGATATTGGGTGAGGTTGAGGCCGGGAAACGCGCGGGCCACAAAGTCGGGCATGGCATTGCCCTTGAGCAGCCCGTCAAGGGTCAACGTCTTGGCCTCCCCGACGGGATAGACGGGGTATCGCGGGTCGATAAGCCGGGCCAGAAGCTCGTTGAGCGGGGAGCGGGAATCCTCCGTCCTGTTGAATATGCCGTAGACCGTGTTGCCCGGGAAGAACTTGGCCAGTTGCGGCTGGATGCTCTCGGAGGCGATCACGTCGCGGGTCTGGGAAGAACTGACCACCTGGGGCGACTCTTCGGCCAGGTCGATCCGGTGCGTGCCAACCAGCGAACCCCCGTTGACGCTGGCGAATGTCCTTGCCGTCAGCAGGCCCCGCTCCAGGGACGCCTCCAGGGAAACAAAATTCGCCTGGTAATACTGGTCCACGGAGGGGTCAAACGTCTTGTAGCGGTCCACGGTGACTCGCCCCTGGAGTTTGGAGGCAAGCAGGTGGGGACGCAGCCACACCAGCAGATCGTTGGCCTTCTGTAGCGCCCGGCTGCGCTGCTGGGCCGTGGCGGGGGAAGATACCCCCGCCTGTGCCGGGGCGAGCCAATCGGCCAATTCCTTATCGTCGATGTATTCGGCGAGCAGATCGAATCTGCCGGTGGGGTTGTCCGGCAGGTTCGCCAGGTCCGCCAGCAGCCAGCCGTGGCTGGTGGCGGCGCGAAACTCCAGACCGTCGGTGCTGATCCGCCCGATGCGAAGGTCGCCATCTCCCCCACGGTTTAGGTCTTCAAGAGTCAACTGGCCGTGGACTTGCACGTCCTTTTCCCGATACCTGCCCTTGAACTGGTCAAACCGCAAGCGGGCCATCCCCACGCGCGGCGACAGGCCGTCCCAGGAGGCGTCCACGAACACCGATCCGCTGAGTTGATAGGGCTTCAGCCAGGGCAGCAGGTTGCCCAGTTCCCCCGCCTGCTTGGCTCCGAGGGTCAGGCG
>PMBX01000269.1:6531-13030 GCA_003153915.1 Phycisphaerales bacterium
CGCCGGGGCGACCGCGGTAAACGCCAGATTCCCGGCATCGATACGGGACTGAACGGAGATCGTATCTTTGTTGCCGTCGGCTGCCACGTGTATGGCCAATTGTCCCGTAATTCCGTGGCGCGTCGCCGGGCCGGAAAGCTCCGGGACCATCGCCAGCAGTGGTTCGCCAACGGACAAGGTGGTATCGAGATCACATTGGAAACCGGCGCCTTCGTCAACCAAACTCATCATGCCGGGCGTCCCCTCACCGGGCAGTATCGCCTGGCCGGACAGTTTCGCCCGGCTTTCGGCCAGGGCAAGAGTGCAATCTTCCAGACTCACCGTGGTTTGCCCGGATTGGGCGATGGAATTAGCCCGAAGGTCCAGCTTCAACGGTACGGCGGCGGGCTTGGCCCGCATGACCGGGCCGGAGGAAGCGTAGTCCACACCCGTGGCGTCCAGGGACAATGTCCCGGCCCACTGCTTTTGGCCGAAGGTTGCCTCCGCCGTCATGGCCACCAGGCCATCCAATTTCGCCGGGTGAACGCGCCGTTGGAGCCAGGGACTTAATCCCAGGACCAGGGAGGCATTCATCGCCTCGGCGCGTGTTTTCATCCGCCAGGTTTCCCCATTGGAATCGCCCTGTTCCAGGCGGCCGGCGAGCAGGCCGGCGTCTAAGTCGGCGGTGAAGTCAACGGCGGCGCGCTGAGCATCCTGCCCAGGATGGAAATCGACGGCGAGGTTTGCCCCCCTGCCGGCGGGCTTAAAGAATACATCCCTGCAACGGACCGCCAGGGATGTCATGTCTGCCTGTAACGACGCCACCGGTTTATCGCCCCAGGCAACCTTAAAGTCCCCGCCGGCATTGCCGGATATCTCCACGGGCAATGTCCGACCGGGCAGAGCGTCCAACAGGGACTCGGTATTTTCCAATTCGAGTCTACCGCTAAATTGCGGTTCATCTGATCCCTGGGGAAAACCGATCACCCCAGAGTCTATGACGCACCGGCCCTTCCCAACGGCCAGGTTCGCCGCCAAGCCGCTGAAAACAGCATTTTGCGGTTCGATAGAGGCGGAAACGGAAAGGTTGACCCCTGTCCCGTCGGGTTTGGCCAACTTTCCGGCGGCAAGGTGAGTTTCCGCGGGCACATCAACGCTGATTTGTATCCCCGGCCCGTCTTGACGACGAATGACCCATTTACCGTTCAATCCTCCGCGAAGGTCCACACCGGCCAGTCCCGGGCAGAAACCCCGAAGGCTCTCCAGTTCCCTGATCTGCCACGAACCGCTCCCTTCCAGCCGCGCGAGATTCCCCAGGACCGCCCGGAATGCCTCCAACGCCCCGGCGGACGGCTGGCTTTCCACCATGCGGCGGACATCCTGAACGGTTCCCTTACCCGAAAAATAGTTGTCGCCCAGTGTCAGGCCGGCCTGCTCGGCGGCGAAGTCCCAGCTTCGCCGGTCCATAGCGCCTAGGACATCGAGTTCCATCCGTGTTCCGGCGGGCTTGAGCAGTTGGCCGCTTCGGCGCAGGGTTGCGGCGGTGGCTTGGACCTGCATCTCCAACCCGATACGCACATCATCGCACCGGCTGGCCAGTCGCACGTCCAGCGGACCTTCCACCTCCAGGGGCATCCAGGCCCTTCGACCGGCCAGCAAAGCCGTCAGACTGGCAGGCTCAAGCTTTCCCCTGATGTCCAAAGATCGCAATGTCTCCAGGCGACCCTCGTACAAGTCCACCGTGATCTCCGCCGCGCCGGCTAGTTCAGCCCCCGGCATGCGCAGGCGCAGGTCCCGGACATTGACCAGACCGGCGAAGGGATCGAACGACGCGGTCACTCCCAACTCGGCCTTTTCCACCACGGGCAGGTCCGGTCCTTCCCTCGGCTGGGCGTCCAATCCCGCGGCGGCGAGGTTCAGGGATAACTCCTCGACCATCCCACGGCGGTTCACCCGCGCGTCCAGGGAACCACTACAGACGCCCGCCAATCTGCGTAGGGGAAGGCCCAGCAGCTTTTCCAAATTCAGTTCGCCAAGGTCCAGATTAGAGAAATTCAATGTGGCCAAGGCCACCACCTCCCGGCCGGAGGTAGTGGCAAGCCGCACCGTCACGGGCGATTCGCCGCCCTTCTGTTCCATCGCGGCGACCATCGTCAGACCACCCTGGCCGGCGGGAGAGCTGTTGAGGAATTCCAGGCCGGCTACGCGAAGAGCCAGCGGCTTGTCCCGTTGCGGTATCGACAGCTCGATTCGGCCTTGGCTGAGACTAATCCGTTGGAATTCCAGCACCGCGGGTTGTCCGGTAAGGAGGGGATTGATTGTTCCGCTACCATCAAGTCGCAACGACAATTGCGGTTTGAGCACTTCCAGCCAACCGACGCGCCGGTAAAGGAGGAACTTCAGAGGCGCCAGTTCAGCACGGATCCGCTCGACCCGGAGCATGGGCTGGGGATTTTCACGGTCCGGCGAGGCGACTGCCAAGCCGGTTACTTCCACGCCGCGCGACCAGTCCAGCGCGAGGCCCTCCATCGTCACCGCGACGCCCAGGCGGCTGCTGAGGCCCGTCTCCAACCGCCGCCGCAGGTACTGCGCGGGAACCCACCAGGGCAAGGTGACATACCCCGCCGCCGCAAGCAGCGCAAGAACCGCCGCACATCGCAGGGCGATCTGCCACCACCGCCGCCTGGACCGGGCCAAGACGGCAGGTCCATGGGCCGGCAGCTTGTCGCGATAACGTCTCGTGATCCACATACCTTTTCCGGGGTGACTTGTTCCGTTTTATACGTTGAAGCGGAAGTAGATCACATCCCCGTCGCGGACCTTGTATTCCTTGCCCTCCAGACGGACCTTGCCCGCCGCCTTGGCGGCCTTCTCGTCCCCGGCGGCTCGCAGGTCGTCGTAGTGCACCGTCTCGGCGCGGATGAAACCGCGGGCTATGTCGGAGTGGACCGCCGAGGCAGCCGTGACTGCGTCGGTACCGGCGGGAATCTGCCAGGCGCGGCACTCGTCGGGACCCACCGTGAAGAAACAGATGAGGTTTATCCGCTGGAAGCACGCGCGGACAAGCCGGTCGCAGGCCCCCTGCGCCAGGCCCAAGTCGGCCATGAACTCCAAACGATCCTGGGGGGGCATTCGCGACAGTTCCGCCTCGATCCGGGCGGATAACTGCATGCACGGCAGGGACTCCAGCGTATCGGGCGCCTCTCCGGCGGCGTCCTGCTCGCTACAATTCCGCACCGCCAGCATGGGCTTGTGGGTCAGGAAGGCGAATCCGCCCAGCATCTTGGCTTCGGCTTCCGATGACACCACCTTGGCGACGGGGGTTTCCTCTTCCAGCGCCGCGGCCAGCCGCTTCATCAAGTCCAGTTCGCGAAGTTGATCCTTCTGCCTGGCCGTGGGTTTACGCACGGCGGTCTCCAGCTTGGCGATGCGGTTGGCGACCTGGTCCAGATCGGCGAACAGCGCCTCGCCGAGCAGTTCCCGTGCGTCGGCCGAAGGATCGATCCGCCCCCGGTAGGCAGCCACGGTATCGTCGTTGAATGCCCGCAGGACCCAGACAAGCATGTCGCTCTGTCGCATCGCCGGCCAGTGGGCCTTGGCCCGGGTTCGCCCGGCTTCATCGGCGAGATCGAAGCCTGGCAGGTCCAGGAACTCCAGCTCGGCGTGGGTGGTTTTTCGAGGTTTGTACTGCTCGACGAGCCAGTCCAGGCGCGTATCGGGAACCTTCACCACGGCAAGGTGGGGCTGATCTCCGCGCGACAGGTCAACGTGCGAACCGCCCGCTCGCGCGACGGCTTCAAATAACGACGACTTTCCGGACTGCATCGGACCGGCCAACACCACTCGCATTATGAAACTCCTGTTTCTTAAAAAACCCCCGCTTCGCTCCCGGCCGTGCTTACCATCGCCCCGGACGAAAAGCAACCCAGCCGCCAAGTTACCGCAGGATTTCAACCAGACAACGCCTCTTGAATCCGCAGGACCTGCGTCTGGGCGGCGGAGCTTTCCTGCTCCGTCGGGGCGAACTGACCCCATCGCGCCCGATAATACAGGTCAATCAGGCCCAGCAGGACTTCCCGCGGCAGGGACAACCGTGCAGCCGCCTCGGCGGCCAGTTCCCGCGGCGTTTGGCCGGGGTGGCGGACGATTCCATTGCGCTCCAGCAATTCAAAGAGCCGTGGGATAAACCGCAGCCCCCCCCACGGAAGGGCGCCCAGTTCCCGCTCGACGGCACGGGCACGCCGATGGCGACGGAGGAATCTAATGCACAACAGGACCTCCGCCACCAGCGCCAACAGGCCAGTGGCCGCCACGAGGCGAACCAGCGCCGCGTCCACGTAACCGCGCACCAGCAGGTTGGTGGCGCTACCGACGGCGGCGCTCCAGGCAGTGGAGGCAGTCGAGGCGACCCAACCGGCAGAGCGACGCAACAGACGCCACTGTGATTCGGCGTCGTATCCGACAACGTGCTTGTACCAGAGAAAGTGTAGCGTGCTCCAGAAATCCGCGACCGTCTTCCACCATCCACCTCCACCGGCTACCCCCCTTTCAGAAGAAGTGGCGTCGAAGATCACCCAGCCGCCGGCGGGGGTGAACACCTCCGTCCAGGCGTGCGCGTCGCGATCTCGGACCACGTAGTGGCCACCAACGGGATTGTACTCCTCCACCAGGAAACCCGTGGCCAGGCGGGCATTGACGCCCAGGGCGCGACACATAACCGTCAAGGCCGAGGCGAAATACTCGCAATGGCCGCGTTTCAAATGGAAGAGAAAATCCTCCACGCCGTCCCGGTCGGGTTCGGCGTCGGAGAGGTCCAGCGAATAGGCGTATCCCTCTTGCAATCGCCGCGTTATTCGCTGGGCGATGGCCAGGTCCAGCTCGTCCCGCCTGGCTGAATCCGCCTCGCGGGCAACCAGCAGGTCGCGACACCACTCCATCGCCAGGTCCACCACCGCCCGCGACGCGCGGATGGTCTGCTCCGGCCGCCAGGGGGAAGGCTCATACATCTCGTCACGGGCCGCCAGATATGCCTTCTGCCCGGCTGACAACGGTTGAGGCCAGGAATAAACCGTGTACCGCAACGGACGGTTCAACAGCACCGTCCGGGCCAGCGTCAGGTCTAAGTTCATCCCGAAATTGACGGGGCTTTCGGGGCAATCCGCTTGCACGGCTGGATAAATGGCGAACAACGTGGGCAACAGTTCCGCATCGACCACGGAAATATGCTGGACGATGGCGTTGTCCATCAGATCGGGATTCAACCGTGGCGCGGCAGCGTCGGGGCGCTTGGACCCGCCGATTTTCGACCACCTCGACCGGTCATAATAGTCGAACGTCTCCCCCCGCAAGTAACCGACGAAACCCTGCCCGCGGCCTTCCAGGGTCACCCAGAGCAATACGTGATCGGAGGTATATATCTTCCGCGACTGGCCTAGGACCACATTGTGGGTGAAACCTGTCGTCGCATCGCCTCTGGCGCCCAGGATTCCCGCCACGGTGCTCCCTCGGGATCTGGGCGCGACGAAGAACGTCGCCACGCCCGTCAGGATCATCACGGCCAGCACCCAGCCCAGCCGCCTGGCCAGCGCGGCGGCGGGCCATTCCCGTATCACGTTCCAGGCCACCTGGCGCGGTTCCGGCGGAGCCGGTTCCGTCACCAGCCGCGCTCGGGCTGAGGCGTCCAGCCCGTACTTCAGCGACAGGACCATCGCCGCCTGGCAGGCGACGACCGAGTAAACGATCAGTACCGCCGCGAACCAGATGGCCTGGCAGAACAATGCCGCCGCGACCATGCATAGCAGGCTCAAGGCCAGCATCTGCACATAGTCGCGATTGGCCTTGCGCTCGAATAACTTAATCATCTGGATGAGGATCATGAAGTGCGCGATGGCCCCTGGGGTGGCCACGCGCGAGGAAATGCATTCCAGCACGAGCACCGCCAAGGACACCACCAAGGCGCTATTGATGAAAAGCCTGCTGACGTAAACCTCTCGCCCACGGTAGGCAGCCAGCAGGTTGATCGCCACGGCGAAGGTCGCTGCGACGACATAAAAGAGATTCCCCTCCGCCAGGCTGAAGCAGACCGCCCCCAGCCAGACTGTCACGAACAACGGCTGTTCCAAGCGCCGCCGGGCCTTGAGGACGACCTCGATCTCGCTGAAACCCTCTATCGGCATCAGCGCCTCCCCGCCGCGGACAGCGGATCATCCTCAAAGAGATGGTACAGTTGATTATCATCGACGAGGGTGAATTCCCGACAGGCCGCTCGGACCGGTCCTAGAGCGCCCGGCTTAAGGCGACTTCGGTCCACCGTCAGGACGCTGACCTGTGAGTCTCGCAGCAGGCCTCGGTGAAGCTTGGCTAGCGTGGCCTCCAGCGTCACTGACGTATTGAGGTCGATGTCCGCCAGGGCGTCCAGGAGCTGACGCTGCTGGCCCAGTCCGGAGACGGGGGCGAACACGACGGCCCCTCCATTGGCCGCCAGCGCAAGGCCCACCTGATATCCCCGCGAAAACGCATG
>PMBX01000090.1:0-2607 GCA_003153915.1 Phycisphaerales bacterium
AGGGTGGCGTCGTTGTTGAAGATGCTCGGCCACTGCTTGAAGGCCTTGTTGGTGGTCAGAATGATGGAGCCGCATTCGTAGCGTTGGCTGATGATCTGAAAAAGCAGGTCGGCGCCGCGTTTGTCGATGGGCAGGTATCCAAGTTCGTCCATGACCAAGACGTCCGGGCGGGTGTAGGTCTTGAGTTCGTGGACAAAACGGCCGGCGTTCTGGGCGGCGGCGAGCGTATTGATAACGCCAATGGCGGTGGTGAAGCGGACACGGAAGCCGGCGACAGCGGCGGCGTAGCCCAGGGCGATGGCCAGATGGCTTTTCCCCAGGCCAACCCCGCCGATCACGATGACGTTGGCTTTGTCTTCGATGAACTTCAGACGGAAGAGATTCTGCACCTGCAGGCGGTTGATCTTGGTTGGCCAGGTGAAGTCGAACTGCTCAAGCGTCTTGAGCACAGGAAAGCGGGCCTGCTGGATGCGTCGGTCGCGGGCTCGATCCTGGCGGGCGGCCGCCTCACCTTCGACCAGGCGGCGCAGGAACTCCACATGCGACCACTGGCTTTGCGCCGCCTGCTTGGCCAATTCCTCGCAGTGTTCCTGCATGAACGGTAACTTGAGATAGCCCAGTTGCTGATGCAGGTCATCCGGCGTCGGTTTGGCGTTCTTGTCCTGACTCATGGTGATCTCCAGGTATGGGTTCAGGGCCGTCGGCCGAGTCGGGATTGCCGACGCTGCCGTACAGGCCCAGGTTGGGTTCGGGCAGTTCCAGTTCCAGCAGGTCCTGGCGGCGGGTCAGGTGCAAGGCGCCNNAACTCCAGGGCGTCCTGGATGGCCCGGGCGGTCTTCTCGGGGCCATAGATCTCGCTGAGGGCCACGATCTTGCGGACGTGGTGCAGGACATTGAGCCGCCGCTCAGAAAGCCCCTGGTAGAACGCTTCGGCCCTGGGCGTCAGCGAGAGCAGCCGAATCAGCAGCTTCTGATCGCTGGCCCGGCGGCGCTGTTGGAGCAAGGCCCGCGGATGGTCGGGATCCTCGATATCGCGATGACGGTCGTAGCCGCGGACGTGGCGGGCGATGAGCTTGTNNATTCGGCGGGCACCGAGTAGGTGTTGGTGTCCACGGTCACGCGGAACTGGCTGTTGGCCCGGATCGGCCGGACGACTCCCAGGTCATAGGAGCGTGACGGCAAGGGCTTGAGGTAAGGCTTTTCCTGCTGGAACAACTCAACGGGCTTGCGCTTGGTGCTGCCATGAAGGCGGACGTTGGCGACGCCGTCCAGCCACTGGCGGGCGGCCGGGTTGAGAAGGGCAAAGTCGCTGAGCTGCAGGCCGGCCAGGAAGTTCTTTTTAACGTAGCCGACGGCATTCTCGACGCGTCCTTTTTCGTGGGCCTGTCCCACGCCACAGGGGGATATGGCAAAACCGTAGTGATCGGCGAAGTCCCTGTAATGCGGGTTGAGAACGGGCGCTTCGCCGACGACGCGCCGCAGTACGGCGGACTTCAGATTGTCGACCATGCACCGGGACGGAACCGCACCGAAGAAATCGAAGGCGTTGGCGTGGGCGGCCAGGAAGTGCTCCAGGGTCTCGGAGACCGTGAACTCGACATACAGCATGCGGCTGTAGCAGAGCACCATGACGAAGAAGCTGAGGCGCCGGCGGGTGTTGCCCACGGGGATCGAGTCGAACTGGCCCCAGTCCACCTGGGCGCATTCGCCGGGGGCGAAGGAGAGCTTCAGGAAGGCGGGGGTGTGCGGCGGGCGAACCTGGCGGACGAAGTCCTTGACGATGGTGATGCCGCCGGTGTACCCGCTCTCGCGGAGGCGCAGGAAGATCTGCGTGGCCGTGTAAGGATGGGTTTGAAGGAAAGCGACGATCTGCCCCTTGAAGGGATCCAGCATGCTGGGGCGAGGGGGAGCCTTTCGCGGATGAAACTTGTCCCTGGCGACCCATTTGGCGACGGTGCATGGATGCAAATGCAGCTCGCGGGCGATCTGGGCCACCGTCAAATGCTGGTTGCGATAGTAGTCGTGGATCTTGCAGTACTGTTCATAGTTGATCATTGGGCTCGCTCCATCATCTGCTGAAGAATCTGGCCGATGCTCAGCGGTGGCTCGTTGGGCTTGCGCGGAGTCGCCGGCGGCGGTTGCAAGTGAGGATGGCCGGGCGTCGATCGCGGCGACTCGACGGTTTGGCCGGAATCTTCCAGGGCCAGCACCTGATACAAGGGACTCTGGTAGGCGATCAGGCTGGCGCTGATCAGTTCCTGACGGGCGTGGGCCAAGGCCAGGCTGTCCAGGTGCAACAGCCGCGCGAGGGTGGCATCGGAGTAATAGCTCAGCCCTTCGCCGTCGCAGACGGTGACCAGGAACAGGTATAGCGCCAGGGCGGGGTGTGAACAGCGACAGATGTGCCTATGGCGAACCAGGCGGTGGTCGATCCAACTGAANNTGCTGGCCCAAGGCTATCAGCCGGCGAGTGGTGGATGCGATGTTCTCCTGTAACGCGCTGTCCGTTAACTGGGCGAGAAGTCCTATCAGCATCAGGCCTTGTGTGGAGATGACATCTTGTAACGCGCGGGGCGTTAAGGTGGGCTTATCTGCCGGCGGGACAAG
>PMBX01000090.1:2693-2840 GCA_003153915.1 Phycisphaerales bacterium
TTACGTCGCCTCTTGGGTGTCATGATTTGCGCAACATCGGAGCGCGGATGTTGAACCGGCGAGGATCGCCGGCCCGTGAAGAAGACCCACGAAGAAGACGCGCGAGAAGAAAACTCAGGGTGGAAGAAGACGACTTCTCGAAGGGTT
>PMBX01000130.1:0-1376 GCA_003153915.1 Phycisphaerales bacterium
ACGCGGGCGTTCTGCACGTCGCGGAGTTCGTACTGGCGGCCTAGCTTGGCCTCGCGGTACCAATGCTTCCAGCTCATGCAGTCCTGGAGTTCGTGGCATTCGCTGGCCAGGGCGTCGAGGTAATTTTTCAGCGCCCGGCCTGCCTCCAGGGCGACGCCTCCTTCCATCAGCTTGGCCGACTCCATCGCCGCGGCCAGGCGTTTGCCCAGCTCCAGCGTGTCGAAGCCGGTGCGTTTGTTCAGCTCGGCCTGTAGCGGCCAGATGTCTTCCAACGAACGAATGTCCTGCCCAGCCATGATCCGCTCCTTACTCGCCGCCTTGGCGGCGGGAGCTAGTTTATGCCTTGTCGCGGCGGATACAAGCGCTGGCGGAAAGATTGCGGGCGGGTAGAATCCCGGCATGTGCGGCTTTGCGGGTGAATTTTTTCTCAGGGCCGGCAGCGCCGATCCGGAGATCGCGCGGCGCATGGCGGCGGCAGTGGCGTGTCGCGGCCCGGATGAGGGCGGCGAGTTTCTTTCATCCGACGGCAAATGCGCGATGGCGTTCCATCGCCTCTCGATCATCGACCCTGCCGGCTCGCATCAACCCATGACCAGCGCCGATGGGAAAACCACCGTCGCGTTCAACGGAGTCATCTACAACTTCCGTTCACTGAGAAAACAGCTCGCTGCCCAGGGGGCGGCCTTCCGCACCAACGGCGACACAGAGGTGTTGCTGCACCTCTATGCACGCCGCGGGGCCAAGATGCTCGATGACCTGGAGGGCATGTTCGCCTTCGCCATTTACGACGCGGCGAGAGGGGAGTTTTTCCTGGCGCGGGACCGTCTTGGTGAAAAACCGCTGTGGTATGCGGTCCTGGCCGACAGAATCATATTTGCCTCGCAGGCCAAGGCGTTGCTGCGGCATCCGATGGTATCGGCCCAACCGGATAAGGATGCCATAACGTATTATCTTACAATGGGATATGTGCCTTCGTGCCTGTCGGTCTTTTCGGGCCTCAATAAGCTACCGCCTGGGATGTTTCTGAAGGTATCGGATACAGTGGGTCCGATAACTCGGTATTGGGAACCTGCTCGCGTGGAAGTGCCCAGCCTACGCGACCAGCAGCGCTTACTCGTGCGGGAAAGCGTGACACAGGCTATCGAGTCCCGGCTGGTCTCGGACGTGCCGCTGGGGGTTTTACTGAGCGGTGGTATAGATTCGTCCATCGTGGCGGCAGTGGTTGCGCGATCTGCCGGTAAAACCGGAGGCGTGCGGACCTTCACGGCAGGGTTCGAGGACGCGGCGTATGATGAACGATCGACAGCCGCCTTGATGGCCGGTCACGTCGGTACGGACCACACGGAACTTTTGATCGATCCCCTCCGCCCGGCGAT
>PMBX01000130.1:1442-4077 GCA_003153915.1 Phycisphaerales bacterium
ATGCAACTGGCTTCCACGGTGGGTCCGATAACCTATCTAGGCATTCGTGCCGCAGGGGCGATAGCTGATGCTGTCGCGCCCCATAAAGAGCGGAACATGCTCCGACGACTGGCGCGATTTGCCGGAGCGTTACCATATCACCATTCCATGCAATACTTTATGTATCGGAGGCTGTTTGGCCCTCAAGAACTGCGGATGCTGCTGGACCCGGAATTCACCGGGGGGATCGACGTTGAAGCCCCGGCGAGGTGGTTCTGTGATCTTTACGAGGCCCCGGACACGGAAGACGAAGCCGCTCGCGCGCAGACCCACGACATACACACATATCTGCCCGACGACCTGCTTGTGAAGTCGGATACCACGTCGATGTCGGTTGGGCTGGAAATGCGGGCGCCGATGCTGGACCATCATCTCGTCGAGCTGGGCCTTTCTCTGCCGATGGCAGCGAAAATAGGGAAACACCGAGGGAAGGTCATTCTGAGAGAGGCGTTCGAGGATATGCTCCCGGCGAGGGTTCGCCAGGCAGGGAAACGGGGTTTCGGAGTGCCCGTGAGCGAGTGGTTGCGGAAAGACTTAGCCGAAACCTTGCGGGAAACGCTCCTGGACGAGGGTTTAGCCCAAAGGCGGATACTTCGCAAGCAGGCCGTGGAGGCATTGATTCAGGAGCACTTGTCGGGCAGGGCGGACCATGGCCAGCGGCTTTGGGCATTGATGATGTTGGCCCGTTGGCTGGCCCGGCGGGGATAAAATGTTCCACGTGGAACATACTGCATCATGATGCGGGGCATTATTGGGTGGAAATTATCTTGCGTCGCGTCGGCGGGGCGATAGCATATCCGTAGTCCGTTACGGCAATGTTCCACGTGGAACACGCATGGAAGGCCCGTTTAATCGAAAAAATCGAGAATAATCGGGAAAGGAGGCCCGTCGTGAACAAACAAACCAGGCCCATTCATGATCGTCCGCGTCTTGGCAGGGGGCTTTCGAGCCTGATCGTCAACTCCGCAGAACAGTCCGCCGATGACCGCGCCTATCAGCACGTCACCGGCCTGCCACCGGTGGAGACGATTCAGCACGCCCCGCCGGGCCAGCCGCAAGAAATCTCCATCGACCAGATCGCACCCAATCCCTACCAGCCACGCCGCCAGTTCAAGCCCGAAGAACTCGCCGAGTTGACCGACAGCATCCTCCGCCAGGGTGTCCTTCAGCCGCTTATCGTCGCCAAGTCGCAAGAGGGGGCCGATCAACACTATGTGCTGATTGCCGGTGAGCGCAGGCTCCGCGCCGCCCGCCAAGCCGGCCTGTCTACCGTGCCCTGCGTCATCCGTGCAGCGACCGGCCAGCAGATGCTCGAGTGGGCCTTAATCGAAAACATCCAGCGGGCGGATCTCAATCCCGTCGAGCGGGCTGCCGCGTACCGCGATTACATGGAACGCTTCAACCTCACTCAAGCCGAGGTGGCCGAACGCATGGGCCAGCCAAGGGCTACAATCGCTAACTACTTGAGAATACTAGACTTACAAGACGATATTCGACAGATGCTCATCGATAGCACCCTGACCTTCGGCCATGCCAAGCTGCTCGCCGGCCAGGCCGATCCAGCCAGGCAGCTTCGCCTCGCCCGCAAGGTCGTCAACGGCTGTCTGAGCGTCCGCCAACTGGAGGCCCTGCTTGCGGAACCCACCGAGGCCCCGCCGTCCGCCCAGCCGGCTCGGACCAAAGCCCCTTTCATCGCGGATCTGGAACAGCGACTTACCCAGGCCCTCGGCTCCCGCGTAACCATCCATCCGGGCCGGGACAAAAACTCCGGCAGGATCGTCATCGATTACTACAGCCTCGACGACTTCGACCGCATCGCCAATGTACTGGGGATGAAGACGGAAGAAGTGTAGAAAAGCAGAAACGAGCACAGTGGTGGCGGAGGATAAAAAAAGGGATTGCTACAAGGCTTTGTTGGCGTCATCCGCGTTGTCGTTATAACCCTATCCCTGAGGAACCTTCGTTCCCTATGGGACCTACGGTTTGGCAAAGTTCATCCACGTACGTGCGGCCCCACAGGTATTGGCGGGTCACCAGGCCGTATCCGTTGCGCTCCTCGACCGTCCGCTGGCCGTCATGATAGAGATGATACGTCATCTCGAAATCGCCCATCTCGTGCGTGCCGATCGTCCCGTCGCCAACCCGCTTGACGATCCTTCTTCCCAACCCGTNNCACGTTAGGATCATTCGGATCATTGGTATCGGCGTACCCCCGGTGGACCTCCACGGATATCACCTGATCACTCGTTCGTTCCGTCTGCCGATTTATGTTCGTCGGCTTGCCCGTCCTACCTGTCTAATGTGTTTCTTTTAATTGCGTCTCCGATTCGCCATGAATATAAAATATCACTTGAATGTCCGCATTATCGCCAGTACCTCCAGCTTTATTGTCTTTACCAAGACTCAATAGTTTAACACAATTGCCACAATAAGAATATTGAATATCTCGGCCCCATCCATCATGAAAAGAACTATCTCTATTTATTTCCAATTTTGGAAGATCATTCAATATCTCAGGTAAACGATGTTGCTTAACATAATACTCGCGAATTCGATACTCAGTAACGTCCATTGTAGTGCGTGTCCAAGCATTTGG
>PMBX01000233.1 GCA_003153915.1 Phycisphaerales bacterium
CCGGCTTCATAGAAGGGCGTGCAACTTGTTGCACGCGAGATGAATACGCCAACTCGAAATGCGTGAGCTACAAGTAGTTCGCCCTACAAGGCTAAAAGGCTAAAGTCCCCCTCTTTGTGAGACGATACGGCCTTTTGCCAGGCCGTCTTACGGTAGATGACAACAAAAGTTCCGCCGCCATGCAACGATGCAAATGTTTGGTCAGCGGATTGCCCCCTTCTTGTCGGTACTCAATCCTTACCTAAGAGCCCCAAACCGTTTCAATCACCTTTGGCCTGCCACATCAGGATCACCGCGTCGCCGGGGTCCACTTTGGTTTCCAGCTTCGGTTCAGTCAGCATCTTTACCGAACCGTCTTTCTGTACGCGGCCTATTCGCGCCTGGGGCTGCAAACCAATCGACAGGGGCATGGGGTCTATAAAGTCCTGATTGACGATTACCAGGAAACGTAAATGGTCCTTCTCCAACCTGTTAATCAGCGCGCCTTTTCCGGCGACTGTCAACGTTTGGATCGGCCCGGAAGGCTCAAAGAGTGTATAGCCTTCCGGCGGATTGGGACCGGCCCAGCGGGGCGTATACCAGCCCTTAGAACCGACAAACACGCTCGCCTGGGCCTGCAATTCACGATTAACTTGCTGAATGATGGAATATACGGGCGTACGCTTTCCGTCCAGGTCGATTGCGGCAGCTCGCATGCCTGGTTCCTGGCGGTATAGGAAATGTATCAGGCCCGTGGCGCCCATTGCCGCGTTGTTGTATACCTGCACCCTTACGCTGCCCAGCGTAGGGTCTGGGCTTAGGTCCATCCCGATAGTGGCAATGATGGCCCACACCGGAATCTTCGCCTGGGCGGAAGCCCGCCTCATTATCAGCAGGGAGGAATACCACGGGCGCGTAATGGATCGGCGGCTCAGGGGATAGTAGTCATAACACAGCGTATTGACCGGTACCTCCGATAAGTACTTGTAGACGTAATTTTCGTAAGGCTCGCTTGGCTTAAGCCCGATCATTTCGTTGCCTCCGTAGCTGGGCAGCAGATTTGCGGCAACGACCTTGTTCGGGTCAGGGTCGATAGCCTGCACTTCCAGCGTGCGGGCCAGTAGTTGGGGGAATTCGCTGATGACCGGTTCGTCTTGGAGCATGTACCCCCCCATCGCGGGATGGTCCTTAAAGAGCTTGGCCATCTGAGGTGGAATGAGCGTGGGGCTGTGCGGCCAATAGCGAACTACAACCTTAACCTCTGCCTGCTGGGCAGCGGCCATGCCCGCCCGTGCGGATTCGGCATCCACGAAGACCGTCAGACTGTGGGTGAAACCCGCATCTGCGAACTGACGATACTGCTCGACGATATCCGCTCCGCCGGCCGGGCCATCCCAGGCGCCAATTACGAATTTCCCCGAGGGCGGAAGCGACAGCTCAGCTTGATTGCTGGTAGGATTGGATTGACACCAGGCCGCGGACGCTGCTGTCAGGAAAACGATACCGGCGGCCGCATTCAGCGATAGACGCGCTAACATAGATTTACCCTCGAAAAATAGCCCGACACGCTGGCAAAGCCCCACCATACCTGGGGGGTACGATATCGAGACTATCGACTAACATTGGCAGGGTCAACCCCCCGGTTACAGGCAAGAATTTCCTACCGGCAGAACCCTCCCCCCAAAGGACCTCGCGGCCCTTCGTTCGCCAAACCGCGTCCCCTAGACGACCGGTCCACTCATGGTTTTGCCGGCGGAGTTTGTGAGATTGGCGGTAGCGCCGGGGTGGTCATCATCTCGGGTTTGTGGAACAGGTAGTACAACCGCCCTTCCTGCTGGGTCCGCCCGGCCAGCCTCGCCGCCGCCTCGCCGATGCCCATGTACAAGTCGCACCGCCCAGCGGCGCGGATGGCCCCGCCGGTGTCCTGGTCGAGGGCGAAACCGCGATACGGGTACAGGGCAACCCCGTCATTGGTGCGGGGCAGTTGGGTGGACAGGAACGCCAGGCAGGCGCGGGGGAAGATGGCCTTGTCCGTGGCGATGGTCCGCATCACCGTCACCGGCTCGTTGAGGCTGCCGCGCGGATTGCCCTCTGCCGGAGAGAAAAATACAAACCGCGGGTTGCGATTGACGTATTCGGCCACCTGGTCGGGATGAGCGCGGAAGTAGTCGATCATCGCCTGGAGCGAGAGGCTTTCCTTTGCGATCTTTCCGTCCTTGACCAGTTCCATCGCGACGCTGTTGTACTCGTAGCCGTTGTTGGCGGAGTATCCCACCGTGATCAGCTTGCCGTCGGGTAGCCGCAGCTTGGCCGAACCCTGAACCTGCGCGACGTAGACCTCGAACGGATCGGCCAGGTACGCCAGTTCGCAGCCCTTCAGCAAGGCCGAACCTTCCAGTTCCCGCCGGGCCGGGCAGCGGGTCATCTGCCCGCCAGGCCCGCGGATGCCCAGGATCACGCCATCTTCGCCCTTGACGAGATTGGCCGGTTCCTTGTGGATGGGGTAACGGAACCGTTCCGTCGCCGTCAGGGAGGCGTCGAAGATCGGCGTGTAATAGCCCGTGAAAAGCACCCCCCCGCTACCATCCCAGCCGACGGATGTATAGACGTCGAACCGCTCGCGGAGGGTGGCGTTGAGTTGCGGGGCGGTCATACCTGAATCCAGTAGAGCCGCGAAGGCCTTCAGGCTCGCCAGCGCCTGTTCGTGGCTGATCTGCCCATAGGGGTAATACCGCCGGCTGGACGCCTTGGACATGTAACGAATGCTGCCCGCCAGGGCCTCGCGCAGGTTGGTCAAATCAACGCAAGCGGGGGTAAAGTCTGGGATCTGGGCCGGATCGGTAATCTTACGGAGCGCCAACTGCCCTTCCGGAAGCGGGCGGGCGTAATCCGGCGGGGCGGGGATCGGTTCCGAAAGCGTCCCAGTGGGCTTCTTGGGACAGCCGCTCAGCAGGACCGCGCCTAGTACCGTCAACACAACAGCCGCATGCATTCTCATCCTTGAGCTCCTATGTCTAGCCGGACCGGGGTGACCTTCTACTCGGCCGGGCGTCGCCATCCTGGCGGCATGGGCCGCCGTGTCATTCGTGATTCACCATCGTTTACGCAAACCACCGGGAAAACAGGTCCACGGTGTCGATCTGACCGATTGGGAACTCAGCCAGGTCCGCCGTGCCCAGTTGGGACAGTTCCGTAACCGTTTCCTCTCGTGGGGCATATGCCATCAGGCCCACGCCCTGGTTGGAGTCATCCGGAGTGCCTTCGTCGTTGTCGGGATCATCGGCCGTCAGCAAGAAGTCCGAACGATTAGTCGGCTGGTGGTTCCAACCCAGTGTATGGCCAAGCTCGTGGGCTGCGACATTCGCCAGTGCCCGGCTGTATTCGATGAGCCGGTCCTGGGCGGTTCCGCCAAAGGAATAGCCATTGAAACTCTGGACGAACACGATCGCATTATCGGCCTTGCTCTGCCCGGCAACGTCGATGTTGCTGGCGATACCGTAGAGGATGCCACTCTGGAGAAAGACCCGCGTGTCCGCACGGCCGATGAAAACGGTGGNNCGCCGGATCGACCGTGGTGAACCACAGCCCGCTGGAGGCGGCCTGGTAGGCGGCCCAGTCGGTGGCATTGCTGACATCGATCCGCTGCACGGAGGGCTTGACGCCGGGGAAGGTTCCCGGCAGGTCGGTAAAGATACTGATCATATTGTCCACGATGCCCGTAACGTCCGCATTTCCGTTAATCAGCGTCGATTCCTGGCCCGCTAGCGAGGCATCCAATTCGCTGGCGTCCAATGCGTCCACGTGAACGTTTCTTTCACCCGCGCTGGTGAATTTCGTCGTGTCGCCGCCGTTAAAGTCCAGATACACAAGCTGCTTGGGATTGTTGGCGCCCAGGTTATTGTGATTCTCGCCGATGGTATTGCTGACGTAGGCGATCTGCTCACCAGCGGGAAGTTCTCCGATCGCATCCACCAGCTTTGTATCGCTGGAGGCCAGTGTCAGGCCGATCTGGTAGGTGTTGCCCTCCAGATACGGCATGTATAGAGCCAAGTAATACTCGCCCGTTTCAGGCAGTTCGAAAGCCTCGAAAAGGCTGTCGGCGTTGTCAGATAGATTCATGTCCTCAAATCTGGCGACCAGTTCGAATTTGTCATCCGCCGCATTGCCGGTGCCTTGCGTATCCCGCAGGAACAGGCCCATTTCAACGGCATCCCGTGTGGAGCCGAGGTATTCGGCGCTTAAGAACTGATAGGCGCTGGCGGAAAAACCGAATATGTCGATGGTGTCGCCGCCCTCGGCGGTACCACCGATAAACCGGGTTCCACCATCCACCGTCAGCGTAAGAAGCCCGGCATGTATGGCATCTTCGAAATTATCGGGGCGGTCGGAAAGATAGGTTGTGTAGACAAAGTCCCCGCCGCTGACATTGTTGCCCGAGGGTAGCTGGCCATAAAACTCGCCGTCCAGCAGGGCGCCCCGGGCATCGGCGATGGCGCCGTCCCCGTCCACACTCGCCGCCGTACCGTCCAGCGTCAGTTGATAGTAGTATGGGCCGCCGCCAAGCGTGTCCTCCAGGTCGCTCCACTCGCCGCTGGTTAACTCCAGCACGAGGCTGAAGCTGTCCTTCTGATAGACCGGTTCGTTGAGGTAGGCCGTGGCGTTGATGTCCGTGGCGGGGTTGAAAGTCTCGTCGACCGACAGCAGCAGTCCGATCGTCGAGGCATAGCTCAGTGTCGCGGAGTTCACCGGACGGTTGAAGCTGATGATGAACTGGTTGTTAGTCACCGACACGTCGGTCACCGTCAGGCTGCCGATGCCCAGGTTCACGGTGCCCACCGCGGCGTTTCCGTTCATCAGGAAGGGCTGCTTGGTGTGGTAATAGACGGCCGGCAGATTGCTGACGGCATAGACACCGTAATACTCGCTGGTTGAACCGCTACCGTAGATGCCGCCCCGGACCACTACCTTGCCGATGGTTCCAACCCCGGCTACCAGGTCATCGGTGCTGCCGACGTATCCATCGGCGCCGGGACCGACGCCGGCGGAGATCGTGCAGCCGGCATACTGGTTGCCGTTGCGTCCCATGTCTCCACCGATGGTCACCAGCTCGATGCTTCCGCCGCCCACCGTATCGGCATCATCCCCGCTGCCGCCGATGGCCAGGTCGCTGCCCGGATCAAAGCCCGAGAAGATTGCGCTGCCGAACATGTTTCCGGCGATGGTGACTTTGGTGAAGTTGCCCGCCGCCGCGGCCAGGGCGTTGGTCATCGATCCGACGGTCATGCTGGCGATGTTCCATGCGGAGAAAACCTCCCCGCCTAAATCGCCGCCGACCTTCAGCGTCTTGAGGTCTCCGTGCGTGCTCAATTGTCCGGTAAATGCGCCCCGAGCGACGGTAAAGGAGTCCACACCCGCGGCGGTGCTGTAGGTTCCCGAGAAGTTTCCGCCAGACAGGTTGGCCTTTTGAGTTTTACCCCGCAGGACGCTGGTGTCGCCGCTGATACCGTTACTGACGGCCAGACCCAGCAGATCGCCGTTAGTCACCTCGATGTCACCGGAGATGGCCCCGGTGACATTGAGCGTCTTGATGCTACCGCGGACGGTCAGGTCGCCGCTCATGTTTCCGCCGCTGACCTTCAGGCCGGTCGCGTCGCCGCAGACAACTTCCACATCCGCGCCCAGGCCCGCCAAGGCCGTCATCGCTTTGATCGCATCGGCCGTCAGCGTGCCCGTGAACGCGCCGTTGGTGGTCCATGCGCCCACCGTCCCGGCTGTGATGTCCACACCGCTCAAAGCCGCCAGCTTGGCCGTGTTCACGCCGCCCGGCAAAGCCCAGGTCGCCCCGGTCTCGGCCAGGCCCACCTGGAGCGTGCCAACCCCGCCGTCAATGTCCACGGATCCTATCTTCACGCCAACCCCGGACTGGAGGGAACCCAGCCCGCTGTCGTCGGAAGAAGTAATTGTGATGGCGTCGGCCTGGGTACCAGAAAGCACCAGCTTGCTCTTGGATGAGGTCCGTTCCAGCACCAGCGTCCGGGTGGTCGGATTGTAATTGGCCACCCCGTCGCCCGTCAGAGACAGCGTCAGCCCGCCAACCACCAATGTTGGTCCGTTGGCCGTGCCGGGGCCGAAGTCCGTCCCACTACCCGAAAGGACACTGCTGACCCCGTAATCGACGGTCACCGTCGGATGCGATGTCGCCAGCCACTTGGCGTCGATGGCCGTGTCGGCCAGGACCGCGCTGGCATCGGCGCCATAGCCGCCCTTGACCGTCAGCTTCAGGATGGAGCTGACTCCGTCGGCCTCTGTGTTGTCGCCGGCCGACAGGAAGGCCGCATAGGCCCAGCCGCCCAGGCCACCCGGGCCAACGCCCGCGGCGATGATCGTTCCGTTCAGCACCCCGCCGATATCCAATGAGACGATGTTGCCGCTATGCACGGCGCCGGTGATGGGATTGTCGTCCCCGCCACCGACGGCACCATTGGCGCCAATGTCGTAGCCGGCAAGGATGAACGAATCATCCACCCCGCCAATGATTTTCAATTTGCCCAGCGAGCCTGCCGACGAGATCGTCGCCCCGCTCATCGATCCGGCCGTCAACTGGGTGACCCCGTCCGCGCCGCGGACCGAGCCGGTCAATGCTCCGGCGATGACGAGCTTGTCGATGGTCGTCTCCGCGCTGACTCTACCGGAGATGCTGCCTGCGGTCAGCGAAGCGATCCCGCGCCCGGATACGACGTTGGCGGCCAATTCTCCGCTGACGGATGCCTTTCCGATGCCCCTGCCGGCCGATATCGTGTGACCCGCCAGGACGCCGCCGACGATGTTCAGCACGTCGATGGTTCCCTCCGCCGTTACGCCGGCGGCGAGGTTGCCGCCATTGACGACGACAGCGGCGATGTTGCCGTCGGTTGCCGTGATGTCACCGGTGATGTTTCCGTTGGTGACATCGATCTTGCCCACCGACTTGCCCGTGATGTTTCCGGAAATCGATCCACCGACCAGCTTGATATTACCGATGGAACCATAACGGCTGGCCAGGTTGCCCACGATGCTTGCGTTGGCCAACGACAGACCCATCAACGATCCGCCCACCGTCAGGTCGGCCACCAGGTCCAAGGCCGTGTTGAACTTGATGGAGTTGATCGCGCCATAGACCGTTAGCGATCCGGAATCCTCATCGATCCCGTCATCGTCCAGGTCCAACCGGCCGCCTAGGGCGCCGTCCAGGATCAACTTGTCGAAGTTTCCGTTGACGGTGATGTTTCCATACAACGTCCCGTCCACATCGATGGTCCCGATGTCCCCGCCGACGTTGAAATTGGCGTACAAGTGGGCGGCGCCGCTGTTGTTGCCGACCCGCAGCAGCTTGAGGTTCTTCCAAACATTGAAGGTCTGGCTGGCGCCGGATCCGGTGTCCTCGGGATTCTCGCCCAGCGATACGTAGCTGGTGAACTTCAGCAGGCTGCCCGCCACAGTCAGCGAGCCGGTGTATCCCCTCCCGACCAAGATTTCTTCCACATCGCTGTTGGTGTCGTTGGAGAGCGTCTCGATGACCGCCGATATAACACCGTTGGGCGCCAGGATTCTTCCGATCCTTCCGGCGGAGGTGATCCAACCGGAGATGTCCCCGCCGACCTGGAGGTATTTGAGATATGCGGTGGAGGGTCCGTTGAGGACCAACTGCGAATTGTCGTAATCGCCGCCGATGACCATGCTGCCGATCAGGCCCGCGACGCGCAGATCGTTGTCGCGGAAATCACCGGCCACTGTCATCTTGTTGATCGCTCCGACGCCTACATCCTGCGAGCCGAACTGTGAGCCGAAGAAATCCCCTCGAATGGCGACGGACCCCACAGTTCCGGGGAAGGACAGGTCATTGTCCTGGAAGTGCCTGGCGCTGAGGTTCCGCAGGCCGTCGGTACCGGTAAATTTACAGTAGAGGATGTCCGCCTCGGGCCCGACGGCCTCGATGGTCCCGATGTCCGCGCCATTGGCGGTCACCGTGACATTTGACATGCCAGGCCCCCCGGCGCTGATAAGCCCGATGATCGGCTGGCCAACCTGATAGCCGCCGATGAGCCGCAAAGTTGAAAAGGATATCCCGTTGGAGTCAGAACTGGTGCGCATCGTCCGCAGATAGTGTGCGTGCAATCCCGTACCGCTGATCTCCGAGCCTGGACCGGAGAAGTCGACGATTCCTACTCCGCCGGTCACAATGACGCTGGTATCGAAGGCGCGGAATTGCTCCAGCGACGTGGCCAGAATCAGCGCCGTGCACCTTGCCCCATTGGTGCCAATTACTCTCCCGACGGCAGGGACTAACTCCTCCACTGTCTCGCCAAACTGGTTGGTGGTAGTGACCTGTTGATCGTAAACACCGATGATACTGCCGTTGAGCTGCCCGAAAATGACACTGCCTCGCAGGCGGTCGTTGATATTGGCCCCGGGCGAGACGGAAATCTCATAGTAAGGTACGTCAATGCGAACTTCGCGGATGTAGCCGCTGCTCATGATCGCGGCCCGGGCCGTCATGGAACCTCCGTCGTCAGCCAGGCCGTCGCCCACGTTGACATTCTCAATGCTGACGGCCGACCAGATGATTCCGTTGACGCCATCCCACTTGCCCAGCCGCGTCACGCCGTCGGCGTTGGCGCGGATGGTTCCCACAGCCCCCGTCACCCGCACATCGCCCACGCTCCCGTCGACATCGAGTGTCTCCAACGCACCCTCTACCCACAGACCGTTGACCGTGCCGTTGAACCAGCCGTACTGCGGCTCGATCTCGGTTCCATCCAATATCAGCGGGTTGGTGCCTTCCGGGACGAACGGGGCAGCGTGGCTTCCGGGAATCCACGCCCCGGTGACGCCACCCAGGGCGCCAAGGCATCCACCAATGTCCATATCCACGACGTCGGCAATCAACAAACCGCAAACCAGGTCTCCGGGCGTGCGATTGTGGAACCATATCTGAGGCCGGTCGTTCTCTTCGCCGAAAAGCTCGATATTGTAGATGTTGACCTTCTTGTCGCCAGTGATGGTGATAACGGCTGTGTCCAGCAAATCGCCGGAGTCATACGCATCATCCACAGGGGTTAAATCCAACCGGCCGATGTCCACGGCCTTGTCCGACCCGACATTGATATTGGCCGAACCGTTGAACCGCAGATTGGCGATGATGCCCCCCGCGCCGTCATCCACGGGGACATAGGCATAGCTGGCTGTCGGCATGTACGTCACAGGCCCCAGGAACGCATCCACGACGGGCAGGCCCGCGGCATCATACGTCTGGGTCGGCAGCAGCGTGATGGTTACCCGCCCACCGCCGTCATCGAGCAGCGTTCGAGCGTTCCCGTCATTCCAAACGGTCTCCTCCAGCGGCTGGGTCAACCCGCTCATGATCGTGTAGATGGTTCCGCCGATGTTGAGGTATCCAAAATCCCCGCCCGGACCATGTCGCAAAGTGGGCGCCCACCAGTTCGACCCCACATCGATCAGGTCCACACGACCGGCCGGTCCGCGGCTGTCAGAGTTGACGGTGATGCTAGAGGAACGACTGAATCTCCGTAACTCATCCAGCCCGAAACTGCCCAGGAACTGGATGACACCGATACTTCCGGAGGCGGTAATGTCGCCCCCCATATAGTCCGTGAAACCATAAATGTTCTGGATATAGGCGTTGTTGTTGAATCTGCCGTCGCTGGCCCCGGCCCGGACGTGCGTGTTCATGATGTCCAGCATCGTGGCGACCGAGCCGACGTTTCCGTCGGAGGCAATGTCGAGGGTGCTGTAGGAAAGCGTGCCGTCGCTGAAGATCTCCAAGCCCATCGTTCCGGCCTGGACGGCCACCAGGTCCCCGTTGCCCTTGGACCAAACGGATGCGCCGTACATCCGGTCCCAGATCAGAACCCCGCCGATGCCTCCGGCGTTTTCGGAAACGATGTTGTAGCCGGCGGCCTCCCCGGTGGCGTTGCTCTCCCGGCCGTCATAATCCCCGGCAACGTTGATCCCGCCCAGCGCGGCGCGGGTGGCATTGGTGAAGGCTAGGGAATAATCATAATCGTCATACACCGAACCCGCAACTCCCCCAAAGACACAGAGATAATAGATGCCCGCCGCCGGAGCGGTGAAGGTCATCGGCTTGGGGGTGCTCCCACCGGACCCGATATCCTCATCCTCGATAGACTCATAGCCGAAACTGTCCAGCCATCTGCCCTTGGCGTCGAAAAGCAGGACGCGGAGGCTGCCATCGTTACTCCATCCCTCAATGACGGTGGTCTGGCCGGCCATCAGGGGTAGCGCGTACCAATCCGTTTGATAGTTGGTTAACGTCCCGATCAGCGGTTCGGCGTGCCGCACGTCATACCACAAGCTGCCTTCCAGCGTGAAGTTGCCCGTGGGGTGGCTGAGGAACTGGGCATGCTGCATGGTGTCGTTGTTGACATCCACCATCTGCCCTTTGAGCCAAGCCTCATCAAGCATCGCGTCGGACCAGTTCTCGGAGGCGGTTTCCAATTCATACAACCTGCTGCCCGGATCGTTCTTCTGGTGGAATCCAGCCTGGACGGATGAGAAGAAGGGCAGTCCCGGATTGATGTTGCTGACGGAGGTGATACTTCGGCCGGCGTAGATCAGCGAGCCGCTGTCGGGAGTCTGGGTAACCAATGTGCCGCCGTTGTCGTAGACCAAGGCCCCGCCACCGTTTCGCAGGACCACATCACCCAAGTTGCCGCCAACGGAAATATTCCCCCACAAAAAGCCCGCGTAAATCGTCTCGATATTTCCCCCGGAGGAGGACGTCTGTGGCGCCGAACCGTTCATGACCTCCCCGGAGAGGACTCCGGCGACCATGATCCTGCCCATTTCCTCGACATCCGGAGAGATCGTGATGCCCGGATACAACGGTTCGCCGGTACCATCCATCCCAGGATAGATGCCAATGGGAACGGCTTTAGCGTTAACCAGCGCGTCGGTGGTCGCTTCGTAACGGTAGTATTTAGTCGACGACGGCGATTGCAAAGCCCCG
>PMBX01000213.1 GCA_003153915.1 Phycisphaerales bacterium
AAGGCCCCATGCGCGCTCCAGATGGTGCTCGCTTGATCGTAGTAAGGCATCAGCGAATATGTATTCCCGCCCATAACGTCGGTTAAGCCGGTGGACTGCTGGAGGAACACCGACATGCCCGCTCCGGGCAAGGTGAGGTTCAACTGGTTAGGGGCGTAGTAGCCCACCGAGCCGTGGAAGCTGCCCAACCCGGAGACCTGCCCGTTGACATACAACTGGCTGTTTACGCCGCCGATTCCGCCGGCAACGCCGTTGTACCCGCCGCTGCCGACCTGGGGATTGGCATCCAGGGCCTGCCCGGTCTGGCGAATGGCCACCTGCGCCCCCGCCGAGGCGGCTGCGATTCCGGCCGTCATTGCCGCCACGAGGATTTTTGTCCGTACGGTTCGGTTCATGGCGACCACTCTACTTGCTTCGCCCGGCTAGTGCTATTCGTCGGTCACCCGGCCTGTTCGGCCCGGCCCGTGCAGATAGCGACTTCGCCCATATAGCTTAGAACTGGCGAGGGTCTCCCGCCAGCATGAAACGCCGACAGTCTCTCTTGGGCGGTTCTTGTCGCCGCCGGCCTGTTTTCGCCTTCGCCCCGATGTTTCCAGTTTCTCCCATTTCATATTCCTGCCCTCCTGGCGGCTATATGTCGGCCTTCTATTTAATTATACGCCCCTGGTCCCGGGGGAGGCGGTCTTTACCATCGGCGGGGCGGGGATGTCTGCTAATGCATTCTATACGGGTTACACCGGCGACCCAGGGGGCCGGCAAAGTCCCGATCCGGCCCAGGCGCGACGGCGTAAAGATATTCTCGCTGCTATAATCAACACGTTGTCGATTGCCGATGAAATATGGACGCTACGGTACGGGCGTGTGTTAGGCACCGGTGATTTTACTCACCCCGTCGGACTGGAACAGGTTTCATAACCTACACGGAGCCGCGTTGCGATGAAATCGGTTCCAGGACCACGGGAAACATGGAAGGTACCCTATGCGGCCGCTTCGAACGTTTACGGTGGAGCCTTCGCTTCCTGAAATACTCAATCCGCTGCTGGAGATCGCCCACAACGTGTGGTGGTCCTGGTACGGAGACGCCCAGGACTTGTTCCGCCGCCTGGACCCGGCCTCCTGGGAAGCTTGTTATCACAATCCCGTCTCCATGCTGGGCCGCATCAGCCAGCAGCGACTGATGGACGTGGCGAAGGATGATGGTTTTCTGACCCACCTCAAGCGGGTCCACGATGAACTTCAGGATTACCTGGCCCGTCCGGGCTGGTGGCCCAAGACCTATGGTGGAGATCGATCCCCCCAGATCGCGTATTTCTGCGCCGAATACGGAATCACCGAATGCCTTCCGATCTACTCGGGCGGCTTGGGAGTGCTCGCCGGCGACCATCTCAAGAGCTGCTCGGAGATGGACGTGCCGCTGGTGGGAGTCGGGCTGCTCTACCAACAGGGATATTTCCGACAGCGGCTCAACGCCGATGGATGGCAACTGGAGCTTTTCCCCCGCAACGACTTCCACAACATGCCGGTGGAACTGATCCGTTCCTCCAGCGGTTCGCCCATGACGATCGACGTTGACATGGCCGGAAGGACCACCAGGGCGCAGGTCTGGAACGTCCGGGTGGGACGAATTCTTCTATATCTGCTGGACACCAACGTCCCGGAAAACGCCCCGGAAGATCGCCACATCACCTCGCAGCTTTACGGCGGCGACCAGGAAATGCGGATCCGCCAGGAGATCGTCCTGGGTATCGGCGGCGTGAGGATGCTCAAGGCCCTGGGCCTGTCGCCGAAGGCATATCACATGAACGAGGGGCACTCGGCCTTTTTGGGCCTGGAGCGCTGCCGGATCATGATGGCCGAAAAGGGCGTCACCTTCGACGAGGCGCGCGAAGCTGTGGTGGCCTCCAGCGTCTTCACCACCCATACCCCCGTCCCCGCCGGCAACGACGCGTTCGAGCCTTGGCTCATCGACAAGTATTTCACCAGCTACTGGGGGCAACTGGGACTGTCCCGCGAGCAGTTCATCGCCCTNNGGCGTGAGCAAGCTTCACGGAGAGGTCAGCCGAAAGCTGTGGGCCAACGTCTGGCCGGGCGTTCCCCTCGCCGAGGTCCCCATCATCGGCATTCGCAACGGGATCCACACGCGAAGCTGGATCAGCCACGACATGGCCACCCTCTATGACCGCTACCTGGGACCCGACTGGTACGAGCGGCCCGCGGACATGGGCGTCTGGAAGGCCGTCGATCAGATCCCAGACATGGAACTTTGGCGCACCCACGAGCGGCGACGGGAGCACCTGGTGGCCTTCGCGCGATTGCGGCTTCATCAGCAGTTGGCCCGGCGGGGAGCGGGTTCCGCGGAGATGGCCGCGGCCGAGGAGGTCCTGGACCCCGAGGCGCTGACCATCGGTTTCGCCCGGCGGTTCGCCACGTACAAGAGGGCATCGTTGATCCTGGCCGATATGGACCGCCTGGCCAAGATTCTCAACGACCCCAAGCAGCGCGTGCAGATCATCTTCTCCGGAAAGGCCCATCCGCGGGATAACCCCGGAAAGGACATGATCCGCCAGATCGTTCACGCCGCGCGGCAGGACAGCTACCGACGCTCGTTGGTGTTCCTGGAAGATTACGACATGAACGTGGCCCGCTACCTGGTCCAGGGCGTGGATGTCTGGCTGAATACCCCCCTGCGCCCGATGGAGGCATCCGGCACCAGCGGCATGAAGGTCGTCGCCAACGGCGGGCTGAACGTCTCTGTGCTTGACGGATGGTGGGAGGAAGGGTACGACGCCACAGTCGGATGGGCCATCGGATCGGGCGAGTCCTACGACGACCTGGAATACCAGAACACCGTCGAATCCCAGGCCCTCTACGACCTGCTGGAAAAGGAGATCATCCCCCTGTTCTACGAGCGGGGCAGCGATGACCTTCCCCGCGGCTGGATCACCAAGATGAAGGCCGCCATGGGCAAGCTGGCCCCGGTGTTCAATACCAATCGAATGGTGCGGGAGTATTCCGAGATAAGTTACGTTCCGGCCGCGCGACGCTGGGACAACCTCACCGACAACAACATGGCCCGTGCCCGCGAGCTAAGCTCCTGGAAGTCCGTGGTCAGGCAGCGATTCGGCGATGTCCGAGTCGAAAGCGTCACGGACAACATGGACGGCGCCGGCGGCCCGGCCCGAGTGGGCAAGGATGTGCGCGTCGAGGCCATTATCCAACTGGGCGGACTGAAACCCTCCGACATCCTGGTGGAACTGTACCACGGTCTGCTGGACGATGACGGCCAGCTCAACGAAGGCACGGCCATTCCCATGGAACAGGCCGGTCAGGAATCCGACCACCAGGCTAAGTACGCCGTCAACATGCCCTGTATACACAGCGGAATGACCGGCTACACCGTCCGCGTCACGCCGCGTCACGAGCTGATGCCCAACAGCCGCGACATGGCGCTGATACGCTGGGCCTGACTAAGTCCCTGTTACGATGTAACGGGAATCTTTATTGGTGCCACCCCCAAGCGTCGTTTNNCACATGCCTGCTATAAACCTTTCCTCACACGCGCAGCCTATTGACCGCCGCGAGGCGGTTCATTACAACAATCTCAGCCAGCGGGTCTGCCGCCCTGTGAACCGCTCATGGGCGACCATGCGGCCCGATGAAAGAGGAACCTATGTCCACCAACCAGGTGCTGCTCGCACTGGCCGCCGTCGTCGCCCTGGGATGCCCCGGCTGCGTCCCGCCAAAGCCAAAGGTTTCCGCGGTGGATCACTTCGTCAAGGGCCAGATGCTACTGGACGGCGGAGACGTGGAGGCCGCGCTGGCGGAGCTTGCCCAGGCCGTCAAGATCGACCCGAAACTCTCCATCGCCCATGCCGCAATCGGCGATGTACACCGCCGCCGGGGCGATTGGGACATGGCCCGGCGATCCTACGAAGTCGCCTGCCAGACCAATCCCTTCTCCTTCATGCCGCATTACAACCTCGGTGTCACCTATCAGGTGCTGGCCGGGGCCGCCCAGGCCGCCGACCAGGTCGAGAAGTTCCTAAAGCAGGCCGTTGATGTCTATCTCCGCGCCATCAACCTGGCGCCCGATGACTTCGACAGCCACCTCAATATCTCGGCGTGCTATTTCCAGTTGGGCGAGGTCGAGCAGGCCGGCAAGTACTGCCGCCAGGCCATCTCCATCGACCCCAACAGCGCCAAGGCCTACGCTAACCTGGCGACCATCGAGGAAAGCCAGGACAACGTCTACGAGGCCATCAAGGCCTACAAGGCCTGCATCGAGCAGGACATGCACCAGCCCGACGTCCTGATGAACCTCGGCGCGGCTTACATGAAGCAGGGAAGGTTAAAAGCCGCCATGAAGACCTTCCAGCAGGCCGTCGAGGAGGATCCCAATAGCGCCGGCCCGTGGGAAAAGGTCGGCGCCTGCCAATTCTACCTGCGCAATTTCCCCGATGCCATGAACGCCTACGGCAAGGCCGTCGCCCTGGACTCTCACAGCGCCGTCGCCCATCGCGGCATGGGCGTGGTCTATATGGCCCAGTTCGTTATGGACAACACCAAGGCCGACCTCCGCGACAAGGCCCTGGAGGAATGGAACCTCTCGCTGGAACTGCTGCCGGACCAGGATGACCTCAAGCGGCTGGTCGAAAAATACAGCCCGACGACGGCGGCCCCGGGCCTCTGACCGCCCCGCCACGCGCGGGATGGACCATGCTCGGATGTTTTTATGGTCCATCACAAGTCATCGTTGCATTGCTTTTTTTGTTAGCCCGCAAGGGCGTTTGATAATAGCCCCGCCCTTTAGGGCGGGGGAATAAGGTTGCGGGGGGTGCAGAGGCCCTTAGGGCCGACTGAAATTGGTTTCAATCGCCCCTAAGGGGCTCCAAACTCCAGGCGCCCGGTTTCCCCGCCTTCCGCTGACGCTCCAGGCGGGGCTATTTTCAGCCGCTCCGGGAGCTAGGAAACGGCATTGCCGGAAAGTTTTCTCGCCATTCGACGGGCCTGACAGCGGAGATTTGCTTCCCGACACCGCTGGAGCCGATGTATACTGACGGACATTGACCTGGGGATGTAGCTCAGTTGGGAGAGCGGCTGGTTCGCAATCAGCAGGTCGCGGGTTCAAGCCCCGCCATCTCCAGTGCGTCGCGAAAGCGGCGCATGCGCGCCGGGCGGGATGATTCGCGCGGCGTTATCGACCACCGAGATTTACGCGCACTTGGCGCGAGGATATGATCCGGCCATCGAAAGGGTAAACCCATGATCGAATTCACCTGCCCGCGATGCAAGGAGGAGATGTGCGTGCCGGAGGAGCTTTCCGGCAAGACCGAAAAGTGCCCGGCCTGCGGGTTCGCTTGCCTCGTGCCGCCGGCGTCGCTCCGCACCGAACCGGTAACGCCGAATGCATCAGCGCCGGTCACGCCAGCCGTCGCCGTCAACTCGCCGCGTGGCTTAGCCGCGCCGCTTCCACCGAGGTACACCGCAATGGGAGCGATGGCAACAGTTTCGTGGATAATAGGCGGGCTTGTCGGCTTGGCCGGTGTTCTCACTTTATTGGTAGCGTTCTCGTCCCAGAAAGAAGCAATTCCTCTAGTTTGGGGATTGGTCATTTGTGCCGCATGCCTGGTGCACATGATGATTATATGTGCGGTGGGGGAATTCATTACCGCCATACGCGACATCGCCGTCAACACCTGGAAGATCGCCAATCAACAGGAAACCAGGAAAACCGGATGACGGGTTTCTGGGATTTCAGGAATTTCCTTCTAAAATCCGACAACCCTCTAATCCCGCTTTCCGGTCTTCCCGTCTCACGGTTCGCCCAGGACTTCCAGTATGATTCTCGCGGCGTTTTGCGATGCCGTTGCGGCCGCGCTGTTGCGAAGACCGTCGGCCAGCCGGATGAGTTCCGACCGCGTCTGGAAGAGGCAACCGTAGTCCTCCATCACCTCCAGGACCATGGAGCGCAACACGTCGGTTTTTCCGTACCAGGGCATCAGTTCGGGAACGATGCGTCGCCCGGCAAGGATGTTGACCAGGGAGAAACTTGTCGTGGCAACCGCCCATCGTCCGATCCGTGCTGCGGCGCCCAGGAGCCTGCCGGTGCGATAAAACACCACCATCGGCACGCCGTAATACGCGGCCTCCAGCGTCACCGTGCCGCTCTTGACGACGGCGAAATGGGATTGCGAGAGAACCTCGTGGGTCCGGCCAACTGTGATGTCGATTTCCGCCCCGCGGGCAAGCTTGCGGATCAGCTCGGCGGCGGAGTCGTTGTGGGCCGTAAAGGTGCATCGCGCAGCCGGCCAGCGTCGGCGGATCGCCTCCGCCGTCTTCAACAAGGCGGGCATGTGGCCGCGGATCTCGCCGTCGCGGCTGCCGGGAACCATCGCAACGCGCCATTTACCATCCGACCAGGCCTCGGCGATATCGGGTAGTTCCGCCGGCCGGTCGGGCAGGCCCTCAAACACCGGGCTTCCCACGTAGGTCGCGCGGATTCCGCGATCCCACAGGTAACGTTGCTCGAAGGGCAGGATGCAGGCGACGCGATCGGTCAAGCGAGCCAGCTTTCGCGCCCGCCATGGCGCCCAGGCCCACACCTGCGGGGCGATGTAGTAAACCACCGGGATACCGAGCTTCCGAGCCGTCTTGGCCAGATGCCAATTGAGCGCGGGGGAATCCACGGGCACGAAGACATCCGGGCGAATCTCCCGTATGGCACGGCGAATCCGCCGCACCATGCGAACATAATAACCCAGCCGCAACAGCGGACCGCCCACCAACATGCTGGCCTTGGCGGTCAGGTCGGCCAATATCCGGCAACCCGCCGCGGCCATCTTCGCTCCGCCCACGCCGACGAACTCCACCTCCCCCGCCGCTGCCGCGCGCA
>PMBX01000256.1 GCA_003153915.1 Phycisphaerales bacterium
TACTTCATTACCGACGAGCCGGGCGCGACGAACTTCCCGGCGCTGGGCAGGCTCGTTGCTTACCTGCGTGAACGCGATCCGGCCCACCTGGCCTACATCAACCTCTTTCCCACCTACGCGACCGAGGCCCAACTTGGCGTCAGCGCTGACGCTGCGGAGCGGGCCAGGGTTGGCTATCCCCAGAACTTTGCCGGTGTCGGCACGAGTAACAAGACGGTGCTGGCCTACCGCGAGTACCTCAAGAAGTTCATCGAAATCGTCAAGCCCGATCTGATCAGCTACGACCACTATCACTTCATGAAGAATAGTGACGGCAGTCAGTATTTTCTGAACCTGGCCTTGATTCGAGATGCGGCTCAAGAAGCCGGCAAGCCATTCTTGAACATTATCCAGGCCGACACCATCGAGAAATCGTGGCGGCTTCCCAACGCCCAAGAGACGCGGTTTCTGGTCTTCACGACGATGGCCTACGGCGGACGTGGCGTTAGTTATTTCACCTACTGGGGCCCCAAGGCCTACGGCGGGCTCTACCGCGACGGTAAGCCGTCGCCTATGGTCAAGGAAGTGGCTGCGATCAATGCCGAGATTGCCCGGTTCGGTCCCGCGCTGATGGAGTTGGATTCCACGGCAGTCTATCACACGGCCCCTTGCCCCTACGGAACCCAGGCAGCTCCCGCGGATGCCCCCGTGCAGTTCACCGGCGGCGGTGCGTTCGTGCTTGGGTTGTTCGGCAAGAACGGCAAGACGACGGCCTTCATGGTCGTCAACCGAAGCTACAAGCAGCCGGCCAAGGCGATGCTCAAAGTGACTCTGCCCGGCGGAGGGCTTCAGGAACTTGACCGTACGAGCGGTAAATGGGTGGACGGACCTGCCATGACCGCCGGCGGCCTGGTGGAAGTCAGCCTGGCCCCTGGCGACGGGCGGTTGTTCCGGACCGCCGAATAGCTCCTGGTGCGTGGTTGGATGAGTCGAGTATGGCGTGCAACTTGGCCGGAAGGGTCCCCTAGGGATTGCGCGCAATTATTATGAAAATTTTGTAGGGCGGGCACCGCCCGCCGTCTTCCAGAAAGGAATCACTCATCATGAAGGCTGGTGGCACGGCCGATTGATTGGTGCCACCCCCAAGAGTCGTTTTCTTGGGGGCCAAATGAATCGCACCCCCAAGCTTCGCGTTGCTACGCTTGGGTGTGGCACCTGGCGATTGCGCGGTGGGACGGAAGCCCCACCGCGCGGAATTATGGCACATGGCGAACAAGTAAAGGAAGAAGGAACCGTATTTATGAAACACACGAGCAAGCGAGCAGGGCGGACAAAGGTGAGTAATCGCAAGGATACGGGCAAGGCGGATTGCGCGAGCAACAAGAGTTGCTCGCCCTACAAGCTGCCGCCGTCGGGGCGGCTGATTTTTCCGGCATGGGACGGCCCGGCCGTCACCAAGGATGTCGTGGCCAAGTACAAGGAATTCGCCGCCGCCGGCATGACGCACAACATGACGGCTTTCCGCGACCGCAAGGAGGCCCGCATCGGCCTGGACGCAGCCGCCAAGGCGGGGGTGGGAATCCTCACCCGCTACTGGCCGCACAGTCCCACCGTCAGCCCGGCAGAGATGGCCAGGCATTTCAAGAACCATCCTGCCCTGGCCGGCTACATCCTCCAGGATGAACCCACCATCAGCGAGTTCCCGGCATTGCTGGCTCGCACCAAGGAGGTACTGGCCAACGACGCGGACCCCAACAAGGCCGTCTGCGTGAACCTGCTGCCCAACTACGCCGGCAACGCGATGATCGAACTGAAGCCCTACCAGAAATACGAGGACTACGTCTTCAAGTTCCTCTCCGAGATACCCGTCAACATCCTCTCGTATGACCACTACCCGCTCCAGCGGTTCGCCCCCGGCGCATACTGGTACGAGAACCTCCTGGTGGGCCAGCGGGCGGCCAACATGGCCGGGATTCCGCTCTGGTCGTTCATCTGCTGCTGCGGGATGGACCTGTTCCCCGATCCGACGATGGCCACGCTGCGGGTGCAGGCATACAACAACCTGGCGATGGGCGCGGTGGGCATCGAGCATTTCCTTTACCGCGCCTGCGGCGGCCGCGTCGCGCCCTACGACCGCGGGGGCAACCGCACCTATGTGTACGACCTGGTCAAGCAGCTAAACCGGGAACTGGCGGCCCAAGCCGCCGTGTTTGTCGGCTCCAAGACCTGGTACGCCCCGCGCTGGACCGGGCCGGGCACGCCCGAGGGTTACAAACCCTTCGAGCCGGAGGGGATCATCCGCTCGCTGGCAACTGGCGGAAAGTGCGCGTTGATTAACCTGCTCCGCAAGGACAAGCACCGCTTCCTGGTTATCGTCAACCAGGACTTCCTCCAACCCATGCCGCTGAGCATCCGCTGGGACCCCCAGACGCGCCTCGGCCGGGTGGGCAGAGATGGTTCGGTGGCGATGCTGAATCGGCCCAACCTGGACACGGATGTGGAACCCGGCGACGCAGCCATCCTGATGTGGATGGACCAGGGCGAATAACACTGCGGAGACGGTTCTTGCGGAATCCCACGGCCGTGCCGTGGGCTTACCCCACGAAGGCGCGTGGTATTGAAGCCCCG
>PMBX01000247.1 GCA_003153915.1 Phycisphaerales bacterium
GCGATGATCGGGAAACGCCTTATGGATGGCAATTGCGTTGGCCCGGCGGAGCTGCGAGGCCTGGCCGACGACCTCCACGCGATGGCGGAACGCTTCCGAACGCTTTGGCTGGCGCGAAACAAACCCTCACGCCTCCGCGACAACCTGGCCTGTTTCCGCAGAGCCGAAACCCAATGCCGCCGTCTGGCACGCAGAAAGCCCCGCTAAGACCTGCATCGGCCCCCGCAAATCCCAGCCGGCGAGTCAATTGCCTAGGAAAATCCCCTAGGCGCGGTAGGGCCGTCCACCATGCCCGAAACAGGGCGCGCCCCGATTGAAAAAACTTTCCACGATGGGACTATACATATGGAAGCGGAAGCCAACACCCTCCCTCCCACTTGCTCTGGTGATTGCTCCGGTTGGCTCCGCGAGAGATTTAGACGGTCGACAGGCTTGGGGCGAGGATGTACCGGGTAGCCCCGGACTCCGAGTCCCGGCCTGCCGGCCCGTTACAAAGCCGAGGTGGCTGCTGCCCGGCCGATGAGATGTGAAAGGACGTACCATGGAGACCAGGCGATTCCAGATTTACAAATGCCCGGTGTGCGACACCGTCGTGGAGGTATTGCACCAGTGGAGCATGGAGTTGGTCTGTTGTGGTCCGGCCATGGTTGCCGTTCGCGCCAAGACCCGCAGGGACGACGGCTGGGCCGACCACGCTCCCACCATACAGGACACTCCAGGCGGCTGCCGCGTCGCCATTGGCGGTTCCCATCACCCGATGACAAAGAGCCACCGCATCGAGTGGATCGAGTTGGTGGCCGACGGGCGTAGCCATCGCCAGTTCCTCGCCCCGGGCCAGCCGGCTTCGGTGGTCTTCGCCGTCAAACCCGCCATTGCCGCCGTGCGGGCGTACTGCACCGTCCACGGCCTGTGGCAGTCTCAGATCCCAATCCCCAAGGCCGCCCAATCCCCCAAATCCGGCTAAAAATCCGCCCAGGTACGATCCTAGGAAATCCAGCACGCGGAAGGTGAGCCTAAATTTGTCATGGGTGTAGCTGTTCGCCCACGATGCCGCCCGCAAGTGTCGCCGTTCGTCTTTAGGGTGACGGCACATTGGCCCGCCCGTCCCGGAGGGACGGAAGATTTGTAGCCCGCCCGCGTGAGCGGCGGGGCCAAGTGCGGAAAGAAATATCCAGCCCCATAAGGGGCGGCACATGGGGATCGGTCGTGCCACTTGCCGTAGTTCCCAAACAAAGTCTCCGCATTTTTCGGGAACCGCCGCGGGGTTTGGGCGTCCAAAGGGTGTAGCGTGAACCTTCGGGTCAAACCATCGGGAGATCGGACATGAAAACGGCGATCAGGTCGGCAGCGGCGGCGGTGGTGGTCTTGGGCGTAGTGGCGTCGTGGGCGATGGCGGATGGATTCATCGTACCCATCCGGCCTGAGCATCGCGTGCGCGGACAATGGGCCGTGAAGTATCACCACGTGCGGATATCGGTCCGCGACCAGGTGGCCTCGGTGAACATCGACCAGGAATTCGTCAATACCGGTCCCGGGGCCATCGAGGTGGAGTACCTGTTTCCCGTCCCGCCTGGGGCGGCGATCGACTCCATGACGCTATCGGTGGACGGCAAGGACCTTGCCGCCAGGCTCCTGCCGGCGGATGAGGCGCGGCGGACCTACGAGGACATCGTGCGTCGCAAGAAGGACCCGGCGCTGCTGGAATACGCGGGTTTCGGCCTGTACAAGACCCGCGCGTTTCCGCTGGAGGCCGGTAAACCCGCCAAGGTGCTGGTCCACTACAACAACGTCTGCAAGAAGGACCGCGACGTGGTGGAGGTGTGGTACCCGCTGAACACCGAGAAGTTTTCGGCCCGGCCCATCGAGGATGTCGAGGTGGAGGTGGAGATTTACTCTGCCGCCGATATTACCTCTATCTATTCGCCCAGCCATGACATCGCTGTCAGTTACAAGGACCAGCGCCGCGCAGTGGCGACGTATCGCGCCAAGAATGCGCTGCCGGCTAGCGATTTCCAGGTGTTCTACCGCGCCGCCGACGAGGATGTCGCCGCGACGTTCCTGACCCACCCATCCGTCGGCGGCAGAGATGGTTATTTCCTGCTGCTGGTCAGCCCCAATCCGCGGCTAAGCGGGCGGAAGGCCCAGCCCAAGGACGTCATGATCGTCCTGGATCATAGCGGCTCGATGAGCGGCAAGAAGCTCGCCCAGGCCAAGGAGTCGGTTCGTTACATTCTGGACAACCTAAACGATGGTGACCGGTTCAACGTGGTGGCCTACAATGATTCGGTGGAGAGGTTTTTTGATGCCCACCTTGTACCCGCCACGAAGGATAAGCTGGAGGTGGCTGGCGATAAGCTCGACAGTATCGAGGCGCAGGGGGGCACGAACATCTATGAAGCGTTGAAACCGACGTTGCATTTAGCCAGCACGGAGCGGGCGATACAGAACCACTTTCCAGCCAGGCCCGCTTATATCATCTTCCTCACTGACGGCCTGCCTACGGTGGGACAGACCGACGAGAACGTGATCTTGAAGGATTGCAAGGCCGCAAACGAAGACGGCGTGCGGCTGTTCGCCTTTGGGGTGGGCTATGACGTAAACGTCCGCCTGCTGGACAAGCTGTCCGGCGACAACGGCGGCAGAAGCGACTACGTCAAGCCCAACGAAGCCATCGAGGCCAAGGTGTCAGCACTTTATGCCAAGATCAAAAACCCCGTGATGACGGGCCTGAAGCTGGCGATAAACGGCCTGGATGTCGCGTTGAAGGACGTTTACCCGCGCGAACTTGGCGATCTGTTCGAAGGCGATCAAATCACTCTGGCCGGGCGATACGAGTGGAACGCCCCCCATCGAGGCGACAGTGACAACCAGGACAAGTCCCCTGTGGCCAGCACGGCCAAGCTGACCATCAGCGGCGATTACGAGGGAAAAGAGCGGACCTTCGAGTACTCAGTGGACTTCCCAACGTCCGGCAGGGACACGCGGTTTGCCTTTGTCGAGCAGATATGGGCGATGCGGCGGATCGGCTGGCTGCTGGACCAGATTCAGCTTCACGGGCAGGATAAGGAGGTCATCGACGAGGTGGTGCGGTTGAGCCTGCGGTACGGAATTATGACGCCCTACACTAGTTTCCTTGCCGATGAGACGGTTCCGCTGCATAGCAAGGAAGAGGTCATGGATCGCGCCATGGCGGAGGCCAAGCCTCTCAGCGAGTACACCGGCGCCGGCGGGCAACTGGGGGCCGCAAACCGGATGCAACTCAACATGGCCCGCAGCGCCCCGGCGGCGATGGCGGGGGGTGGGGTGGCTCAGATCGGCCAAAGCGACACAGCCGCATACGAGGCCGGCCAGGTGCAAGAGGTCCGCAACGTCCGCCAGGTGGGCAACCAGGCCGTCTATCGTCGCGGAGGAAACGTCTGGCTGGCTTCCAATGCCGCCGGCGTGGACCTTGAAAAGGACAAGGACCGTGTCCGAACCATCACACGATTCAGCGACGAGTATTTCAAACTGGCTACCGATAACACGACCGCCGAAAACCAACTCCTGGCCAGCCAACAGGAAGGCGAGGAACTGGTGGTGGAACTCCGCGGCCAGGTGTATCGCATACGTTGATGGGAGCAATGCGTGGAGAATTATCCTGACGGCGGTGACGTCCGGTCGGTAAAATTCGTTTGGCAAGTGGTACGACCGAGCGATTGGCGCCATCCCAAGTGCCGTTTGCTTGGGGAGCAAATGAATTGCACCCCCAAGCTCCGCGTTGCTTCGCTTGGGTGTTGCACTTGGCGCGGTATCTTGATAGGGACTCTCAGTTAATGGGCAAGAGACAAGACCAATTCAAGGCGATGCGGTTTGAGCATCCTGGACGGATCCCGGTGGAGGTCAGCCTGCTGCCGGGGACCTGGCGGCGCCATGGACAGGCGATGATGGAAGTGATGCGCCGATATCCCGCGGTGTTTGAGGGAGTCGCCGTCCCTGCCGATCCGGCCCGGGCAGGGGAAGAGAATCCCATGTACTCACCAGGCAAGCATGTCGATGAGTGGGGATGCGTCTGGGAGAACATCGCGGCCGGGTTGACCAGCATGGTCACTGGACATCCGGCGCCTTCGCGACAGGACGTTCGTAACCTCAAGCCGCCGGAACAGGTGGCGCCCGGATTCCCGCACGGATTCATGTTTCTTCGGTTGGCGGACCTGCGGGGTTTTGAAGAGATCATGGTCGACTTCGCCGAGCAGCCGCCTGAATTGCAGATGTTGATCGACATTGTTCTGGCACACAATCTCAGAACACTCGACTTGACGCTGCCCCTGCTGGAGCCGGGAGGTTTGATACGGTTCGGTGACGACCTGGGCACGCAGAAGGCCCTGCCTATCAGCCCGGCCCTGTGGCGCAAGTACCTTAAGCCTTGCTATCATGCGATCTACAGCCGCTGCCACCAGGCCGGCCACGACGTCTATATGCATACGGACGGCTGCATCTACGAGATCATTCCCGACCTGATCGACTGCGGCGTGCAGATCCTNNCCTGGACCTGGACCGGCAACTCTTCCCGCGGGCGACGGTCGGCCAGATCGAATCCCACATCAGACAGTGCGTCGAGGCACTCTACCTGCCCGAGGGAGGATTGTGGCTGTTGGCTGAATGTGCCCCGGACTTGCCCCTGGAAACCATCGACGGGATCTGCCGCATTCTCAATGACATTGGGGCCTATCGCCCCCAATGACGACCAAGGCGCCTTCGGGGTAGAAACTCTCGATGTGTATCGGCCATGGAGCGCAACCGCGTAATTGGTACCACCCCCAGCACTGGTTGCTTGGGTCCAAATGAATCGCACTCCTAGGCTTCACGTTGCTTCGCTTGAGCGTGGTACAAGGCGCGGACCGGAGGGGGGCCTTGAAAATCGTCATGGCGATCAGGTAGCATGAACCTCGTAAGCAAGAGTTTAGTTCATAGGAGCATTTCGGTGGTTCGTTGCCGACGTAAAGCGAAACTGCTGGGCCTGGGTTTGGATGGGAAAGACCAGGAGGTCCGCATCACTCGAGGGGAAAACTTCTGTCTTTTCGGCGGATCGGAGGACACCCATCGCTCCATGCAGGAGAAGTGCATCAAGTTCACAGAGAAGCTCCAGGCCTCCGGCAAGCAGTTGGAGGACCTGGAACACAAGGAGTTTCTGGACCTGGCCGAGCAGTGCCGGATGAACGTCCTGACGCCTCGTGNNTTTTAATCGCTGGAGATGAGTATGTGTGCTTGTTTTGTTTTGGAGGGACGCAGTAGCGTCCGAAGGAGGCTCGCCAATGCGCGCCTTTCGTCCCAGTCACTTCGCTCTGGAAGATGATATCAGCGAAGAAGCCGACAGGGCCAAACAGGACAATCTCCGCGTCTACGCCAAGCGCGCGGCGACGGGAGCGCCACTGTTCCACCCCATGCCGGCCATGAAAGACTCTCAGGTGGGTTCGGGCGGAATCGCCGACGCTTGAGCGCGGACCAGAAGGAAGCTGGGCGGGATTCCTGCTGTTACCGTAGTNNCGTAAGCGCGGAGGCCGCGCGTTTTTTTTCATTTTTCTTTCTTGTTCGCCCCATCGCGGCTAGTATGTAGCCCAAGCCCGATCCTGACAGGTAACGGTTACCTGAGAGGTTCGGGACGGATCGTGCGCTCCGTGCGCAGAGGCAGGATATCGAATGAACATCTACGTCGGAAACCTCTCGTTTCAAACCACCGAGGACGAACTGAAGCGCCTTTTTGAGGCCTTTGGGCAGGTGGAGTCGGTCAGCATCATCAAGGACAAGTTCAGCGGGGAATCTCGCGGTTTTGCTTTTGTCGTGATGCCCGATCAGGCTCAGGCCACCGCTGCCATCGAAGGCAGCAACGGCAAGGACCTCAGCGGACGAGCACTGAAGGTCAACGAGGCTCGCTCCCAGGGCGAGCGCAGCGATCGCGGTGATCGTGGTGGAGAGCGTCGTGGAGGCGGCGGCGGCGGGTTCGGCGGCGGCGGCCGCAGACGCTAACCTCGACAGATTCCTGGATGTTCCGTTCGATGGCGTGACCGTTGCGCGCCTGGGGAAGTTCATCGGGCGCGATAGCGGCATTGATCGTTCGCGCGACCTGCCGGGACAGTCCTGTGGCGGCATAGCCAAGTGGTTTAAGGCGGCGGATTGCAAATCCGCTATTTCGTGGGTTCGAATCCCACTGCCGCCTAGGTATTCCAGACCGGTGTTTCCGGGCGCGCCGGTCGCCGGATGGGGAGCAGGAAATCTGATGCCTGGAAGGGCGCCATGGGCGCCGGTGAGCCTAGCCTACTAACTAGAGGAGCCGTGCCATGTGCGGTCGAATTCTTGTTTCCGCCGCCTGTCTGTTGATGGCGGCTGTCTCCGCCATGGCCCAGACCAAGACGGTCGTCTGCAAGGACGGCCGGAGGATCAGCGGGACCGTCACCCTCGGCGAGGGGGTCTATACCATCCAGACAAAGGTCGCTTCCGTGACCATTCCGGCCTCGGAGGTGGAGACCGTCGTTGCCGAAGGCGGCGCACGCGAGGAATACCAGCAGCGGCGGACACAGATCGACCCCAACAATGCCGAGGACCACGTCAAGCTGGGACGATGGGCGCTGGACCAACAGCTTTTGGAACAAGCCAGGGATGAGTTTCAATCCGCCGTGGCTATCCAACCCCGTCACGAAATGGCCACCTTGTTGCTCCAACTGGTGGAGCGCAAGCTCCAACGGCAACAAACCGGTTCACAGAGCCGTCCCGCATCCACCAGCCGCCCCGCCGGCGAGGAAAACATCGAGGATAGTTGGCTAGTCTCCGAGGAGGACATCAGCCGAATTCGCCTGATGGAGACCGGCGCCGAGAGCCTGCGGACCTTCGTTGACTTCCGCGGCGACGTGATCGATCGGTTCATCCAATCCCAGCGGGGCAACAAAGATTTCCAGGACCCCTCCTTCGAGAGGCGTTTTCTCCACATGAAGCCGGTGGAAAAGCTAGCCTACATCGTCCGTAACCTGGACCCCAACAACACTTCGTTGGCGGATGATATCGTTGTTCGATCGGACCCCAAGTCGCTGGATGAGTTTCGCCGAAGTGTCTGGCCAGGAATTCTTCAGACCTGCGGAACGGCCAACTGCCACGGCGGGCCGAAGCCCGTGGGCAGGTGGAAAGTCTTGCGAGCCAAGACTCGTGATGAACGCATCGACTACACCAACTTCGTGATCCTGGATGGTCTGGCCGGAGCCGACGGAAAGGCCCGCATGATCGACCGAGATAGTCCGGACAAGTCGCTGCTGCTCCAATATGGGCTGGCCTCTGATCGGGCCGAGATGAAGCACCCCGTCAATCTTCGTCAACCGCTGTTTCCCGCTCCCACGGCGGCGGCCTACCGACGGTTGCGGGATTGGATCGCCTCACTGAAAAGCCCCCATCCAAACTATCGCCTGGACTACGTGCCTCCCATGGGCATGAAATTAAATTACTCCACGACGGCCCAGAACCGTTCGCAAGGGCGTGATGACCACTCTCATGATGATTAGTCCGGCGGGCCTGTAAGGGTCGGGATGCAAAACGTAATTCTGGCATTATTGCTGTTGGCCGGTTTCCTGGCCGCCGTGGTCTGGTTTGCGGTCCTGGGCATAAGACAGGCCCGCCGCGCCAAGGCGTTAGCCCGCTGCGCCAACGAAATGGGGATGCTTTTTTCCATGGAGGACTGTTTCAGTCTCCCTCGCCGATACGCGGATTTCCTGCTGATGTCCGGTGGACACAGTGGACGAGCCTGCCATGTGGCTCACGGCCGGGGCGGGGGCTTTCCGGTAAAGGTGTTCGATTTTCATTACGAACTGGGACATGGGACCAAACGGCTGGCCGAGCGGCGGCGCATTGTGTCGCTGGAAACGAATCGTCTGCTGCCCCAGCTGCTGATGTGGGATCCCCGTCAGGTAGTCTTGGCGCCGCTGACGATCCAAGTGAGTGACGGACGAGTTGGTGAGTGGTTGTTCCGCGGCAGAGCGGACCTGGCCTCTGCCGTTACCGAGGTATGGGCGGACACGCCGATGGAGGGAGCTTGCCTGGAGAGCCGCGGGACGACCTTGTTGCTCTCGGCGCCGTCGATTCCGGCAAAGGCTGACGACGGCAGGCTGTTGGCCCTGGCCGGCCGGGTCTTGTCTGCTTTGTTAATGCCTTGTATTGCCAATGACGTTCTTGCCCCCGCGATGGGAGGTTGAAAGCCTTCCGCCCGCATGATACAAGGTCTTGTAAATCGGCATTGGCACGGCAAGGCCCCCGTGGAGGTGGTATCGTGGAGACAAGCATGAGTATGGGCAGGATGATGCGTCGGATCGCCGCCATCGTGCTGGCGACTCTTGTGATCGGTGGCTGTAGTAACACGCAGGAGTCGGCGGACCAAAAAGCCAGTCAGGAGATCGACGCCGCGGGGCGCCTGGTTTCCAAGGCCGCCGGACTGATGTCCGGGGCGGTCTATAAGGTTAATGGGGAATATCCTCAGTTGACCCGCACGGGGAGAGCCAGGGGAGAAGTGACGGAAGTCCAACCTGCCTGGACGCCGCATCCCCAGGCATGGCAGGACCTGGAGACGGCTGAAAACAGGCTTAACGAGGCGCTGCGAACCTACGGCCAGGCCAGTGAAGGAATTCAGGCCGCCGCCTACTCGGCGATGGGCCAGGTTCTGTTGGCCAAGGGTTGGTATCAGGATCTTTCCGCCAACGCCGCTAGACAGGAGGCTTCCGAGGCGATCGCACAAGCCGAAAAGGCCTGCCTGGCATCCGGGGCCTGGGCGGCGATGCTGGAGCGGGTCCGGGGCGCCTCGGACGTGGAGCCTCAAGCCCGGGAGATGCTTTCCTCTGCCGGGGCGGAAATCGAGGGCCTTGATGCTCAAATCACCGAGACATCGCAGTCCATCGCATCGATGCGCCAACAGGTCCAATCTCTCCAGGCCCGCAACGAGGAGATCATTCCAAAGGCCAGGAACATGCGGGTGGACATCCAACTGGCCGGTGGCGACAAGGGGCTGGAACTGACCGAGCAGGTCCTGGCCATCGACAAGGAGATCAACACCAACGCTTCCGGCATCGCCAAACTGGAAGGCGATCTGGAGCTTCGCGAGGCCAGCCGGCTGGAATCGCAAGAGGCAAAGAAGCGAGCCGAGGCCCGCGTCGCGGCGGCAAAGTCAATCCTGGAAGGCTCTAATGCCTCCGCGATTGGCCATGCCAAGGATCAGGCGGCTGTGCGTGCGGCGATGGAAAAGGCCCGCAATGACGCTCGTCAGGCGACGGATCGCGTGGTTGCCGCCTGCGCCGTCGCCGCCAAGGCCGAGAACCTTGCCGCCGATGCCTTTGACCTGGCGGCCAAGAAAAGCCAACGCGCTGCGGGGCTTGAAACGGGCACTGCCAGGGCGGCGGCGACGAGCGAAGAAGCCGACTCGCTTTGGTCGCTGGCGAACCTTCATGCCCGGCGATTACAGCTTCGCAACCGGTGCGTAATGCTGTCAGAACGCCTGGCGGAGGCATGGGCGGAGTCGCCCGCTGTTGCGGTCAAGGCCGGCGATTCGCCGACGGCCACCCAATCGGCTCGCCAGGCCGCCAAGCCATCCCTGCCCACTCCAGAGTTCGCCAAACCGCTGCTGGAGTACATGGCCGAGGCGGAGGAGACATGGAAATCGGCGGCCGGGAACTACCAACAGGCCGCGGAGCTTTACGGCCAGGCGGCTGAGTTGGTCCCACCACAGGCTCGATGGGTGTATCAGGGACACCAGGCCGCCGCGTATCTGGCCCTTCATCGGCTCACCAACCAGACCGACGCGCTGGATCTGGCCAGGAGCATCCTGGAGGAGGCCCTCAAGGACAAGCGGGAGTCACCCTACCTGGCCAGCCTGGTGGACCTGGAAAAGTTGGCCAAGACCCACCGGTGACCGTCGCGGGTGTTTATGCGAATAGTTTTCCGGCGGGGGGAGGGACGTACTTTTCGGACAGGAAGAACCGCACCGCCTCTTCAGTCGAGTGGAATATCCTAGTGGCCGTCTCGCTGATAAATGGGGAAGGTTCCACCCTCGGTTTCCAGATCACGAAGACATCCTTGGTCGCCTCGTGTGCGTGTTGAAGCTCCCGTTCTACCCCGCTTGACAGGCCTGGCCTGCCGTCTTCCATCGCCGGGATCAACGAGAGAATCATGTCGCCCTGGTCGATGAGCTTGAAATCCCGCGCGTAGATCTGCCCGTCGATGTCGGCGATNNGCGCAGAGGTGTTTCTCCTCCACGTCTCCGGGATCGAAGCACACGAAATGCCGCTTCATCTGGCGACGGAAACCCTCGATCTCCGCCATGATCGCCGGACTGTCGCCCACGTGGGACATGGGGTAGCTGAGGTAGGCCTTCTTAAGCTCGGGGCAGAAAATCAGCCTGGCCATCGCCTCGGCCGGACCGTCGTCGGACCCGCAGGCCATGATGTAAAAGCGGCCATGACCGGCGACGATCTGGCTGAGCAATTCGGTGGCCAGAACTTCTTCCTCGCGCCAGACCATCAGATCCTT
>PMBX01000136.1 GCA_003153915.1 Phycisphaerales bacterium
ATTATCGACCCACAGGCCCTGCTGGACGCGCTGAACGCCAAAAAGGTCGCCGGAGCGGCGATGGACGTCTACCTGGCGGAACCCCCCACCAATGAGGCCGAAAAGGCCCTTATCCAGCACCCCAACGTGCTGGCCGTCCCGCACCTGGGCGCTTCCACCGAGGAAGCACAGGAACAAGTGGCCCTGGAGGCCGCCGAGCAACTCGTGGAGGCCCTGCGAGGCGGAGAAGTCCGCAACGCCGTCAACGCCCCAGGTTTCGACAAGGCCATGCCCGCCATGCTTCGCCCCTTCACCGAATTGGCCATGCGGATGGGAACGATCCTTACGTCCATCACGGCCGGGGCGATGACCAAGGTGGAGGTGGTCTACCGAGGCGCGATCGCCGACATGAACGTCACCCCCGTCACCGCCTATCTGCTGGTGGGGCTGATGCAGCCGCACATCGAGCAGCCCCTAAACGTCATCAACGCCCCCGTCATAGCCAAGCAGCGCGGCGTGGAGGTCGAGCAGATTACCTCGGCCAAGGTGCGGGAATTTTCCAACCTCATGGAGGTCACCATCCATACCGACGCGGGTAAAAGGTCGGCTGTGGGGACGATCTTCGGCAACCGGTTCCCGCGGNNTACCGCATGGAACTCAAGCCCGAGGGAGACGTGGTGATTATCATCAACCAGGACCGTCCCGGCGTGGTCGGGCGGTACGGTTCGATCTTCGGCGACAACAAGATCAACATCGCCGATATGACCTTCTCCCGCAAGAAACGCAGCGGAATGGCGCTGGTGGGAATCACCCTCGACCAGCCGCCCGCCAAGGGCATCATGGACGAGATCAACGGCTTGGAACCAGTGGAAAGCGCCTACTACATCAAGCTGCCAGACCTGCCCACAGACGAGCAGGAAGATTAGGCGCGGTTACACGCAGAGCNNTTGGGGGTGGCACCACTAAAAATTCCTGTGACAAAGTACTAGTTTTCCCTTTCCCGACGGTACTCCGCCCAGGCCATCTGGATGGCCTCGAGAATGCCCTCCGACGCCGCCGCTGGGTTATCGTCAAACTCCTCCAACTCCGTTACCCAACGGTGCAGGTCGGTGAATCGGACCGTCAGCGGATCAACTTGCGGTAGTCGCTCACTGAGCTGATAGGCGATCTCGTCCACGTCCGACCATTTCAGGCTCGCCATGACGTTCTCCGATGCTTGCCCCACGCGAGGGTGGGGGTCAGGACTTCTCCGAAACGGCGTTTCGGTTCCAGGGCGGAATAGTCACGGTCACGTCGCCCCGGACGACGGCCTGGCAGGCCAGACGGCTTTGAAGCGTACTTGCGGGCACGCCGGCGGCCACGTCCATCTCGTCGTCACTAGGCGGGGAGAGGTTTTCCGCTCCATCCGTGACGATTACATGACAGGTCCCACAGACGCCCACCCCGCCGCAGGCGTGCTCGATGTGCACGCCGCCGGACAGGGCAATGCCCAGCAGATTACCCGGTTCGCCATGCCGGCTGGGTGGCAGAGCTTTGGGATCGACCTCCATCGTCACCCCTGCCGGCTGAAATATCACCTTGCACTTGGCCATCAAGTTCGCCCGCCTTCGCCCCGCCGCGATCCGTTTCACACTTCGTCGATCTTCCTTCCCATCACTGTTTTTTGCAGCACCTGGTCCATCTGCATCTGCGTCAACGGCATGGCGGCTTCATTGGCAGCCTTCATGGCCGCGTAGAGCGCGTCGGGGTCGCCGCCTTCCATCTTGGCCTTCAGATCCCCCACCGCCTCATCCATCGCTGCCCGCTGAGCAGGACTCATCACCGCACCGACCTCGGCCACCGCCTTGTCGATGGCCGCCAGGATGCGCCCGGCCTCGTTCCGCAGATCGATAAGTCGGTGTTCCGTAAGATCGGCGATCGCATGGGTGTAGGATTCCTTGACCATCGCATCGACCTCGCCGGAGGTCAAACCGTGGGCGGGGGTGATCTGTACGCCCGCCTCCCTGCCGCTGCGAAGCTCCCTCGCCGAGACATTCAGGATGCCGTTGGCGTCGATGAGGAACGTCACGCTGATCCGCGGCGCTCCAGCCGGCATGGGAGGGATGCCGCGAAGCTGGAACCGCCCCAGGCTGCGGCAGTCCCGCGCCAGTTCTCGCTCGCCCTGGAGCACGTGGATATCAACGGAGGTCTGCCCGGCGGCGTAAGTTGTAAAGGTTTCGGACGCCTGGCAGGGCACCGTGCTGTTGCGCATGATGAGTTTGCCCATCGCCCCGCCGAGAGTCTCGATGCCCAGCGATAGAGGGATCACGTCCAGCAGCAATGTGTCCCGCTGCACACCCGCCAGGATGCCCGCCTGGACGGCAGCCCCCATCGCCACCACTTCGTCGGGGTTGATCGCCGTATAGGGCACGCGAGCGAAAAATTCTCCCACCCGCCGGCTGACCAAGGGAATTCGCGTGCATCCCCCCACCATGACCACCTGGTCGATGCGGTCAGCCGTCAGGCCCGCCCCTGCCAGCGCCGAGCGGCAATGCTCGATGGTGTGGTCAACCCACTTGGCCGCGCGGGCCTCGAACTCCTCGCGCGTGATGGTTCGCTCCAGCCGACCCGCGGCGCCTAGGTCGATCTCGATGCGGGCTTGATCCTGGGAGGAAAGGCGAATCTTGGCCGCCTCGGCGAAGTTCCGCATCGCCTGGCGGGTGGCGGGCGGGAAGGCCATGTCCCGGCCGAGGCGGTCGCGAATCTCGGAGGCGATCAACTCGATCAGTTCCATGTCCAGATCGTCACCGCCCAGGTGCGTGTCTCCGTCGGTGGCCAGGACCTGGAAAACCCCGCCGGAGATGCGCAGGATGGAAATGTCGAAGGTCCCGCCGCCCAGGTCATAGACGGCGATGGTCGAATCGCCCTTTCGCCCCAAACCATAGGCCAGCGCCGCCGCTGTCGGTTCATTGACGATGCGGCGGACCTCCAGGCCGGCGATTCGCCCCGCGTCGCGGGTGGCCTGGCGCTGCGAGTCGTCGAAATACGCCGGAACGGTAATGACGGCCTGGCGAATCTCCGCACCTATGGCAGCTTCGGAGCGGGCCTTGACCTCGCGCAAGACGGCGGCGGACAATTCCTGCGGCGTGATCTCTCTTCCGGCGACCTTGACGCACGCCATGCCCCCCCTGCCGGCGACCACAGGATAGGCCAGGTACTTCAAATCCCCTCCCACATCGGCCAAACCCTTGCCCATGAGGCGTTTGACGGAATAGATCGTCGCCAGCGGATTCTCCACCGCATGCGCCCGCGCGGCGGCGCCTACCGTCACCCCGCCCTCGCCAAAAGCCACCACGCTGGGCACCAGCGCGTTGCCCGATGCATCGCGGACGACCACCGGACCGGCTGGGGTCATGTAGGCCGCCAGCGAGTTGGTAGTTCCCAAATCGATGCCAAGTATCAGCGACATATCTTCATCACCCCGAATGTCCGTGGTTATCCGGCCGCTGGCCGGTCCATCAGCCAGCCGCCGGTTGCGCGATTGTCTGGGACAACAGTTTCTTCACATATGAAACGGCGTTGAGTTGCTTTCGTATCTCATTAAGCAGATCGGTCCCGATGGCCTGGCAGGCCACCGCCTCCTGATACTCACCGAACAGGCCGGCGATACGGCGCATCAGCCCGTCGCGCTGGGTGGCAAGCACGTCCCGCAGGCGGTCCAGTTCGGACTTGTCGCCGACGGCCCGGGCGTCGGCGATCTCCTCCTGCATCATCATCATGGTGGCCAGGAAACCGTCGGGGATGGATCTATCTTCCGCGGAACTTTTTCCTCCCAGAAGCTCCAGCAGGTACGCCGCGCGGTTGGCGGGATCCCTCAACGTGCGGTAAGCATCATTGATGGCCGCCGAGACCCGCAGCGCCATCTCCTGGGCCTGTGGGTTGTCGGTCGCATGGAAATCCGGGTGGGTGTAGCGGCTGACGGACAGGAACTTGCCCCGTATCCATTCCTCATCCAGGTCGAACTGCCTGGGCAGGCCCAGCAGCGTGAAGTAGTCAGCCCCGGCTGCGGCGGGGTTGAGCCAATGGCAGTAATCGCAGACCGGAACCTCGGCCATGGGCCTGTCGCATCGGCTGCACTTGGACGGGACGGTCGTTTTTTCCAATTCGCTCATCGCCCACTCGATCTTCGGATTCGTCGTCGAACCACTGGCGTCTCCCCGACCCTAGGCCGAGAAACTCGCACCGCAGGAACATTTGTCCTTGGCGTTGGGGTTGTTGAAGACAAAGCCCCCGCCCATCAATTCATCCTTGAAGTCGATCTCCGTGCCGTTGAGGTACAGATAGCTCTTAGGGTCGCAGACGATCCGCACGTCGTGGCCGGTAAAGACCTCGTCGTCGGCGGCCGGTGCGTCGGCGATGTTGAGCGTGTAACTGAAACCCGAGCACCCGCCGCCCTTGATGCCCACTCGCAGGCAGGCGGTGGCGGCGACCTTGTGTTCATCAAACAACCGCCGGACATGCGTGGCGGCCTTTTCAGTAATGCTTATGCCCATTTTCGTGCTCCTTGTCGCCAACCGGCCGCAAAGGCCGGCGGCGATCATGTTCGTTTGGTTTCTTCCATTTGCCCGGTGGATGCGTCCGACCGGGCGTTCTTGCGTTTCCAGTCCTCGATGGCGGCCTTTACGGCGTCCTCGGCCAGGACCGAGCAGTGAATCTTCACCGGTGGAAGCGAAAGCTCATTGGCGATATCGCTGTTCCGCAGTTCCGTGGCCTGTTGGACGGTGCGGCCCTTGAGCCACTCGGTGGCCAGCGAACTGGCGGCGATGGCCGAGCCGCAACCGAAGGTCTTGAACTTGGCGTCCACGATCCGTCCGTCGGAGTCCACCTGTATCTGAAGTTTCATCACGTCTCCGCACTCCGGCGCTCCCACGATGCCGGTGCCGACATCGAGGGCATTCTTGTCCAGGGAGCCGACGTTCCGCGGGTTGGTGAAGTGGTCCATGACCTTGTCGCTATAAGGCATGACGGCCTCGTTTCGTTTTATGGCGGTTTCTCATCAGGCCTTGGCCTGGCTTCGCCGGTTTTCCCGGGCCTGTTCATACAGCGGGCTAAGCTCCCGCAACTCGTTGACGCCACGGACCACCGCCGCGGCGGCGTAGTCCACTTCCTCCCCGGTCGTGAACCGCCCCACACCGAAGCGGATGGAACTGTGGGCCAGTTCGTCACTGACCCCGATGGCCCGCAAGACATAGCTGGGTTCCAACGACGCGCTGGTGCATGCCGACCCGGACGAGACGGCAACATCCTTCATCTTCATCATCAGCGCCTCGCCCTCGACATAAGCGAACGAGAGGTTCACCGTGTTAGGCAGGCGCTGCGTGGGATGGCCGTTGAGAAACACGTAATCCAGCCCGGCGGCGATAGTCTGATGCAGGCGGTCGCGAAGGCCCGTCAGCCGCGGCGCCTCATCGGCCATCTCGCAACGGCAGATCACGCAGGCAGCGCCCAAGCCGACGATGCCCGGCACGTTCAGCGTCCCGCTGCGCATCCCGCGCTCGTGCCCGCCGCCGTCCATCTGGCAGGTCAGCCGCACCCGCGGACCCTTGCGGCGGACATAGAGGCAGCCGATGCCCTTGGGTCCGTAAATCTTGTGGGCCGAGAGGCTCATCAAGTCGATGCCCATCGCCTCCACATCCATCGGTATTTTTCCCACCGCCTGCGTCGCGTCGCAGTGGAACAGCACCCCTCGCTGCTTGGCCACCGCCCCGATGGCGGCGACGGGATTGAGCGTGCCGATCTCGTTGTTGGCCGCCATGATCGAAATCAGGATAGTTTTATCGGTAACCGCCTCGGCGACCTGCTCGGCCGAGACCACTCCGAAACGGTCGGGCTTCAGCCAGGTGACCTGAAAACCCGCCTGCTCCAGCCGCTTGCATGGGTCGATGACGGCCTTGTGCTCGATAAGGTCCGTGATGATGTGGTTGCCCTTCTCGCGATACATCTCCGCCGCGCCCTTGATGGCCAGGTTGTTGCTCTCGGTTGCGCCGGATGTGAAGACGATGTCCTTTGCGGTGGCGCCGATCAGCCCTGCCGTCTGCTCGCGGGCGTTTTCCACGGCGGCCTCGGCCTTCCAGCCGAAGGCATGGTTTCGGCTGGCCGCGTTGCCGAAATCAGTGGTCAGGTACGGCATCATCGCCTCCAGCACCCGCTTGTCCAGCGGGGTGGTGGCGTTGTGATCCAGATAGATTGGCAGTTTCAAGGCCATGTCCGTTTCCGTTTTCTACTCGACCGATCCTATCGACGTTCCCGTGATCTCCGACAGCGTCACTTTCCTCAAAAAATCCCTCAGCTTCCGTTGCACCCGGTGAAGGGGATCGGCGATGGGGCAATGGGCCATCTCCCGCCGGGTGCACTCGCCCTCTACGGCCTTGTCGCTGACGCATTCCGCCAGACGGAGTGGACCTTCGATCGCCGTCACCAAGTCGGCCAGGTTGATATCCCTGGGGCTGCGAGCCAGGCGGTAGCCCCCGTGGGCTCCCCGGATGGACTCCACATAGCCGGCGGCAGCCAGTTCCTTCATCACATTCATCAGTAACGACATCGGCGCGGCGGATACCCCAGCGATCTGCCGCGCGCTGGTTACTTGCCCGGGCGGACGTTCCGCCAGGTACGTCATTGCCGAAAGCGCGTAACCGGTTTTTCGTGTCAAGGCCAGCATGGCAAACTTCCACTTAAGGCTTCTATTTATATATAGCACCATAATGGTACGATATCAAGAAATAATCCAGAGATACTCGTTCCCACCCACCTGGCGTCGCCAAGACACGGACAATCTTCAGACATTGACGTCGGCGAGGTTATCGCTCCTCCATGGCCAACTTTCCTGTTGGATAGGAAAAACCGAGGTATAATAGGCCACATTGACCTGTCGAGGACCTGGTGGACGCCTTCACGCTCAACAAGATCGAGTTCGACGCCGTACGACGTATTCTCTCGCGGTATTGCGCCACTTCCCTGGGTAAGTCCCTGGCCACGCGGATCACCCCGTCGCGCAACCCCGACGTCGTGAAACGCTGGCTGCTGGAAGTCCGCCAGATGCACAAGGCCGTACGCGACGTGTCACTGCCCCCCCTGGCGGGAATTACCGACATTACGCACCCCCTCCAGCGCGCCATACCCGGCGGCGGGGCCGGCGGAGAGGACTATGCCGTAATCGCCGCGTTCCTTGAAGGCGCCCTCAACGTCCGAGCCTATCTCAATGCACTAGACGAGAAATTCGACGCCTTGCGAGCCTTCGCCACCGACATCGTCGACTTGGCCGGCGAGCTGGCCGCCATACGCTCCATAGTCGGGCCGGACGGGGCAGTCCTCGACGGGGCGTCGCATCGGTTAGCCTCCATCCGTAAGGAAATCGCCGCCACCGCCCAGCATATCCATGACGTTATCTATGGATACCTTCGCCAAAGCGAGGTCGCCAAGCTGCTCCAGAACGTCAACGTCACGCTTCACGGGGACCGCTACGTCCTTCCGGTAAAGGTCGAGAATCGAGGCCGCCTGGAAGGGGTTGTGCACCGCGCGAGCCACTCCGGTGCAACGGTTTTTGTCGAACCAAACGCCTCGGTGGAGTTAAACAACCGCCTGGCCGACCTGTACTCCGACGAGCGGGGGGAAATCCTGCGCCTGCTGAACCAGTTGGCGGTGCGCATCCAGCCGCGAGCGGCAGAGATCGCCACCGCCATGCGGACCGTCGCCCACGTGGACCTGCTGTCGGCCAAGGCGCAGTACGCCTATCAGTTCGAGATGACCGAACCGGAAATCTCCGAGCGAGGCGCGCTGCAACTGACCCAGGCACGTCACCCGCTGCTGGTTGAGCAGGCCCACCGCCAGGAACAGGCGCAAGTGCCGGTGGAGTCGCGGTATCCGGTGGTGCCCATCGACGTGAGACTGGGCAGCGATTTCGACCTGCTGGTGATTACCGGGTCCAATACCGGCGGAAAGACCGTGGCGATGAAGACCGTGGCGCTATTGGCGGTCATGGCGCAATCCGGCATGTACATACCATCCTCGCGCGGCTCGACCTTGCCGGTCTTCCACGACATCTTCTTCGACGTGGGCGATGAGCAATCGCTCCAGCAATCTCTCAGCACCTTCGGCGCCCACATCAAGCGGGTTCGCTACATCCTTCGCAAGGCCGGTAAGTCCTGCCTGGTGCTGCTGGATGAACTGGGCGCGGGCACCGACCCNNGACGAGGGCGGCGCGATCGGACAGGCCATTATGGACGAACTGCTCCGCCTCGGTTGCCTGGGCATGGTGACCACACACCTGAGCGTCCTGAAGGCTTACGCCTTCAACCATCCGCGGGTGGACAACGCCTCGGTGGAGTTCGACACCGAAACGCTCCGCCCGACCTACCGTCTGTTGATCGGGACCCCCGGGGAAAGCCACGCCATCACCGTCGCGCGGCACCTGGGGCTGGAAGGAAGAATCATCGCCGCTTCCCGCAGACACCTGGGCGAGCAGGGCAAGCAGTTCCATCGGGCCATTCGCGCCACCGGCGCCGCTCGCCAATCGGCCGAGGCGGCCAGGGCGCAGGCACAGGCCGCCGAACAGGCCGCGCGCCAGCAACAGGAAACCTACGAGGCCAAGCTCGCCGACCTGCACCGCCTCCAGGAGGAGTTCGAGACCTGGCTGGCCACCCTTCCGGAACTCAAGAGTGGTGACGAGGTCTTCGTTCCGTCGTTGGGAAAGACCGGCCGGCTCGCGCGGCTGGAGCTGCATCGCCAGATGGCGATAGTGGATACCGGTAATCTCCAGGTGGAAATCCCCCTGCGCGAACTGATGCCCGACCTGGGCCAGTCCGGCGTGCGCGAGCAGATCGCCGAGATGCGCAAGCAGATTCTCCAGCAGGCTAAATTCAACGAAGACGCCCGCCACGAGGCCGACCGCCTTCGGCAGGAGTACCACCACAGCCTCCAGCAGCAGAAGGATCGCGCAAAGCAGTTCGACATGTGGCTGGGAGCAATCGCCCGGCTTAAAATCGGCGACGATGTACCTATTTCCCTCCACCCGGGAAACGGCAAGGTGGTTTCGCTGGACCTTCCGGGCCTGCGCGCAACGGTGGAAACCCCCGAAGGCCCCAAGACGCTCTCCTTGCAGGAGCTTTTTCCCCAGACCGGACCGTTCGCCCCGCCGCCGCCCCGGCTTAGCCAGCGGGAACCTCGCCAGCAACCTTCACACCCACGGCAGCGACACGAACCGGCCAAACCCGCGGCCGACCGCCCGATGCAGCGTGTCAATCCCAACGGCCGAGACGCCAAGGACAATCGCCAGGATCTGCTGGCCACCGCGCCGGGCCAGAAGGTCTTCGTCGTGCCCTTCAACAAGCCCGCCACGCTCATCCGCATCAAGGCCGACAAGGAACACGCCGTCGTCCAATCCGGCGCATTCGAGATGGAACTGCCCTTAACCGACCTGGCGGCGATAAGGAACGACACTTCGGAGTAAAATATTCTCCGGCGCCTGGCGAGACCCGCATCGAACGTTTCCACTCCAGCCGGCCGCCGGTTTGCGACGATGTCCGTCGCTCGCTGTTACGGCTTGGTAAGAGTTTCATCCGCCCGGAGGGTTGACGATAATGGCTAGGATGCACGCCCGCCGTTGTGGCTGGCAGGCCCGCCATCGGGTGATCTCATAGGGAACAAACTTCTGGGGGGCAGGGTCTGGCGTTTGATCGGGCCGAGTATCAGCCGCAGCGCCCAGCCCAAGGTGCGCCGGATCGTGTGGCTCAACCCCCACATGCCGATGATCTGCATTCCTGCGGACTTGAGGCCCAGCTTGCGTTTGTAGTTCCACAAGGAAGCAAGGAACCGCAGCGGGTTATAGAAGAAGATGTATGCCGCAAAAATGTTGAACTGCTTTCGCCAAGGTTGGCTGTGGTTGGAAGCTATGACGTAGTTTCCGTCGTACATATGCGGTTCGACCCCCCTGCCGGCAACGCTCCGCAAGACCAGTCCCGATTCAAACATCCGCTCGAAGCCCTTGGATCCCGCCGATGGAGTCAGCATCAGCACCTGGAGGCTGACTGCACCGGCTCGGCGAAGCAGGCGAACCTGGTTGAGCAATCCGCGCGTGCTGTTGCGGCTGATCAGCGGCTGGGAGTCGTGATGCATCATCATGGGCATGGGGCAGATGTTATGTCGTCGCAGCAGTTGGAAGGCCTGCACTGTCTTGTCCTGGCTTTGGCCCTTGCGGACCAACGCGCCGGTCATATCCTCCACGCCCAGCCATAAGGCCCGCACGCCGGAGCGACGCACCAGCCAAAGGTGCTCTCGCATCCGCATGGTGTCGTGCACGGTCACTTCGGTGCCCCAGCGGATCTTCCTGTGCAGCCACAGGCCGCCGTACTCGGCGGTGGCAAGGGCCTCGACGATGCCCAGCGCGCGCTGTGTATCGTTGAAGAAATTGTCGTCGCAGCCGAAGAAATACTGCATGCCGTACCGGCTGTAGAGACGGTACATCTCTTCAGCCAGGCGCGGGCCTGACTTGCCCCGGTACTGGTGCTGATTGTACGTGGGAATCGGGCAGTAGTCGCAGGCGAACCTGCATCCGAAGGTGATAACTAACGAGCCGATGCGGCTATGCTTTCGCACCTGGTCGTCCGGCAGAGGCCTGGAGGCCAGTGTCGTCCGACGGCTTGGCGGTTCGAGGATGCCGTAGCCGGCATCGGGGAACGGCAATTCGTCCAGGTTTCCCACCAGCCGCTGGATACCGGTGTCCACCAGTTCCAGAACCCGCCCATCGGGATCCGTACGCGGGTACACCAGGCCCGGGACGGCGTCCAGAGCGCCGCTGTCGCGGGCGCGCATAAACGTCCGGCGCAGAGGTTCGCCACCTGAGCGACCCGACAGCAGCACTTCCAGCAGGTTCAGCAGGACGTACTCTTCGCCGGTGACCGCCACATCCGCGGCGGCAGGGACTTCCCCAAGGTTCCCATCGGCGTCCGAAGCCGCATGGAAGGCCTCCCAAGGTTCATAGATACATAAGGATCCGCCGACAACCACCAGCGGGCGATGTCGCGGCTCGATCCGGCAGATGTCACGGATCATCTCCCTGCACGCGGCCGTATGAAGGCTCATGCTGGAGATGAGGAAGAGGTCCGGCAATCGACCGTCCAATCGCATAAGGGACGGCTTGAAGTTCCGATTCCATTGCTGAAAGACGATACGGGTCTTCTCGAAGCCGGATTCGACCATCGCCGATCCGATCGCCCGCGCACCGGCCGGGGCCATGCGCAGGTCGGCGTAGATGAACGGGAGCATGCGCGTTCGGTGGTCAAACGCGCACGCAATAACGGTCGCCAGATCGTGCCTGGCCGCGACAGACCTGAGCCTGCCGCGAATATCCGCCAGCTCTCCGCTTGGCAGTAATAGATCGCCGTTGTCGCGACTCGGTAGTTCCATGTTTCCCGGTTGTCCGCGGTACAAGAACAGAACCCACAGGAGGATACTGCCTTGCCCTGCTGGCCGCGAAGCCTATCAGCAGAACCCGGCCCGGTCAACCGGTGTAGGATCCGTGCTCACGTCGGAGATCGCAGTTTCTCTTGGCCTCCGCAAGCTTGTCCAGGAAACCATCCTTCCTGAAGGCGGAGGTCCATTTCCTCAGCAGCAGCCAACCGCCGCTGCGATACAAGCTGCCGGCCCATTTGCGGTACCACCTGCCCCAGCCGGCCTTGATGTTGCTGGCGCAAAGAGTAATGGCGGGAAAGGCGATGACATAAATCGCAACAGCAAGCACGTGGCGAGGTCCGTAGAAACGGTGCATGATTTTCTGCACAGATGCCTGCATGTCTTCCGGGGTCATCGGCTCGTCGGGCTGGAAAATCGGAAAATTCCCGTCGTAGTATTCCAGACCGACGTCATCCGTGGAGTATATCTTGTGTGCTTTCCTGAGCCTGTCGGTCAGTTCCGTTCCGGGAAGAGGAATCGGCAACAGCACCTGCACCGTATCGAGGCGCGCCCTTCGAATGAACCGGTGGAAATGCCGCACGCGGTCCTGGGCGCTCATCTGGAACGGTCGGCCTTCGGGAGGCGGGTAGCCGAAGATGAACATGCCGTGTATCCG
>PMBX01000273.1 GCA_003153915.1 Phycisphaerales bacterium
GCACGCAGCTAGAGCAGGAGAGCAGTAGAAAGTTGAAAGTTGAAACAGCGGATCGCCTTGCGATTAAAGCCCGATGTGCTCTCCTGCGGTCTAATTTCTCCTCTCTACTTTCCAAAATACTGTTCAGACACTATTGCAAACAGCTTAGAACCCTGTTGAGCAAGGAGAACGGCTATGAGAAATCGCGAGATTCTTTGCGGTTTGGGCCTGGCGTGGCTGGTTCTGGCGGCCTGTGCCGGCGGCTGCATCAACATCAAGGTAGACGCCGATGGGCTGGTGCGTAAATATACCTCCGTCTCACACGACGAGGCGATTCGCCTGGCCCGCTCCCAGGCCCGCAGCGAGGGGGTCAATCCCGACGACTACCGCGTCTCGGCGCGGAAGGACAAGGAATTCTGGTGGGTGTGGTTCGACGAGGCCAAGCACACCGGCAAAGAGGGCTGGCCCGCGCATTTCATCGTCCGCGTGGACAAAAACGGCCTGACGGAAGTGTTCCGGGGAAAATAGGCTTGCGATGCCACAGGGATGGCACGTATCGTTACGCGCAATCGCCAGGGTTGCTTAATTTATAAGCATGATTAAGTGGGAGAACGGCTATGCCATTTCTTGGGTTTACGTTTTTGGCATCTTTAATTCTTGGTTTATTTCTTCTCTTGTTCTGGCTCTTGTTAAGAACGCTTCTTTTGTGGGTTGGGGCGAAGTATCTGGTAAAGATTCCAGGCGCCACGTATTGGAGGTGTTTATTGGCCCTCCTGGTGGGCGGGCTGATTTCTTTTGGATTGTCTAGCATCCTCGGTTTTGTCGGCTATCCAGCGATGACGCCCTTGGGTATCGCGATAGGCTCTATCCTTGGTGTCGTTGTATCGCTGCTGCTTACTTGGTATTTCATTAAGATATTTCTCAAGACCAGTTTGGGCAAGGCTATCCTTGCATGGTTGCCCACCTTGGGTATCTGGGTCATGATACTTCCGCTTACACTCGCGATCATTCTCCCAGCCCTAAGTAAGGCTCGCGAACTTTCCAAACAAGTAATATGCAGAGGTAACCTCCAAGGTATCTCAAAGGCATGCATGTTGTATTTAGGAAGTAACAGTGATGCGTTCCCTCCTAGCCTTGATGTGCTTATCAAGTCCCATGACTGCACGCCGGAAATGTTGTACTGCCCAGCAGTGAAAGAAAAATACCGCCCTTCGTACTTCTATTTTCCGCCGGTTTCCGGAAATGGCCTTCACATTCGCAGCGTAATGGCCTGCGATTTTGAATTAAATCACAAGGGTGAGGGAAGAAACGTGCTTTTTTCGGATGGCTCGATGGTCTGGATGAAGCCTGACCAGTTCGCCAATGAGATGGACAAGACGGAAAACCGCACTTTCGCCCTTATGCTGGCCGATGCCGAAAAGAGACTTCCTCAACCGGCCGACAAGTAATCGCACACTCCAGGCTGGCGAGGTTCTGTCCCGCCGTCCTGACAAATGGGAAGTCGAACCCATGGAACCTATGCGGGTCCCGATTTCGAAGAAAAAGCTTCTGGCCCTGATACAACAGTTCGCGGCCGTCGATGCCGTCGGCACAAGTGCCGTCCGCGGCCAGCCGACGGGGACAAAGGCGAAAATCCAAGAATACCTCAAAAAGATCAGGCTAAACACCATCCCCAGCGGTACCTTTTCTGACTTCAAGGCTTGGCTAAACCATCAGACAAGGTGCATCCAGCGTAAGCCTCCGAATCCGAATGCTCCTTGGGACATTGCGAGAAAGACGCTGAACCTGTTTCTGCGAGCTTGTTATTACAACCACTATCTCCGCAGAAGGTACAAACTGGCCAAAATCGGCAAATGGTTGGAAGTTCCCCTCGATGGAATCGTGGCGAGGGAACTCAAGCGAGATGCAGGCAAAGGCATGTTGCCGCCATGGGCCGGACTAAAGAGACTGGAACAACAGGACAGCGATGAGTTCCAGAAGCACGCCCACGAATACGCAGCGGCCTGTAAGCTTCCTGTCCCGATTTTCCTCGACAACTACCTGTGGCTTCATGGCCGCCGTCCCAGACCGAAAAGAGATTCTTGACGGGATCCTTCATCAGCACAGCTATCGTGAAGACCCCAAGGATTGTCCCAAAAGCTACCCAAACCGCCGACCATGTAATGGAAAATCGGGTGAAGACGTGGGTGGTATTCGTCCTGATTCACCCAGTTTCTCATTGGGGACCGTTATTGGATGTATTGCTTACTGCCAAACCGCTGGCCATTTATCACGAAATCGTCGCCCCCGGCGGGACGGGCTGGTCGGCCGTCAGGACGATGACCTTGCGGTCGGTTTCATCCCCATAGGAGGCGGCAAGGAGCATCCCGTTGGATTCCAGCCCGCGCATCTTGCGCGGCTGAAGATTGGCCACCACCACGATCTGCTTGCCCACCAGGGCTTCGGGGGCATACTGGCCGCGCAGGCCGGCGATGATCTGCCGCTGGCTGTCGCCCAGGTCGATGGTCAAGCACAGCAGCTTGTCGGCGTTGGGGTGGTCGTGGACTTCCAGCACGCGGGCGACGCGAAGGTCCAACTTGGCGAAATCCTCGTACGTGACGGCCGGCTTGATCTCGGACATAGGCTTGTTTTTCTCCTGGCGCCGCCAATCGGCGTCGAGGAATGAGTCTAAACCACCAGGCGAGCGGGGGCAAGTCCTCATCCTTGGTTGTCCTATCCGCGCGTATGCCTGGCTGGAGGGTCACGTCCCGCCAGCCATACAGGTGCTCCAATGCGCGGCGAGACGGAGCGGCGCCGCGCAATTACCACGGCGGTTCGCGGCGGCTTCGGCCGTGAGTCTTGTCGAACGGTTCGCGGCGAAAAAGAAACCGTGGATGACTGCGACAGAATCACCCGCTTGGCCTGGCTGTTGCGGGTTTGTAGAATGTCCCACGCGGTCGCAGGCATTGGAAGGGCTTTATGGCGGCGTACCCCTACAAGTTCGAGCCGATCTACAAGGAAAGAATCTGGGGCGGGCGGAATATCGAGCGGCTCTTTGCCCGCAGCCTGCCCGCCGTCGGGACCATCGGCGAAAGCTGGGAACTGGCCGATCTGGCCGAGGGCGTCAGCGTCGTGGCCAACGGACCCTCTGCCGGGATGACACTGGCCGACCTGACTTGCAAGTGCGGGCCGGAACTCCTGGGGGCGGCCAGGCAGCTCCAAAACGGTAGATTCCCTCTCCTGCTGAAATACCTCGACGCCAACGATAGGCTCTCCCTCCAGGTGCATCCCGACGCCGAAGCCGCTGCCTCCATCGGGGCCGGCGCGGTTCCCAAGGCCGAATGCTGGTACGTCCTGGAGAGCCGCGGGCTGATCGTGGATGAACAGACCAAGGGCAAGATATCGCGCGTGATGGGAAGGCCCGGCAGCGTCGTCTACAAGGGGCTGAAACCTGGCGTGACGGCAGAGCAATTTCGCCGCGCTGCCCTGGGCATGGGCGACTCGATTGAGTCCCTCGTGCGACAAAAAGAAGTTCGTGCGGGGGATTTTCTCTACCTGCCCGCCGGAATGGTCCATGCCCTTGGAGCGGGCATGGTCGTGGCGGAAGTCCAGACGCCCTCGGACACCACCTATCGTGTCACCGACTGGGGCCGAGGGCGAGAAACGCACCTGAGCGAATCGCTTAAATGTATAAGGTTCGACGACCCCGACGCGCCCCCGCCCGGAGCGGCGGGGGAGACGTTGGTTGCGACGGAGTTTTTCACCGTGGCCATCCGCTCGGCGGAGGGTTCCGCGATTCTGCCGGGCGGGCGATGCGCTGCGCTGATGTTCCTGGAAGGGGCCGGCGGCGCGACGATCCGCCATGGCGGGAAGGTTGAACCGGCCACAACCGTCCGGTCCGGAGACACGGTGTTGTTGCCCGCGGCCTTGACGACACCGACGCTTCAGACGCCCGGACGTTGCACCTGGCTGGAAGTAACCCTTCCGGAACGTTCGACGTAGCAAGTTGAATCATTCGCGGCTGATTGGGAGACCGGGACATGCCCGCTGAATATCGTTTCTTGGCGTTGGACCTAGGGGCCGAAAGCGGCAGGGGGGAACTGGTCACGTTGCGCGACGGCAAGGTGCAGATGGAGGAGGTGCATCGCTTCGCCAACCGCTCCGTCCGCCTGGCCGGGACGCTGCACTGGGACTTCCCCTCACTGTATGCGGAGGTCCTGGCGGCGATGCTGGCCTGCTCGCAACGCGGCGTCAAGATCGCCAGCGCCGCTGTGGACACCTGGGGAGTGGATTTCGGCCTGCTGGGCTGCGACGGGCGGCTGCTGGGCAACCCCGTCCAGTACCGCGACGCCCGCACGGAAAACATCCACGCCTATAGCGACCGCTTCATGTCTCGCGAGGAAATCTTCGCCGCCACGGGGTACGAGCCTTGGGCCATCGGTTCGCTATTTCAACTGCTGGCCATGCAGCGGGACCATTGGCCGACGCTCGAAGCGGCCGAGACGTTCCTCAACATGCCCGACCTGTTCAATTACTTCCTAACGGGCGTGAAGGCCTGCGAGTATTCGATCTTCAATACTTCCAACCTGATGGGCCTGGACTGCAAATGGGCCGCTCAGATCATGCGCGCCTTCGGCTTGTCTGAAAAAATGTTCCCCAGGCTCATCCCGCCGGCCACCGTGCTGGGTCCGCTTCTGCCGGCAGTGCGGGACGAAACGGGCCTGGGCGACATCCCCATCATTGCCACCTGCGGGCACGATACCTCCGCCGCCGTTGCCGCCGTTGGAGGCCAGGGCCGCAACTGGGCCTTCCTAAGCTGCGGAACCTGGAGCATCCTAGGCTCGCTGATCGACCGGGCGGTGGCCACGCCGCGATGCCTGGAACTTGGCTTCACCAACGAATACACACTGGGCGGCTGGTACCTGGCTCGCAACATCCTGGGCCTTTGGCTGATCCAGCAATTGCGCCGCAAATGGGACCGCCCCGGCGACCCGTGGGACTATGTTAGAATGATCGCCGAGGCGGCCAGCTCTGCCGGTAACGGGGCACTGGTCAACATAGCCGACGAGGCGTTCCTGGCGCCTCCGGATATGGAAGAAGCCCTTCTGGCGGCCATCCGTGGCAGCGGGCAGACCACCCCGGCAGATCGCGGCGGGCTGGTCCGTTGCGTCCTGGAGAGCCTGGCGTTGGAGTATGCCTGCCGCCTGGATGCCGTTGGCGAACTGACGGGCAAGCCACGCGAGTCGCTGTACATGGTGGGGGGCGGAACGGCCAACAAGCTGTTGTGCCAGTGGACCGCCGACGCCTGCTGCCGGCCCGTCTACGCAGGCGCCGACCAGTGCACGGCGATCGGAAACGCATTGTGCCAAGCCGTCGCACTGGGCATACTCAAGGACCGCGACCAGGTCCGCCAGGTCATGCGGGAGTCGTTTGCAATGACCTGTTACGAGCCGTCGGATGCGGCGGCGTGGAAGGACAAAAGAGACAAATACGCGCGGCTTGCGGCCAAGCGATAATCCGCCGCGCCTAAATCCAAGGAGCGTCCACATGGCCAAAGCAAGGAATCTGCCCGATACGAAACGTCTTGCCGCCAAGACGGTGACCTTCGGCGTCTGCGCCACCAGCGACCCGCGAATCGACGCCGCCAGCCGGCAACGATGCGTCAACATCGTGCGAATGGTCGCCGAGATTGTCGCCGCCGGCGTGAAGATGAGCGACGGAAGCGACGTGGAGGTCGTCTGGACCCCCGTGCTGATCGACGGGGAGAAACAGGCCGATATCGTCGCCCGCCAGTTCGCCGACGCCGGCGTGGGCGCCGTCATCTGCGCGCCGGACACCTGGGCCTTCCCGCAACTGACGCTGATGAGCCTGCTTAGCCACCTGCCGGCTGACACGCCCGTCAACATCACCTGCGGCAACAGCGGACCCAAGCCCGGGGTAGTTTATGCGCACGCGGTCAACGGTGCGTTGGCGCAGTCAGGCCGGCTGGTGGCCTTGAACGTTGGCACCTGGCCGGACCTGGGCGCCGAGCCCAAGATGATGCCCTCCACGGCGGAGGCGTTGATCGACTGGTGTTATGCGGCGATGACGCGCGTGGGGCTGAAAGGCCGGCGCGTGGTGATATTCGGCCACGACTCCATGGGTATGGAGACGGCCCTGGCGCATATCCTGCCCACGCGCCGCACCTTCGGCCTGGAGATCACGCGGCT
>PMBX01000216.1:0-2443 GCA_003153915.1 Phycisphaerales bacterium
ACCTGCGTCGCCCGCGGCACGGCCGTTTATCTGGAAAACCTCGAGATGTGGAAAGACACGATGGAGTCCGATGCCGATGAGTATTAGTAGCTCGGACGGTTTGGGGGGATTTCGGCGGCGGGGTGATTCAAATTAGAGGTCAGGCTCTCCCAGTAGCGCCAATCGCAGATGGTTCATCGCCGTCAGGCTTGCGCGCAGGCGGATGGTGGCGCGGTTGCCCGGTATTACGTGTCGATACGCCTTGGTTCCCGCCGGGCCGGCCAGGCCGATATAAACCAGTCCCACCGGTTTGGACTCGCTTCCGCCGCCAGGCCCCGCGATGCCAGTGATGCCGATGGCCCAGTCGCAAGCCAGCAGCTTGCGGCAGCCCTCGGCCAAGGCGAGGGCCGCCGGTTCGCTGACGGCCCCGTGAGTCTCCAGCATGGAGCGGGGCACCGACAACAGTTGTGTCTTAACCCCGTTGGCGTAGGCGATCACGCCGCCCAGGAAGTAGTCGCTGGCCCCTGCCGCCGCGGTAATCATCTCTGCGATCATGCCCCCCGTGCAGCTTTCCGCCACCGCCAGGGTCTGTTTGCGTTGACGCAGCAGCAGGCCCACGGCAGAGGCCATGGTTTCCTCGCCCTCTCCGACCACCATCGCCCCAAGGCGGCGGCGCAGTTGATCCACGGTGTCCTGGATGGCCAGGCGGGCTTCCTGGGGATTGGCTGCGCGGGAGATAATCCTCAGCGTGACCATCCCGCCAGCCACTGTCGTACCGACGGTTGGATTTCGCCCGCGGTCCATAAGGTCCAAGATCCCCGAGGCGATGTCGCTCTCGCCCTTCCCGAATGTATGCACCGTGTGGTAGAGGACGATCCCGGCACGGCGGTCCAGGCGCGGGACGACAGCGTTATCGAACATCCATTCCATCTCCACCGGCACGCCGGGAAGGACGAACACGGGCTTGCCCACCACGCGCGCGGCGATTCCCGGTGCCGTGCCGACCTTGTTGGCCAGCGGTTCGGCGCCGAGGGGAATCATGGCCTGGATGCGGTTGGCAGGGACCATCGTCCTACCCAGCCGGCCGAAGAATTCCTCGATCTCCGCCAGGCACTGGGCATTGGTCGCCAGGGTGGTTCCCATCGCTTCGGCGACCGCCTGGCGGGTCAGGTCGTCGGCGGTGGGGCCAAGCCCGCCCGTGACGACGACCAGGTCGGCCGCTTCCGCCGCGGATTTGATGGCCGCCGCGATGGATGGGCGATCGTCCCCCACGGTCTGATGCGCCGTGGTGACGATCCCCATTCCCGCCAACCGACGGGCCAGGTATGCGGAGTTGGTGTCAACGGTCTGGCCGCTGATCAGTTCATCGCCCACGGAAATGATTACCGCGTTCATGCCAATCGAGTCCCTTCCAGTGTCCCGCCGCACCGCGGACAGGTCTTGATCGTCCCGGCGCCCGTCTCGGTCGGGGTGAAGACACGATAGCACCAGGGGCATCGAGCCGTCGCCGACTCGCATCGCCCGGGGGACGCAGGAACACGTGCGGCGGCGTCTTGCGGGCGGTGGGCGTCGGGTCTTGCCTTTTTCCTCTTCATCGGTTGCCCGTCGTTGATAAGGTCTGATAGACGCCAGGCTGCCAAGCCGGCGATGTCGTGAAGACATTCTACCTTTCCGCCCTTGCAGTGGGAAACAATGGTCTTGAAACCGAAGCGAACACCCGAGGGTGATTGCGGCCGTGTTTGAACATTGGCAGGGACCGGACCTTGGATATAATTGCCGGTCCGACGACGAAGTTTGGTATCGCGAGAGTGGACGGGATGGATCCGATGAGTTCAATGCGACCATTACTTAGCGGTGGGTTTGCCCTGGCCGTCATCCTGTTGACGGGTTGCGGCGGGCCGATTTATCAGGAAGGCAACGCGCAGGCATCGGCGATCACGCCGCGGTCGTCATGGCAGGCCAGCGGCGACATGCGAGGCGCGCAGGCGGTGCTGGACGGGGACATCGCAACCGCCGCCGTCTCGGCGGCCCCCGACGGTGGCGGGAGCATCACCATCGACCTGGGGAAGCCCTGCGTGTTCAACATGGCCGTCATCGACCACGGGACCAACGAATGGGCCTTCGCCCGCCGCGTGGTGTTGTTGACAAGCCTCGATGGGATTTCCTTTACGCAGCGGTATTCCGCACTGGGCACGCGGCGGGTGACCATCCTGTGTTCGTCGGCTCCCATTCTCGCGCGATATGTTCGCTTTCAGGCGGTCGTCCCTGGCGATAGGCCCTGGTCGGTGGCGGAGGTTTACCTCCAATAAAGCCCCGCCGGACCCCAAGACGATCTTGAAAGGCGCGCGGGCATGTATTTATTTGGAGTTCGCTGATGAGCCTGGACTTGACCTCTCGCCGTCGTAAGCTGCGGTTGATCAACCCCCACAGCCCGCTTTCGACCATCACCATGCCGGAGATCATC
>PMBX01000216.1:2449-3794 GCA_003153915.1 Phycisphaerales bacterium
GCCGTCGGCATCGGTGCGATGACCACCCAGGTGAATCGCGCCTATCGTCTGGCTGATGCCTATAAGGCCCTGGGTACCCCCGTAATCCTGGGGGGAATTCATCCCTCGGCCATGCCGGAAGAGGCGCTCCAACACGCCACGATCGTCTGCAAAGGGGACGCCGAGGCCACCTTGCCTCGCGCGCTGAATGACCTGGCCGCCGGTAAAGCCGCCAAGGTCTACGACTGGCGTGATTTCCCAGAAGCACCGATCGCCACGCCGCGAAAAGACCTGTTCAATCCCAAGGACTACCTAGTCCTCAATCCCATCCAGACGACACGAGGTTGCCCGCACGGCTGCACGTTCTGCACCACTCCGGCGATCTTCGGCCGTAAATTCCGTCGGCGCGACATCGCCGCCATTATCGAGGAGATGCGCCGCTCCAGGGAGACTTGCGGCACGCGAGTGTTCATTTTTTCCGACGACGACGTTGCCGGAGACCACGCCTGGGCGCTGGAACTGTTCGAGGCGATTCGTCCCTTGGGCGTTCGCTGGGCCAGCCAATGCGACATCCTCATCGCCCGCAACGACAAACTCCTGGCGGCAATGCGTGACAGCGGTTGCATCGGCTTGATCCTGGGCCTGGAGAGTCCCAAGGCCGGTACGCTTCGGTTGGCGGGGAAACGCTATGTCGACGCCGATGATTACCTCCGCCATATCGCCAAGATACAGTCCTACGGAATCAGCCTGTGGGGCAGCTTTATTTTTGGCTTTGACGGCGAGGACTGGCGCGATTGCATGAATACCGTGCGTTTTGCCAGGAAAGCCAAGTTATGCATGAGCTGCTTTCCTATCCTTACGCCGTATCCGGGAACAGCAGTTTTTGACCAGTTCGCCAGTCAGGGGCGGTTGTTGACTCGTGACTGGGACCGCTATAACGGGGCCGGCGTGGTCTACCGGCCCGACAGGATGAGCGTCGAAGAACTTCGCCACGCGCAGATGGCGGCGTTCGCGGAGTTCTTTTCGCCGCGCTCGGCGCTTCGCCGGCTGGGGGCGCTGCCCCTGAAGTCGCGGTCGTGGGTGGCGAACCTGGCGATCTGGCAAGGGATTCGGCATTACTACCGCAAGCGCCGGCGAAGCGTGCCAGAGTTTCGTGACTTCCTGCATCCGGACAGCCCGGCGTGGAATTACCGCGACGAAGGGCAGAGCTCATCGCCGGGTTCGGCGCAGAACGTGGATCTGCCGGCTGCGCTCCGCGCCGCGAAAGAGTTGGAGACGCTCGCGGCGAAGGCTGTTACAGCGAGCGACCCGCTAATCCAGGCGGCGACGGCGCTGAAGGAGATCGAGTTGCTGGTACCGAGTCCCA
>PMBX01000017.1:0-4189 GCA_003153915.1 Phycisphaerales bacterium
CCGGCAAAGCGAATGCACAAGCCCAGGTGGGCGTTGAGTTCATCCAGGCAGCCGAGTGCTTCCAGGCGCGGATCGTCCTTGCGGATATTCGGTCCGCCGGGCCATTGGGTCAACCCGCCGTCGCCTGTCCTGGTGTAGATCGCCATGAAACCGCTCCCGCTGCGCGCAGCCGGGATATACAATGCGCTGCCGATAGCTTCGGTACAAGGAGTTTGCTTTGCCCAGCCGCATCGAAACCATCGAAGCCATGCTTGGCAAGAATCCCGACGACGTTTTCCTGCACTACAGCCTGGGCATGGAGCGCGTCGCGGCTAAGGAATTTCCCCAGGCGATCGTAGCGTTACGAAGGTGCCTGGAACTGGACAGCGACTACCTTCCCGCGCGCGTGGAGCTGGGCAAGTGTCTGCGGGCCTGCGGCGAACTGGCCGCGGCGAGTGATGTTTTTACCAACGCAGCGGAACTGGCGGGGCGAAAAGGCGAATCCCATACCCAACGCTATATCCTCCAACAACTGGAGGGCCTGCCCAAGCAGCCTTAGCCGTCAATACGGATCACCGTTTCCTCAAGAGTCGCCGCTGCGCGCCCGCGGGGAGATGTCCGTCAAACCAGTAGCAACACGATGGCGGCATGGCAGGCGGCGAAGATCAATGCGGCGATACCCAGTATTTTGTGCAGGCGAAACATAAGTCGCGGCCGTAGCCGGCGGTACAAACCCGTCAGGACCGTCGCCACGATGGTAATAAACGCGGTGATCCCCAGGGGGACGATCAGTACCTTGGCGGCAGGTTCGTTGGATTCCTTCGGCGCCGAGGACAGCGGAGATGTTGCCTGGACGGCGACGAAGGGGACGATAGAGGCGGCGAACTGCGGCAGGCGGGGAAGGTACTTATCCGGCTGGGCGTTGAACGATTCCTTGCAGGAGGCACAACAGAAGTACACCTTCTTGCCCTGGTAGACGGTGAAGAGGTTCGGATCAATCTTATTGCCCGCTAGCACGGGGCATTCCTTCTGGATGTCGATTGTTTCGACGGGCGGCGTCTGCCCGCGTGCTGCCGGGCCGGCGACGGTCAGCATAAGCAACAAAGCGGATGCGATAGGGGCGGTTGTCATGGTCAGTCTCCTGGATGATGGAAGTATTCACCCCACCGGCCCGCCAGGCCGGCCTTGGGGACAATGTCGTCTCTGCCTTATTCTACCCCAGACGGCGACATCCCGCCGTTTACTGCTCTAACTGAGCGGTTCCCGGCCCAGCAGGCGGCGGGCAAAGTCCTCGCTCATAGCCGAAATCGGCACCAGCGGGCGGCCCAGGGTGGCGTCGGGCTTGGCCCGGCCATGGAAGTCCGAACCGCCCGTGACCCCCAGGCTGAATTTGCGGGCAAGCTCCAGGTATAGTCGCGTCTGCTCCGCCCGGTGGTCGGTGTGATAGACCTCCAGCCCGTCGAGACCCTCGTCCATCAGATCGCGGAGGATCCGTTCCAGTTCCGCGCGATCGGCGTAGTAGAGCTGCGGCGGGTGGGCCAGAATCGCCAGCGCGGCGGACCGTTTGATGGCCGCCACGACGGAGCGGGGCGGCAGCTTTTCCTTGTCTACAAACGCTGGCGCTTTACCTCCAATGAAGCGGTCGAAGGCATCGGCGATGTCGCGTGCGTAACCCTTGCGCCGTAGCGCTGCGGCAATGTGCAGCCGCCCGATGACGGGATGGCTGAGCCGGGCGGAGGCAGGACCAAGCTCGGTTCGGACGTCGTCCATGTCGATGGCCAGGCCCAAGGCCTGTAAACGGGCGATAATCTTTGGGTTCCGCTCGTCCCGCGCGGCGAGAAGGACCTCTGCCAGTTGCCGCAGGGCCGGCGCTTGGGGGTCGATGCCCAGCGCCAGGATGTGCATCACGCCCGCGGGCCAGGCAGCCGAAACTTCCATTCCCGCCACCAGGCGCAGGCTGGGGAATTCCCTGGCAGCCGCTTGGGCCTCCTCGATGCCCGCGGTGGTGTCGTGGTCGGTCAGCGCGATGGCTGCCAGACGTTTCCCCTCCGCCAGGCGAACAATCTGGGCCGGCGCGAGGGCGCCGTCGGAGGCGGTGCTGTGCGTATGCAGGTCAACAAATCGACGCATGCAGTCCTTTTCGCCCCTGGGGTATCTATCCGATGTTCTCAAACAAGGGCGAGGAAAGGTACCGCTCACCGAAGCTTGGCAGTATAACCACGATGACCTTGCCGGCATTGTCCTTGTGCTGGGCAACGGCGTCGGCTGCCGCCAGGGCTGCGCCAGAGGAGATGCCCACGAAAAGCCCCTCCTGGCGCGCCGCCAGCCGCGCCCATTCCATTGCGGCCTCCTGGTCGATCTGCACGATCTCGTCGATGAGGTCCATCCGCAGCACCTTGGGGATGAAACCCGCGCCTATGCCCTGAATTTTGTGTGGGCCGGGCCTGACGGGTTGACCCGCGCGCGTCTGGGTGAGGATGGGACTCTGGGCGGGTTCGACCGCCACGGTACGGAAGCCGGGCCTGCGCGACTTGAGCAACTCCGTTATGCCCGTGATTGTCCCGCCGGTACCAACCCCGGCCACCAGGACGTCCACCTGCCCCGCGGTATCTCGCCAGATTTCCTCCGCCGTGGTCCGACGATGGACCTCCGGGTTGGCGGGATTGTTGAATTGCTGGGGCATGAAGGCGTTGGGGAGTTCCTTCATAAGTTCCTCCGCCCGCGCAACCGTGCCTCGCATACCTTCAGCCGCCGGAGTGAGCACCACCTCCGCCCCCAGGGCCTTGAGCACCTTACGCCGCTCGATGCTCATGGATTCCGGCATGGTCAGCACGCAACGGTAGCCTCGGATGCCGCAGACGAAGGCCAGGGCGATGCCCGTGTTTCCGCTGGTGGGTTCGACAATCGTTGTGCCTGGGCGGATATCACCCGACCGCTCGCCGGCCTCGATCATCGCCAAGCCGATGCGGTCCTTCACCGATGACATCGGATTGGCGCATTCCATCTTCGCCAGCACGGTGGCCTTGGATCGGATGATCTTTCTTATCTTCACCAGCGGGGTGTTTCCGATGGTGGTCGTCAGGTCGTCATGGATCGCCATAAAGGTCATTCCTTAATCTTGTCGTTAGAACATCATTTCATCCTATCCGCGCGGCGCGGCGGTTTTCGACTAATGAAGATACTCGAAGTGCCCTCCCTTGCAGCAGGGGCAGGCGACCTGGGAGGCGGCGACGGAGGCGTCGATTCGCTGGAGGGCATTGGTCCACAGGTCCAGTTTCAGCAGATACGGGCTGATCGCCTCGATATTTCCCGATAAGATTTTCACCGCTTCCATCGCCTCGATGGAGGCGATGGCTGCCACTGCCGGGCCGAGCACCCCGGCGCCGCGACAGGTCGGCTCGACGCATACCGGCGCGGGAGAGTCGTGAACGCATCGCAGGCAAGGCGTCCTGCCGGGGACGATGGTCATCGTCTGCGCCTCGGCGCCTACGACTCCGGCGAAGACCCAGGCCCGGTGCGTTTTGACGGCGTAATCGTTGATCACGAACCGCGTCTGGAAATTGTCGGTCCCGTCCAGGATGACCGACACGTCGCCGGCCAGCGTTTCGACATTATCCGCCGTCAGCCGCGCGACGGACGCCTCGATGGTTACGTCACGGTTGATGCGACGGATCCGCCCGGCGGCGGCATGGACCTTGAACGTTCCCGCGGCTGCATCTGCTTCGTCAAAAAGCCCCTGGCGGTGGATGTTGGCCTCCTCCACCTTGTCGGGATCGACCAGTCTCAGGAAGCCCACCCCCGCGCGGGCCAGCAGTTCCGCCGTCCAGGTGCCCAGCCCGCCGACCCCGACCACCAGCCCCCGCCCGGCAGACAGCGCCGCCTGGCCCTTATACCCCAGGGGCGCAAAGGCCATCTGTCGTTGATAGCGATCCGGGCCGGCTTTTGCATCGTTGATCATCAGACCGGCCAGTGTACGCCGACCCGAGCCGAAGGGGCAATCATTCGTTTATCCCATGAGCCAACACGAGGGGCGTTGTTCAATATGCCCTTGAACCTCCGGTGTGGAATTTACTAAGATGTGGCCACACCATCACGGGCGTTGGCCGCGGGCGCGGCGGGCCTGTGGAAGACCTAAGGAGTGCAAAATGGCATATAAGATCACCGACAAGTGCACGGCCTGCGGATCGTGCAAGGACTCCTGCCCCGCCGA
>PMBX01000017.1:4242-34418 GCA_003153915.1 Phycisphaerales bacterium
CCTGGTATCGTATCGCCGTGGTAACGCCCCAGGAGCGGACCTATGACCATCAAGGAATTTCAGGACTTCATCCGCCAGCGATACTATCCTACGGATTCCAAGCGCGGCACGCCGGGGACGTTCCTGTGGTTCGTGGAGGAAGTCGGCGAGTTGGCCTCGGCGCTGGCGGGGGCGGGGGCGGATAAGGCCGACAAGGAACAGGAGTTTGCCGACGTCTTCGCCTGGCTGTGCACGCTGGCCAACATCAACGATGTGGACCTGGAAAAGGCCATCGAAAAGTACACCGTTCGCGGCGTGGAAGGGACGAAGTAATGCCTTGTCCCGTGGCCGTTTGAGCAACAACCATAACGGCGTCGCCGCCGGTCTTGCGATAGACGGCGAGGCGTGATAGCCTGCCGCACAAGGCCGGTGTCACATGATCGTGATCTGTGTGGTTTTCCTGGCGTTGCTCGGCGCCTGCGTCGGCAGCTTCCTTAACGTCGTTATCTACCGGTTGCCAAACGGGCAGAGCATCGTTTTCCCCTCCAGCCACTGTCCAACCTGTGGCCGGGCAATCCGTTGGCATGACAACATCCCACTGCTCAGTTGGCTGCTGCTTGCCGGCCGATGCCGATGGTGCAAGAAGCCCATCTCACCGCGATATATCATCATCGAGGCGATAACCATGGTCCTGGTGGCGGGGCTTTTCGCCTGGTACTTCATCCTTGAGCGGCGATCCGGGGCCGGGGCATTCGAGACGGCTTGGCCGATGTACGCGGCGCACGCGGCGCTGCTGTGTGGGTTGCTGGCATGCGCGGCGGTGGACATCGAGCATTGGATCGTTCCCCTGGAGGTATGTTGGGTGGTATCGGTGGCGGGGCTGGTCAGTTCGGCTGCCTGGCCGCATCCCTTCATACCGCGCGTCTCGCCCGCTACCGGCGCGATGGCGGTGGCGGCGGTGGCGGGATTGGCCGTGGCAATGTTGATGGTAAAGTATGGGCTTATCCGGCGGAGTTTCTCCGACGTGGTGGACAAGCCAGTTGCACGGGACTCCTTGGAAATAAACACCGCTTCCCCCCCCGGTCGCAAGTCGAAACGGACCCCCAAGGTCGTGCTTGAACCTTATTCCAAGGCCCACGGGGTCAACCCTCGTCTGGAGGTCCTGCGGGAAGTTTTGTTCCTTGTTCCGGCGCTGGTTCTGGCGATTGGGGCTTATGAGCTGGTCACTCGCGTCGATGTGGTGCGGCAGGGGTGGTTGCGACTGGCCGGCGAGGGACCGGTGGCGGTTCACTTCGGTGCGTTGCTGGCGGCGACGTGGGGCTATCTTGTCGGCGGGGCATGGATATGGGGCACACGGATTTTCGGTACGCTGGCCTTCGGCAAGGAGGCCATGGGCATGGGCGACGTGCATCTCCTGGCGGCTGTGGGAGCCGTAACCGGCTGGATCGTGCCCTCTATCGCGTTCTTCGTCGCCCCGTTTTTGGGCCTGCTGTGGGCCTTGTACCTCCTGGCCGGCCGCAATCAGCGACAGTTACCTTATGGCCCTTGGTTGGCGGCAGGGACGTTGATCGTTATGCTTTTTTACGATGCCTTTCGCGGTTTCCTGGCCCCCATGACCGAGGCGTTTCGTTGAGTCAATAACCTAAGGAGACCACATGAAATACCAAACCATCCAAGGTTACCTACAGGTGATTAGCGGTGGGCTTATGTTGCTGGCCGGGGTGGTGCTAATCGTCCTGCAATGGGGCAACCAATCGGCATTCTCCCTTTATGGGCAAAACCGAAACATCAACACTGCGCTGCTGATGGTCTGCTGCATCGTCGGCGGGCTGGCGGCGCGGTGGGTGTGCAAGCTGGTCTATCGCGGCGTGGTAATCCTGCATAAAAGCCGCGGGCCTGACACGCCGGGGATGTAGGCCCTTCGCCTGGCGGCGATAGTTTTTTTATCGCCGCAACACCCTTGCGGGGACGGTGGGCCTACATTAGGCTTTCCGGGGTGCATTTCGTGATTGGCGGTTGATAGGCGTTCCCTCCGGGACATAATGTTGGTATATATTCGGTCAAAGCATTGAAGGAGACCTTTACCATGAAACTTGCTCAGGCGGGAATGATAGCCATTACGGTCGCGATGCTGTTGTCGGCCCTGGGATGCGCACAGAAGGAAAAACAAGAAATCCAGGCCCTGACGGCTGAAAAACAGGACCTGATGAACCAGAATCGGGACCTCCAGTCCCAACTCGCCGCGGCCAAGACCCGCGAGACGGAATTGCTGGCCCAGCGCGACAGCAAGCAGGCGGAACTGGACGCGGCGCTGGCGCGGGTGAAAGACTCCGAGGCCAAGCCCGTCTCGACCGCTCCGCCCCCGGCGCCTGGTTGGGAGCGAGGTCCGCTGGGCGACATGGTCACGGTGGGCAGCGATATCCTGTTTGACTCCGGCAAGGCTACCCTCACCGCATCCGGCAGAAGCGCGCTGGACAAGATCGCCGCCGACATCAAGAAAACCTATGCGGGCATGCCCATCCGCGTCTACGGGCATACCGACAATGAACCCATCCAGAAAACCCGAAAGCTCTGGCAGGACAACCTGGACCTGTCCGCCAACCGCGCGATGTCCGTGACAAGGTATCTGATCAGCCGGGGCGTTAGCGACAAACTTGTCGAGACCGTGGCGATGGGCGAGCACCATCCCCTGGCCAGCAACGCCAGTAAGGCCCAGCGGTCCAAGAACCGCCGCGTGGAGATCATCGTTGCCCACAAGGGTGGATAGCCGCCTCGCGCGTTCGGCGGCAAGTTGGACCTTCGTGGGGGCGGGTCGGTTCGTGTCATGATTGCGATTATCGACTATGGGATGGGCAACCTCCGTAGCGTCCAGAAGGCCCTGGAGCGGGTCGGAGGCGACGCACGGCTGATTCGTACTCCCGGGGAACTTTCCGCAGCCGATAAAATCGTCCTGCCCGGCGTGGCGGCTTTTGGCGATGCCATGGCGCAGTTACGTGCCCTGGGCCTGATCGAACCAATCATCGATGCGGTCCGAGGCGGCACGCCATACCTGGGCTTCTGCCTGGGGCTGCAACTGTTGTTCGACGTCTCCTATGAGGACGGCCGACACGAGGGTCTGGGCCTGCTACCCGGTAAAGTCGTGCGGTTCGAGTTCGATGCCTCGACGGCAGGGCGGCGATTGTCCGTTCCGCACATGGGCTGGAACCAGGTGCGGACCGCCCGGCCAGATCCCATGTTGGAGGGCATCGACAGCGGGACTTATTTTTACTTCGCTCATAGTTACTACGTAGTTCCCGCGGATGGTGAAGTGGTGGCGACGATGACGGATTACGGGACGGAATTCGTCTCAGCCGTGCGAAAGGGCAATATTTTTGCCACCCAGTTTCACCCAGAAAAAAGCCAGGCCGCCGGGTTGAGAATCCTTCAAAATTTTGTGAACCTCTAAGAACGTGTATGAACATTGCACGTGTCGCGACGGAGGAGGTTGTGGCGAAAACCGGCTGTCTGCCGCGTCGGCCCTGCCTGCATCCGATCTGTTTTGGCCGCGATGTGACTTAGCGTAGTTGTCATACACGTTCTACAGGGCCGGTGGAATTTGCGTTTTTCTAACAGGACGGATTTACACGTCACGGGCGGGCAGTAGACCGATAATCCAGGTGGTTCCATGCGGAAAAGCACACTTACAATCGACGGCCTGGCCATCCCGGTGACCGCGGTCAACACGGCCATCGTCGGGGCCGGGGCAGCCGGGATGAACTGCGCGGTCAAGCTGGTAGACTTCTGGCGCCAGCGCGGCTTGGCCGATCCTCACCAACGCCTTCTGGTGGTAACGGCAGGAGTGGCCCTGGGCGCTTCGCGGATGAGCGGATCAGACAAGCAGACGTATTACAAAATGGGAACCAGTCCCCGCGTAGCCGACACGGCGGAGGACTTCGCCAAGNNATTGCCTCGCTGCGGGGATTCTATCACCTGGTTGAACTGGGCGTACCCTTCCCCCACGACCCCCACGGGGCGTTCATCGGCTACAAGACAGACCACGACCCCTATGAGCGGGCCACTTCCGCTGGGCCAAAGACCTCCAGGTTCATGGCCGAGGCGCTTCAGGCCCAGGCTCTGCGAGATGGCGTGGAGATCCTCGACAAGCACGTCGTGGTGGAGTTCATCACCGCCGGGACGGGCGAGGCCAAACGGATCGTGGCGATGGTCTGCATCGACCTGAACCGCGCCGCGGCGGCGGACATGGGCCTGACGGTTATCGAGGCCGACAACTGGGTCCTGGCGGCTGGGGGACCGGGGCAACTATATTCCGCCAGCGTTTATCCTCGTGGCCAGTTGGGCATCCACGCCCCGGCGCTCCAAGCCGGGTTGGTCGCCTGCAACATGACGGAAAGCCAGTACGGCCTGGCGTCCACGAAGTTCCGCTGGAACGTCTCCGGCACGTACATGCAGGTCGTGCCGCGGATCTTCTCCACCGACCGGGCGGGCGGGGATCCGCGCGAGTTCCTCACCGAGTATTTCGACGATACCGCCGGCATGGCCGGCAACATCTTTCTGAAGGGTTACCAGTGGCCCTTTGACGCCCAGCGGATAACCGGCAAGCAGTCCTCGCTGGTGGACATGGCCGTGCACCAGGAGACGGTCGTTCGCGGCAGGCGGGTGTGGATGGATTTCCTGCGCAACCCAGTCGGAAAGACCGGCTGGCGGCCTTTCCGTATCGAGGACCTCCCCGCGGAAGCCCAGGACTACCTCCGCAAGACCGCCGCACTCCAGGCCACGCCCATCGAACGGCTGGCGCACATGAACCCTCCCGCTATTGAGATTTACGCCGACAACGGCATCGACCTGCGAGGCGAGCCGCTGGAGATCGCCCTCTGCGCCCAGCACCACAACGGCGGATTGGCGGTCAACAAGTGGTGGGAGAGTTCGCTGCCTCGAACTTTCGTTATCGGCGAGATGGCTGGGACGCACGGTGTGAAACGGCCTGGCGGTTCGGCGCTCAACGCCGGGCAGGTCGGCGCTATGCGCGCGGCAGAATACATTGCCAATGTGTACAGCGGCGACAAGGCGGAATTCTCGATGAGTTCTGCGGAACTGGCTTCCTCCGTCAGCGGCCTTGCCAGCCGCCTGCGCCGGATGCTTGCCCGCGGCGCGTCGGCGACGCGCGCCCCGCATAAGGTTCTGGAGGAAATCGGTGGTCGCATGACCCGCCACGGGGCGCACCTCCGCTGCCGCGCGGGCGCCGAAACCGCGCTGAAGGAAGCCAAGATGCAGTATCGCGCCTGTCTGGAGAAAGGCTTGCGATTAAGCGGTCCTGGAGAACTTCACCTCGCCGTGACGGCTGAGCAGCAGTGCCTCACGCAGGTGGCGATGCTCAAGGCCATTTGCGGCATGCTCGACCGCAGCGCTGGCAGCAGAGGCAGCCACTGCATCCTGGACGACACCGGCGTGGAGATGCACCCGGCGCTGATCGACCCCGCCGGCGGGAAGCCATACCGCTTACGGCAGGAAAATATGGCGCTGCGGAATGTCATCTTGGAGATGCGCTATAATCCCGCCGCCGAGGACCTCTTTGACCTGTGGGAGGTTCCCCCGCGGCCGATCCCGGACCGCAACATCGCCTTTGAACCCGCTTGGGCCGAGTTCCGCGACGGCCGAGTGTATCGTATCTAAACGTCGCTTGCGGCAACGAGCCTGACGGGCAAACAGGTTCTTCACAATGATTCACATTCACGACACGATCGCCATCGCCGTCGGGCTGGGCATGGACGCCATGAGCGTCTCGGCGGCCATCGGGGTCAAATGGCACGGCCCGCGGCAGAAATTCCGCCTCGCCTGGCACATGGGGATGTTCCAGTTCCTCATGCCGATCCTGGGCTGGCTGGGGGGCAAGCGCCTGGCGGGTTTGGTGGAGCATTTCGGCTCTTATGTTGCCGCCGCTCTCGTGTTTGCCATCGGCGCCAAGATGCTCTATGAGGCCCTCCGCTCCAGGCCCGGGGCGCTGGAGGAACAAGCCGAGCACCTTATCGAAGAAAGGCTGCACGTGACCCCCAGAGATCCCACGCGAGGCTGGTCGCTACTGGCCCTGTCGGTGGGGACAAGCCTGGATGCATTGGTGGTCGGTTTCTCCCTGGGCTTGCGCGGGGAGGAAAACTCGATCTGGTGGGTCAGTCTGATCATCGGCGTGGTGGCGGCAATGATGGCGCTATTGGGAGTCATCCTGGGCCGGCGCGTCGGGGCGGCCCTCGGAAAGCCTGCGGAGGTCATTGGCGCCGTGGTGCTTATGGCTTTGGCGATCAGCTTCCTGTGGCTGTGAGGCTCGGCCGAACTTATCGAGGCCCCTCTAACAGCCGCTTACCGGCATGGTAGGATATTTCGTCGGCCAGCTTCCTCGACAGTACCGGGTCCGTGGCCAGGCTGACGACGCTGTTGGGGTCTGGTACTGGTGGGGCCGTTGCAAGCATTGTATTGCCAAGCTTGGGCCGGGTGATGGCGTCTTCCCCACCAGGCATGGTGAACATCCCATAGGCGTCGGAGACGGTCTTCACTGCCGACTGCTCCTTGTCGCTGCGGGTCAGGACTACCTCCACGCCGGCTTGATAGTTGTCGGTATTGGGATCCGTCACCCGTATACGAACAAGGGCGGTCCGATATACTGTCTGGAGGCTGCCTTCCAGAACATCGTAGGACGTAGCTGCGTCTTTGCGCCAGAACTCAAACCATTGTCGCCCCACCAGTGGCCGGGTTGTGATAAGACCCTCTCGGCGGTCCTGGCGGTCTACTGTGAATCCATAATCCCGCAGCACGTCCAAGGAGCCTTGCCATAGCGCCTCGAAATTCTTCTGGGCAGGTGTGAGCTTGGGTGCCGCGGCCACGGGCTTGGTGTACTTGACGCAGCCGCATAACGCGCCCGCTCCACATACCACCATAAGAACCGCCGCTATCGCTTTCATGGTCGTGACCTTTTTCCAGTGACGGGCCGGTGTGATTGGCCCGAAGGCAGATTGTATCCTAAGGTTCCCGTAGAACAACTGTGTGTTTGGGCAACCGCAAGCTGGCCTGCTTTAAGGCCCCGCATCAATGCCCCTCGCCCCGGCTCCTACCGCTTGGCCGGGGCAATTTATTGCGCAGCTCAACGGCCCATGCCCGCAGCACCAAAAAAAAGAAACGGTTCTGCGGGCCGCCAATAACGCAGCGATGTGAAACCACCAAACACGAGCCCACTCAGAACGCACGAACCAAGAGTTCACTTACAAGGCGAGAGGCTTATAGAGTAAGAGGGAAGTAATTAGTCACCGTATAGATAGGAGCCGTGACTTGTGTTGAACACGGAAGCTGGCCCGTCATAACAAAAGACACAAACAAGAGATAGGGACATAAGGGCGAACGTTGGAACAGTGCACAACATGTTGGTATGACCGTGTGCGGCGGCCACTGGCGGCGTCAATGGGCGATACTTGGATTACGAGTAGTCGGCCGGGATGGGTTACGGACATTACAGATGAGGGTAGCACACACCGGCATCAACAGGTTCGCCCGTAGTTATCCACGGTAAAGTGCGGAACTGCGGCTACGCCTTGGCATGGAGTTCCTGAGTAATCAGTTCCAAGGTAGCGTGCAATTGAGGGTCAGCGCCGCGCAGGTTTTCCACGGTGCGATTGGCGTGCAGTACGGTGGTATGATCCCGGCCCCCGAAGTAACCGCCGATTTCCTCCAGGCTATGGCGGGTGAGGTTTCTCGCCAAGAACATGCAGATCTGGCGGGGAAAGGCAATCGAGCGGCTGCGCTTGCGCGACTGGAGGTCCGCAAGGCGGACGTTGAAGCGAGCGGTTACGGCATTGAGGATGTCTTCGATGGTAATCTCCCGCCTGGCCGGGGCGGACGGTCCGCCCAGGGCGTCTTGGGCGAGCAGAAGGTCGATCGTCCTGCCGGTCACCTGGGCCAGCATCGTCACGCGGGCGATGGCGCCTTCCAGTTCGCGGGTGTTGGATTCCACCGTGCCGGCGATGAAGCAGGTAACGTCTTCGGGCAGGTCCACGCCTCGCAAGCGGGCCTTCTTCTGCACAATGGCCACGCGGGTCTCGTAGCAAGGCCGGTCGATCTGGGCGACCAGGCCCCAGTTGAACCGGCTGACCAGCCGCTCCTCCAGGTCTGGGATCTGCCCCGGACCACGGTCGCTGGTGAGGATGATCTGTTTCTGGGACTGGTAGAGCGTGTTGAAGGTGTGGAAGAACTCCTCCTGGGTCTGCTCGTGGGCAGAGAGGAATTGAATATCGTCAATGGCCAGGATGTCGGCGTGGCGGTACCTGTAGCGGAATTCGTGCAATTGGCCCCGCTCGACGGACTCGATGAAATGGTTGACGAACATCTCGCAGGACAACATGCAGATCTTCGTTTCCGCCTGGCGTTCGAGGATCTTGCGGCAGGTTGCCTGGATGAGGTGTGTCTTTCCCAGCCCGACGCTGCCGTGGATGTACAGGGGATTGTAGGTTTTTCCGGGGCCTTCGCTGACAGCCAGGCAAGCGGCGTGGGCCAGGCGATTGCACGGCCCGGTAACGAAGGCGTTAAAGGTGTAGTCGCCTCCCAACGGTACGCTTTCTTCCGCGGAGGCAGCGGCTGGTTCCACCGGCTGGTAGGTCCCCTCCTCCACGTTGCGTCGCTGTGCGGGGCTTAGGAAACATGCCCCCACAAGCCGGCCAGTAGCCGCCTGGGCCGCCTCTGTGAACAGGCTCGTGGCATGCCGGCGGCAATAGTCCAGTTCACGCTTTCCGGGGGCCTGTATCTCCAGCAGCCCGTGCTCCAGGGACACCGGTTCCAATTGCGTGAACCAGGGGCGAATGATATTTCCGCCCTGGGTAACGACATGCTGAATTATCCTCTCCCACAAGGCCGGATCGACGGAGGCCATCGGTTCACACCTTTTTCGGTCAAGCGCAGCGCGTGCGCGAAATGCCGCCAGTCAGCGTCCAACCAGGAATTCGTCCGCCAGGCCGGCCAGGACGTCGGCGCCTTCCATAGCGCGGGTATGAAACATCCTTGAAGCGGCCATGCCGGCAGAACGGGCGGAACTGTAACCGCCCTTGCCACAAAAGTCAAAGCCAAAATGCCATTTATGAAACCCTCAATGGAAAAAAGGCAACGCATCAGAATGCCCCGCCGGCCTTTCTCCTCGGTGAAACGGTGAAAGGATCGGCGGGCCTATGGCGCCACTCCATTGGAGTGAGTGGGGGTCTGGATCAGTGGTCGTTGGGCGGGCTTTGGACTGTTGCGCCATGTTTCCCTGCCGTTGGCTCCGTTGGACGCCGCTCGCCGTGGGCTTAGCAGCAGATTCTCCTGCCCCAACAGCCCCACCAATTCATCGACCAAACGGCGCGTGGGACGAACGTACCAGCCCTCCTGGGGCCGGACCGTCAGATGAACGTCCGCCCTGCTGGAGGGGCGCAGTTCCAGTTGGATCGGGCAGTTGCCGCGATGTCGGACCAACACGTCGTGCAGGCGGCGGAGGAACTCCCCGTCGGATGCCACTGGGGGCAGGCGCAACAGGACCGAGGCGGTCAGCTCCTCGAGGGCTTCCTCGATGGGGATGATCTTGTCCACCAGGATGTTGCCTCGCTCCCCGCGTCGGTCGGCGGTGCCCTGTATAAAAACCATTGCCTGGGGCTGGATCAGATCGGCCAGCCGTTCGTAAGCGTCGGAAAACACCACCGCCTCGGCCTTGGCGGTCAGGTCTTCCACCGTGAGTATCGCCATTTTTTTCCCGGCAGATCGTCCTGTTTTGGCGACCGTGTTACGAACGGCGGCAATCATGCAGCCGACGGTCACTCGCGAACCGGAATGGTCGGCCAGGTTCGCCAACGACACTCCTGGGGGACAGCTTAACCCGCTAAGTTCCCTGCCGTAATGGGTCAGGGGATGCTTGGTGATGTAGAAACCCAGGGTTTCCTTCTCCGCGGCAAGCAGTTGGGCTTCAGACCATGGTTCCACCGCTGGGAATCGCGCGGCTGGGCGATCTGTCGTCGCGGAGGAGGCGAAAAAGCTCATTTGTCCGCTGTGCCGGTCGGATGCGGCGGACTGGCCCAACTCGATGGCGCCTTCCAGCCCCGCGACCATGGCCGCCCGATGCGCGCCAAGGGAATCGAAGGCCCCGCACTTGACCAGCGCCTCCAGCGTGGCGCGATTCACCGCCCGTGGATCGACGTTCTGGCAGAAGTGGTAGAGGTCGGAGAACCGTCCGACCCGCTTACGGCCTTCCACGACGGCATCGACGGCCTTGGCGCCCACCCCTTTGACGGCAGAGAGGCCGAAGCGGACGCATTGTTCGTCGACGGTGAAATCCGCCGAGCAGGTATTGATATCCGGTGGGGCGACCTTCACCCCCATGCGCTGGGCCTCGGCGAGATACTGCACCACCTTGTCGGTGTCGCCGCTCTCGAAGGTCAGCAGTGCCGCCAGGAACTCCCGGGGGTAATGAACCTTGAAGAACGCGCTCTGGTAGGCAATGATCGCGTAGCGGGTGGAATGCGCTTTGTTGAAGCCGTAACCGGCGAACTTCAGGATCAGCTCGAAGAGCCGTTGGGCTTCCTCCCGGCCGATGCCGTTTTCCTGTGCACCCTTGACGAAATTCGACCGCTCGGCGGCGATGACGGCTTCCTTCTTCTTGGAAATCGCCTTTATCAGCGTCAGGGCGGTGTTGAGCGGCAGCTTGCCCAGACGGTTGAGCACCAGCATGACCTGTTCCTGGTAGACCATGATGCCGTAGGTCTCCGCCAGGATGTCATCCACCAGAGGATGGACGGAAGGAACCGCCTCCACGCCGTTTTTGCGGGCGCAGTAGGTGGCGATCAACTCCATTGGTCCCGGGCGGTACATGGCATTGGCGGCGATAAGGTCCTCGATCCGGGTGGGCTTCATCTGGAGCAGGACGTTCTTCATGCCGTCGGATTCAAACTGGAACACCCCGTCGGTGCGCCCGCTTGCAAACAGCGCGAACACCTCCGCGTCGTCCAGCGCCAGAAGATCGGGTTGGTGATCTTGGCCGGTCCGTTGGAAGACCAGTTCCCGTGCCCGCTGTAAGGTCGTCAGCGTGCGGAGGCCCAGGAAGTCCATCTTCATCAAGCCGACGCGATAGGCGCAGGTCTCCCCGTCCCATTGGGTGATGACCTCGTCGCTATCGGCCTGTCGGCACAATGGAACGATATTGTCCAGCGGTTCGCTGGCGACGATCACACCGGCAGCGTGCACGCCCGCGTGGCGGGCGCGGCCTTCAAGTTTGCGGCCGAAGTCCAGCAGTTGCCGCACCCGCGCGTCGCCCTCATACATCCGGCGAAGGTCCGGTTCGCCCGCCAGGGCGCTTTCCAGGGTAACGTGGAGGCCTTCGGGCACCTTCTTGGCGATGGTATCCACTTCCGCCAGCGGGATGTCCATCACTCTCCCGACGTCGCGAACCACCGCGCGGGCCTTGAGGGTTCCGAAGGTGATGATCTGCGCCACGTGGCCGTATTTCTGGCGGACGTACTGGAGCACCTTGGCGCGGCCTTCTTGGCAGATGTCGATGTCGAAGTCGGGATCCTCGTCTCGCTGTGGATCGGTCCACCGCTCGAACAGCAGGCCATAGCGGATCGGGTCGACGTTGGAGATGTCCAGGCAGTAGCCCAGCAGGGTTGCGCAGCCGCTGCCTCGGGCGCCGATGGGGATGCCCTGGCCGCGGGCAAACTGAACGAAGTCGTGAACGATCAGCAGGTAGCCGCTATAGCCCTTGCCCTCGATAACCTCCAGCTCACGTTTCATCCGCTGGAGATATTCGGGGCCAGGCCGGCTTGCGAATTTGCGGCCTAGGGCCTCGAAGGCGATCTTGGCCAGGTAATCCTTGGCGCTTTGGCCGTCGGGGGTATGGAAGACCGGAAGATGCTTCTTGCCGAAAACCAGTTTGGCCTGGCACATTTCGGCGATTCGTAGCGTGTTGTCGGCAGCTTGGGGCCAGGCCGACAATGCCGCGCGCATCTGGGCGGGGCTTTTGAAAAAGAGTTCCGGCGAGTACTCCATCGCGCCCTCGGCCAACGTCTTACCCGTGGAGATACAGGTAAGCACCTCGTGGGCTTGCTTATCCTCGCGACGGAGGAAATGCACGTCGTTGGTCCCCACAAGCCCCACGCCCAACTCCTCCGCCAGAGCGGCCAATTGCGGGTTGACCGCGTCCTGTTCGGCCAGGCCCTGGCTCTGAACCTCGATGAAGAACCGCTCCGGTCCAAAGATGTCCTTATATTCCCCGGCGATCCGCCGTGCCTTGGCGGCCTGGCCCGACAGCAGCGCCGTGGGTACTTCTCCGCCCAGGCAGGCGGTGGTGCAGATCAGGCCCTCATTAAACTGCGATAAAAGCTGGCGGTCCACGCGCGGGCGATAGTAGAAGCCCTCCAGGTATGACCGCGTCGAGAGCTTCATAAGATTCCCCCAGCCGGTGTCGTTGGTGGCCAGCAGCAACAGGTGGTACGCGGCTGTTTGAATATTGCCCATCGAGCGGTCGTCCCGGGTGGTGGGCGAGATGTATGCCTCTAGGCCCAGGATGGGTTTAATCCCCGCTGCGACGGCAGCGGTGTGGAACTCTACGGCGCCGAAGAGATTCCCATGGTCCGTCAGCGCGACGGCGGCCATGCCCATTGTCCCCGCGGCAGAGACGAGGTCGTCGAAGCGAATGGCCCCGTCCAGCAGCGAGTAGTGGGAGTGCAGGTGGAGATGAACAAAGCCATCCATCGGCGATAAAGCTCCTTGCCACGCGGTTGACCGCAGGCCGGACCACTATACCAACAGAGCGACGCGGGGAAAAGCCGGCCACCAACACGCGGATTAAAGTTGTTCCAGACTGGCAAGAACATCATTGCGCGCAGTGCGATCCGCGACGTGAAAAAACATCCGTAATTCCCGGCTGGGTGGAGGCGGGAGAGGCGAATCGCGTGTGGTTGTAACTTTATAATATACAGTATGTTGCAGGCACGATGAAACAGGGGTGATTCCAAGAAACGTCCTTGGTGAGAAATGTGGGGCTGCCGATTGGAAAAACGGAGAGGTATCAGCCTACAGTGATTGTGGAACGAGGAAGGCGGCAAGCCTGCTTCTTTTCGCCCTTCGCCTTCATAGCCGCCCCGCAAGGGGCAACGGACACCCGCGGCGGACAACCCGCCACTGGTTCCCGCAAGTGGCGGCCGACCGATTGGTCGCCTCTTTTTTTTATCCACCTCAGCCAAGCCGGGTTCTGCGCTGCCGTTTCAGCCAAAGCCCAAACGCAAGCGCTGCCCATGCCGCGATGGAGGCGATGGAGACCCATTTGCCAACGACGAAGCCCTTTGGCCGATATTCCATGCGGAAAAGATGGCGCCCCGCCGGAAGCGGCACGGCGCGCAGCGCGTAGTTGGCGGGAAGGATGCGATAGGTCTGTCGGGCGGAGTCGCCCAGGCCCCGGATGCGCCAATTCCGGCTATAGGCGTCCGTCACCAGTAGGATGGCAGGGGCCGCAAGATCGGCCTGGATGGTGAGATGGTCTGTGGAAGAATCGATCAGCCGCACTGTCCCAGCCGCCACGCCCGATGGAGACGGATCGGGCGGCTGCTCCAGGATCACCTTGTCGCGGGGGTCGAAGGTGGCATTGTCCATCGCCGCGAATATCTCATCCCTGCCGGTGATAACCTGGCTCTTGCCGACCAACAACAGCCGGGGAAGCGGGTCGCCACCGACATCGGCTGCTTTGGTGACTTGCCTGTTGGTCAGAGGATCCAGGCTCGTGGCGAGGATGCAGCGGCACCGCAGCATGGGCAGCAGCTTGTGCATTTGCCGGAAACCATATTCCTCGTAGTTGGCAAGCCGGTTTAAGTCCAGTCCCTGGGTGTGGTAGAACAGTTCGGCGTAGCGGCGAAGGACGAATGAGTCCCGGCCCCAGATATCCCAAGCGGGTGTCTCGGCGGCCATGCCCATGTCATAGGAGGGGTGGTTTACCACGCGCGTGTCTGCCGGGAGCGTGGGCAGAAATTGTCGTAGGTCCTCCGGGCGCGTCATGGACAGATCGAAGATGGGAGTGAACGGGCCGGCAAAGGTCAGCAATTCTGCCAGGGCCATTGCCGGCAAGGCCCAGACGGCCTTGCTCGAATATCGCCGGGCCAGGAAAAGCCCCGCCAGCAGCAGGCAAGTCGCCGCCGACCACCCCATCGACGACGCGGCCTGCCGTGCCGTGTCGCGGGCGAACACGGGGTTGTCGAACCACTTCTGTTGGGTCCAGCATTCATGGAAGGTCTTAGCGGCTTGGCCTTTCATGGATTCCATCACCGTGCCCCACAGGCCGGTAAGTGGTGAAGAAGCGGCGCTGTTCAGGACCAAGGCACCCCCCAGCAGTACCACCGCCACTACCGCCAGCGCGGTGGCGATGTGAAAGACGCCTCGCCGATGCCGCATGAGTGCGTCCAGTCCCACCGCTGCCAGCATGGCCAGGAACAGAGACATGGGAAACAGGAAACGGCTATTGCAGCGGAACTTGTCGAAGCCGGGCACGAACCGATGCAGCAGCGCCAACAACGGCGTGTAGCCGCCCAGGGCAAGCAACAGCATCGCCCCCGCCATGCCGGCAGCCAGATAGCGCCAACGTCCCGCGCCAAAGATGGCCCCGTAGACAGCTAGTAACAGGCCGGTGACTCCGATAAACGGGCTGGCCTCCCAAACCCACCACCTTCCCCAGTAGGAGATGGGAAAAGTGTCGCCGAAGAAATTAGGCGCCAACAGCAGCAGGAGGTTCTCTGGTGGGAAGGAATATTGGGCAGCCATCGTGTAGTTGACGCTGCCGCTGCGGAGGGTCTCGGCGGATTCATCGGCGCAGGTCAGCAGTTGCACGGCCGCGAGGGCGGCGGCGAGGATATACATAACCGCCACGCAGGGCGCTACCTTCCAGCGATTGGGGGCGACGATCAACCGAGCGAGGCAGTACAAACCCGCCACCACCGTAGTTATGAAGAAGAACTGCGGATGGCCGGCTGTGATCTGCATGGCCACGATCAAGGCCCCCCACAGGCATCGCCACAGTGTGGGGCGCTCGAACAAGGCGTCGATAATCAGAAAGACCAGCGGCGCCCAAGCCATCGCGCACAGATGCGGCAGGTGGCCGGGGACCAACCGAGTGAAGACCGCTCCGCAAAACATCATCATGCTGCCGGCTAGGAAACCACCCAGGGAGTGCAGCCCTCGCCGCACGGCCCACAAATAGGTAAACAATCCCAACAAGTAGAGGTGCAGCAGGACGGAAAAATTGATCGCCATTGCCAGCGGCAGGACCAGAAAGGCCAGGTTGGGGGGATAGAACACAGCCGACTGGAACCCCCCCACATACGGACAGCCGCAGAATATGTGTGGGTTCCATAGCGGCAGGTTTCCTCGCGAAAGCTCCCGGAAACCGAAATCTCGCCAGTAGGTGAATTGCTTGAACATGTCCTCCTGGATGGTTCCCGGTACGGCCGGATAGGAGGACAGAACCAAGTCACGACATGCCACCAGCAAGACGATCAGCAGTGCAGCCGCCGCCAGGATGTGGTTAAACCGCTGACTCCGGATGAGCCAGGTTACGGCTCCTGGAGGCGCGGCTTTTCTATTTACCATGTCCCTGCCATCATGAAGAAAATGCATTTTCGATATGAGCCACGCGCTACTATAAGCCCTATGACGACAGGGGACAAGGGCCACTAACAGGGCCGTGGGCAGTGGAAGGGCCAACTGCAAGCGATTCTCGTCGCCGTGGCCTTGAAACTCCTTCGGGGAGGCAGAAAGACCTATTTACGGCTGTTAAACTGGGGAGCTTAAAAAGTGTGGATAACCACCAATAGCATAGAAATCGCCAACAAATCGAAGGGGTTGTGAAGCAATAGGCTAGTCCATCGGTAAAGCCATATATAACNNACAATCTGTTACGCGATGGGCAATTATGGGCGCAGATTCAAGGTTTTCTTGTAAAGCGTCGAAGGTAACTATGCAAGGACGCGTGTGCACCGGCCTACGGTCAGTGTGACCAGGCCGACAGACAAGGCAACCAGCCGCGGGAACCGTAGCCGGTTGGCGGGAATGCTCAAGGATGCAGCAAAACCCCGCCCCCCGATGTGGTGAATGCGGTTGACAAGCCGGGCAGAAATATGATCAACAGGATACATGGCGTAGTACCTCCCGCCGCCGCAAACGGGGTCGAGTCGGTTCAGTCAATCCAGGCCAATGCGGCCGCCGTTGGGCCTGGGAACATCTCGGATATCGTGGAACTTTCTGCCGCGGCACAACTGGTGGCCAAGGTCCATCAGCTCCCCGAGATCCGCACGGAACTCGTCGAACGCATCAAGGCCGAGATAGCGGCAGGAACGTATGAAACCCCCCAACGATTGGAAATAGCGGTAAGCCGCCTCACGGACGAACTATTTGGCGAGCTGTTATAACCGGTTACCAGCAACCGGTACCGTTACAGGCACGGATGGAGCCGTGCCTGCTTTTTTTTACCCACCAATTTTTTACCTAGCCACATCTATCTCCCCGAATCGTATGTTAAAATAAGCAGTGCCGGGGAGATGCAATGACTGGAGAAGTTAAGTTGCGGCGNNCGTTCTGACGATTCAACAACAGAGCTTGCGTCGCGCGACAACGGATTATCAATCAGACCGGGCAGAGGGTAGATCACAGGAGAAACTGCCGTGCGCCAAAAGGCCGTCTACACGACAGGTGAAGCCGCCGAGGTCTGCAAACTATCGCAGCAGACCATCATCCGTTGCTTCGACAGCGGACAGTTGCAGGGTTTCCGCGTGCCGGGCAGCAAGTTCCGCCGTATCCCCCGCGACTCGTTGATCCGCTTCATGAAGGACAACAACATCCCGCTGGACGGTATCGAGAGCGGAAAGACCCGCGTGCTGATCGTCGACGACGATCCGGAGATCGTCGAGTTGTTTGTGGACGTGCTCAAGGCCGACGGGCGTTTCGAGGTAGCCACCGCCCAGACCGGCTACGACGCAGGCGTGCTTACCCAGCAGTTTCATCCCGACATTCTCGTGCTGGATTTCATGCTGCCCGATATCAACGGCAACGTGGTCTGCAAGACCATTCGCCAGAATCCCGAACTGTGCAAGACGAAGATCCTGATCATCTCCGGCGTGGTCAACCCCGCGGAGGTGGACCGCCTAATGGAGGCCGGGGCCGACGACTTCATCAAGAAACCCTTCAACATCGAGAAAGTCGTCCAGCGCATGGTGGAGCTGGTGAGCTGATAGCTCGGCCCATCCGTCATCGTGGTGGACAATCCCCAACAGAACGGCGTATCCAAGGGCAAGCTAGGACCCCAACAGCTCGATGTGATCCTGCGCCGCCTGGAAGTCCTCCAGACCACTCCATCGGCCGCGGCGGGTTTGCTCCAACGTGTACTGTCGAGCTGGAGAAGGTCCGCTGCCCCCACGCAGGTCCAAGAGGAATTGGCTGCGTTTGTCTCTTGTGACCCTGCCGTCGCCGCCTTCCTTCTCCATGCCGCCGGCAGCGACAGCGACTCCCCACCGGGAAGTGTTCGCCAGGCCGTGGCGATGCTGGATGTGGAAAGCTTAGCCGTTATGGCGATGTCAATGGAGGTCTTGGCCCCCCCAACGCCACGACGCAAGGACGCCTTTGACCACGCGGAGTTTTACCGACATTGCCAGGCCGTCGCCGCCGGCTGCCGGATCATCGCGCGGCGACTGGAACTGCCTGTCGATCCGCAAGAGGCGTGGCTGGCTGGGTTGTTGCACGACCTGGGCAAGCTGGCGCTGGATCTTTGCCTGCCCAAAAGTTTTCGCCGGGTTCTGGATGCTGCGCGAAGCCACCAGGGCAACCTCGTCGAATACGAGCAGCACATCCTCGGTGTCGATCATGGCCTAGTCGGCCACCGGTTGGCCCAACAATGGCGGCTGCCCCAGGCCCTCGGCGCGGCAATGTGGCTTCACCATCAGCCGATGGGGATGATCCCTCCCTCATCGGCGGGCGCGCCGCTGATCGCCGTGGTGGGCCTCGCCGATGCGATAGCGCGCCATAAGAATATAGGATTTTCCGGCAATTATGCCTTTGCGATACCGCTTGAAGAACAGGCCAAGTCCGCCGGTCTGCTTGCCGAGGAACTGGACGAAATCGCCGCTGGGATGGCCGCGGAAGCGGATCGCTGCTTCCGGCTGCTGGGCCTGGAAAACCCCTGGGATAACCAGCCATACGTGCGGGCGATGCGGGCCGTCGGGGAGCAACTGGCCCGCGCCAATCGGGACCAGCGGCGGGCGACAGTGGAACTGGCCGGCGGGGCGGAAGCCTTTGGCCGGCTTGCCGATTTCACCTCGCGACTGACCGCCCAGGCCGGCGTGGGGGAAGTATTGGAGCGGATCGCCATCCTGTTTGCCGGCGTGACCAACACCGCCGTCGCGCCCGATCGGCCGGTGGCGGCTTACTGCCTGGGAGATCCGGGTGAACCGATCCTGGCTGTGCGCTACGATGGGACAGGCTCGCCGTCCTGGCGGACGCTGACGGCCCGGCTCCCCCTCGACCAAGCCGCCCTACAGCGCCCCGGCCCGGCAGATCGAGCCGTCTCGGCGCTGCTGGCCGAACCGCGGGAATTGGACCTTTGGCTGGATGTGTCGAATCACTCGCATCAGCCGCTGGTCTGTGCCTCTCAGATCATTGGCGGGGTACTGTATCCTTCTGCTCCAACACAGCCGGAGGCTGCCCCGTCGGCGGAAATGCGGGAAGCGATCTGCGGGGCGGTGGCGTTGGCACTGGCTATCGTCGGGGGCAGACAGCGCGCTACACTGCTGGGTGAACAGCTTGCGGCGGCTTCCACTGTCCTGGCTGAAACGCACTTGGCGCTGGCGGAGGCCAAAACGCTGGCTGCCATCGGCGAGCTGGCTGCCGGGGCGGCCCATGAGATAAACAACCCCCTGGCGGTCATATCAGGCCGCGCGCAACTCATGCGCGACAAAACCGCCGAGGAAAACGACCGAAAAACCTGGGCCACCATCGCCGAACAGGCCCAGCGGATCAGCGACATCATCACCGAATTGATGGACTTCGCCAGCCCGCAGCCACCGGCCCAGGTCGCCATTGATGCAAGAGCCTTTCTAGATGCCGTCACGGCGATGTTCCGTTCCGGCGATCATCCTAAAGCCTCCTCCGCGATGGTCGATATAGAAGTGGACGAGGGGACGCCCCAGCTTTGGGCGGACCGCAAACAATTGGAGGAAGTCCTCGTGGAGGCCATGACCAACGCCGCCAACGCAGCCCAAACAGACCTTCGCCTTACCCTGGCGGCAGAGGCTGACGAAATCAACTCCGCCGTCCTGCTGACGGTGAGTGACCGTGGGCCTGGGATGGACCCCGCCACGGTCGATGCCGCGTTTACTCCGTTTTTCTCGCTTCAGCCTGCCGGCAGAAGGCGCGGGCTGGGCCTGCCGCGTGCAAAACGTTACGTGGAAAACAATGCCGGACGCATGTGGCTGCGAAGCCGCAAGGGCGAGGGAACCCGCGTCTTTATCCAAATACCCCACAAGCCCGGATAAGGTCCTAGAAAGAGAAGACATCGCCATGTCCAGCGATCGTGTAGCCAGTGTGTTGGTGGTGGATGATGAGCCGCATCTGCGCGAGCTGTTGACCGATGCCCTCAGCAGCGCGGACCTCCACGTCGATGTCGCATCCAGCGGCAGGGAGGCCATAGACCTGGCAGGCCGGCTGGACGTGGACCTGCTGGTGACCGACCTGGTGTTGGGTGACTGCACCGGCCTGGACGTCATCGACCGCCTGCGATCCCGCCTGGGGGCCGATTTCCCCGCCGTTGTCATTACAGGCCGTGGAGACCCGCGGACACTGTCGGAGGCCTCGCGCCGCCATCCCGTGGAACTGATGACCAAACCGCTGGACCTGGACCGCCTGCGACAGACCGTGCGGACCGAGCTGACCCGCCAGGAACACACCCGCCGGCTGGAACGCCGCTACCGTCGCCTCCGCAGCCTGGCCAAGAGCATCAACGCCGAACGCAAGAACATACACCGCAAGCTGGAGGCCACTTGCGCCGATCTGTCGGGCGCATATCAGACCCTCAGCGACCAGATCGCCTGCCAGCAGACTTTGATCGAGTATCAGCGCGACCTGCTGGCGGCGCGTAACGACGACGACGCGTTCCGAAACCTCTTTCGCCTTTTCGTGAGACGTTCCGGCAGCGTCTTTGGCGTGGCGATGGTCTGCGACGCCAACGCGGAGCTTCAAGTCGCCGGCAGATTCGGCGTGCCCGCCCCCGATGGTATCGGGTTCTGCCGCCACATTATCAAACCGATCCAGGACATCGTCCTGGCCGATCCCAAGTGTATGGTCATCGACGCCGGCGAGCAGCAGGATATGTTTGACCCGGCCATCCAGAAATACCTCGTCGGTCTCAGCATCCTTGCCGTGCCCCTGATCCCCTGCGCGGGAGAACTCATCGGCCTGGTCGTGCTCTACCGCAAGGGCGAACAGCCTTTCGTCCCCGCCGATGTCGCCCTGGCGGAAACCATCGCGCTTCCCACTGCCGTCGCGGTGGCGAGAAACGACTAAAACCTTGTCCGCGCGCTTCCACAGACACAGGACGGTTTTCGCCTGCGCGTCTGGTCAGCGATATCCCGACGCCTGGCGGTTGAACAGGTCGGCGTATCTGCCGGAAAGGCTCAGGAGTTCCTCGTGGCTGCCGGATTCGACCAGCCGTCCGCGCTCGATGACCAGTATGCGGTCGGCCATGCGGACCGAGGAGAACCGGTGGGAGATGAGGATCGTCGTGCGGCCTCGCGTCAGTTCGTTGAAGCGCAGGAAGATTTCGTATTCCTGCTTGGCGTCCAGAGAGGCGGTGGGTTCGTCCAGGACGAGGATCTGCGAGTCGCGCATGAACGCCCTGGCCAAGGCCACCTTCTGCCACTCGCCCAGCGACAGTTCCTGGCCCTCGTCGAACATCTTGCCCAGGATGTTTTCCCAGCCGAGTTTGAGCCGGCTGATGCAATCCTCCGCGCCGCTCATCTCTGCCGCCCGGATAATGCGACGGAGGTCTTCTAGTGCTTCCACCTGGCCGAAACCGATGTTCTCGCGGGCGGTGACGGCGTAGCGGGCGAAATCCTGAAAGATCACGCCGATGCAACCCTGCCAGGCATCGGGGTCCAGCTCGCGCAGGTCAATCCCATCGACGGTGATGCGTCCCTGTTGCGGATCATAGAGCCGGGCCAGCAGCTTGATGCAGGTAGTCTTGCCAGCCCCGTTCTCACCCACTATGGCGACCTTCTCCCCGGCTGCGATGTGGAAACTCACGCCGTGGAGCACTTCCCCCTCCGACACGGGATACTGGAAGTGGACGTTCTCGAATCGAATACCGGACCGAATGGGCGATGGCAGCGGCTTGGGCGATGCAGGGGCCACCACGTATGGCTGTTGCTGGAGATATTCAAAGAGGTTACTGATGTACAGGCTGTTCTCATAGAACAGCGCGATGGCGTCAAAAATCGAACTGACCGCCCCGGCCGCCCGTTCCATCGCCTGGGTGTACATGACCAGGCTGCCTATGGTGAAGGCGCGGGCCGGATTGCTGGCATGCCGCGGGTCGGTCACGACACGATAAATGGCGTAGACGTAGAACGCCACTCCCGCGGCAGTCTGAAGCACCACCGCGAAAAAGCTTGCCAGGTGCCGCTTTGCCGCCAGGCGGCGGTCCTGGCGGTAGAATTGCCAGAACACCTGCTGCCAAAGTTCCGTGAAGTAGCTGGACAGACCGAAGAGGCGGATTTCCTTTGCCTCTCGGTCGGAGGTCAACAGCGACTGGTAGTAGTTCATCCTCCGTTGTTCGGGGGTACGTTCCCGCATGATGCGCCAGCCCATCCGCCCGTAGCGGGTCTGGAACAGCAGCCCCGGAAGCGTCACGGCAACCAGGTACGGCAGTACCCACCATGACAACGTCACCAGGATGACCAGGAAGGAGGACAATTGCACACCCTGGCGCGCCAGGCTGAGCAAGGCCGACAGGATCGCATAGGGTCGGAACCCAGCCTCGCGCTGTGCCCGCTGAAGCTTGTCGTAGAAGGCGGGCGTCTCGTAAAAGGCCATGTCCAGCGAAGTGGCCCGCGCCAGGATACGGGTCTGAATGAGCTGGGCCAGGCGGAGGCGCATCAGTTCCTCCAGGTAACGAGAGACATAGTCGATGGCGCGGTTGAGCAACATCACGCCCAGACCCAGGGCCAGGTAGTGGGCGAGCATTGCCTTTCCGGCCTCCATCTGGCCGGTCAGGCAGAGGGAGGCCCCGTCGATGACTTTCTTGCCGGTGTAGAGGAAGATCGCCGGTAGGCTGCCGCTGGCCAGCGTGAGGATCGGAACGAGGGTCGCGGCCAGGGGATGCGCCTGCCAAACCAGCGCCAGGACGCGCGGGGTCTGGCGGAAGGCGGCCCGCCAATCTTCGAGGCGCTGGCGAAGCGTCTTGGCGGCCCGTCGCTGGCGGGCCTGATGCGCGGCAAGATCCTTACCGAATTTCATCTTTTCCAAACACCTTCGCCCCTGTTCCCCAGCGGAACTAGGTGCCCATTTCAAAGGAGCTAAGATACTTCTGTTGCTCAGCGGTCAACGTGTCGATTCGGATACCCATGGAGGCCAGTTTCAATCGGGCGACCCACTGGTCGATGGCCGGGGGTACATCGTGGACGGTGACGGCGAGCTTACCGGCTTGGGCAATGGCGTACTCGGTGGACAGGGCCTGGGTAGCAAACGACATGTCCATCACGCTGGCGGGGTGGCCTTCCGCGCAGGCGAGGTTGACCAGGCGGCCTTGGGCCAGGACGAAGATTCGTTTCCCCCCGGCCAGGACGTATTCATCCACGCCGTTTCTCACGCCCCGGTTGATCTTGCGCGCCAGTTTGGCCAGGGCCTGAAGGTTGAGTTCCACGTCGAAATGTCCGCTGTTGCAGACGATCGCGCCGTCCTTCATCGCCCGGAAGTGTGGCCCGTCGATGACGTGGATGTCGCCGGTGACGGTGATGAACAGGTCGCCGATCCGCGCGGCCTGGTTGGCCGGCATGACGCGGAAGCCGTCCATCGCCGCTTCCAGCGCGCGGATGGGGTTGACCTCGCAGACGATCACGTTGGCCCCCGCGCCGTTGGCCCGTGACGAGACCCCCCTGCCGCACCAGCCGTAACCGACTACCACGACGGTCGTGCCCGCCAGCAGCCGGTCGGTGGCGCGGATGATGCCGTCGAGGGTGCTCTGCCCCGTGCCGTAGCGATTGTCGAAGAGGTGCTTGGTGGCCGCGTCGTTGACGGCGATGACGGGGAACTTCAGCACGCCCGCCGCGGCCATCGCGCGGAGGCGGATGACACCCGTGGTGGTCTCCTCCATCGAGGCGACGATCCCGCCGGCGAAGGCGCGAAACTCCTTGTGCAGGGCGTTGACCAGATCGGCGCCGTCGTCCATCGTCACCGAGGGGCGATGCTCGCAAGCGGCGGCGATATGGCGGTAGTAAGTCCGCCGGTCCTCGCCCTTGATCGCGTAGGTCTTGATGCCGAAATCCCTCACCAGGCTGGCGGCGACGTCATCCTGTGTGCTCAGGGGGTTGGAGGCGCAGAGCACCAGGTCCGCCCCGCCGGCCTGGAGCGTCCGAACGAGGTTGGCGGTCTCCGCCGTAACGTGCAGGCAGGCGCTCATCCGCCTGCCTGCCAGTGGTTTTTCCTTCTCGAATCGTTTGCGCACTGCCGCCAGGACGGGCATGTCATGGTCGGCCCAGAGGATCCTACGTCTGCCGCCCTCTGCCAGCTTCAGATCCCGCACGTCAAAATGCTTTGCCTTTGCCACAGTATGATTCCTTGAATGGGAAAGCGGACAATCCGCTTGGTTCGACGCATTATGCCCTGCCGGAAGGCGCTTTGCAAATCACTCGGTCTGACTCAGGCGAAGATAGGGCCCTGGATCATGGCCTTCATGGCCCGACTGCATTATTCTCTGCGCCAGGCGGCCTTTTCGGGCTGATGGTGGTCCTCCAAGGCAGCGGTGGGGCTGAGTAATCGGCCTTTACGGTATTGCCGTGTCAGAAATGCGCGCCGCAGCGCGCGATAGGGCTTGGTCAGGCGGCGGTGGAGCCGGTGCAGCCGGCTGCGACGGTGGGACAGGACCAACTCCTCCTCGGTCATTTCATCGGGGCATAGACGGCGCTTGTGCTTGTAGAGGTGATAGAGGTCTTTCTCGGCCAGGTACGCCACCGCTCGCCGCAGGACGGCATTGACCGGCCAGGGCAGCTCGTCGCGGCGGCGGATGGCGATCTGGTAGTCGATCAGAAAAGGCCGTCCATCCGCGCTGACGAGGATGTTGGAGCGCTTGTTGGCGTCGCCGTAGGCCACGCCGCGGGCGTGGATGGCGTCGAAAATCTCGCGCAGGCGGTTGAAAAAACCCACCGGTGGCGATGGCAGGTGGTCCAGAGGTTTTGCGTCGATGTACTCCACTGCGCAGGAGGTCGGACTGATGCGCCCCATCCAGCGCGGCACGCCGTTCAAGCCGCGCAGGGTGCGGTAGATCGCCTCCTCATGGCCGGCGAGAAACCGGCCTATCCAGTCCAGCGGCAGGCCCCAGAAGGACTGGTTTCGGCAGAATTTCACCACCACACGGGGCATTGCCTCCGGCGAGGTGGCGGGTACGTCGATCTGGTAGAGGCACGTAGCCGCGAAAAAATCGTGTTTGAAGACCCGCGCGAGCCGATAACGGCCCCCGGCCAACTCGATGAGTTCCGGCGGCCTCTGGCGGAGGGCGAACATCTGCGTATTAGATCGAGGCGAAGCCATTCTCACTCGGAATCGCCCCCGGGGGAGCAAGTCGCAAGGTTTCTTTCCACCGGCGGATCGCGGGGCCATTCTACCGCGCCAGGGCCTGACGAATATCCGCGACAAGGTCTTTGGCGGCGGAGGCGACGGCCTGCTTCCAGTCCTTGCCCGCATGAGGACCTTTGCGGAAGGCGTAGAGGACCGACCGGCTGGCGTTGACTATCGCCCCGGTCCCATCGGCCTTGAAGGCCGCCGCGCAGTCGGCTGCCGAGGCGCCCTGAGCGCCGTAACCGGGAACCAGAAAGATCTGTCGCGGCATGATCTCCCGCAACCGCCGGGCTTCCTGGGGATACGTCGCACCCACCACCGCCCCCAGGCAACTGTAACCGGCGGCGCCCACCATCTCAGGACCGTCGCCGACGGCAGCGACCTGCCGGGCGATGTGCTCATAGAATTTCGCCCCGTCAGGTCCGGTAAAGTCTTGGATAACCGCTGCCGAGGGATTGGACGTTCGCACAAGGACGAATATCCCTTTGCCTTGTTGCCTGGCAACCTGGAGGAACGGGGCCAGACCATCGGCGCCGAAATATCCGTTGACCGTCACAGCGTCGGGGCAGTCCTGCCCCGCCAGGTGGGCGGCAGCGTAGGCGGCGGCAGTATGGCCGATATCGCCGCGCTTCACGTCTCCGATGACCAACAGGCCCAGTTGCTGCGCTTGAGCCACCAGGTCGAAGTAGAGCTTAACGCCCTGGTAGCCCAGGGACTCAAAGAAGGCTATCTGGGGTTTGACGGCTGGGACAACAGGGGCGACGATTCGGAGCACTTCACGACAGAAAACGTCGATGGCTGCCAAGCGGTCCTTGGACGTGGCGGCGGTCTGAAGCTCTGGGGGCAATTCCTCGTAGACAGGATCAATGCCCACGCAGACCGGACCACGCGCATCCATGGCAGCCAGGAGTCTGTCGGCGAAATGGTCAGACACGGCTGGACCCCGTCTGGACAAGGCAAACACACGCTGCGCCTGTAACGGCACGGCCAGGCCGCGTTCCACCAAACACAACGCACCCGGGCCGGCAGGGGTCCGACCCCACCGCCCCGGTTGGAGGAGCGCAGCGGTGCTTCCTGCCCGGTGTCGCCAACCTTCGCAACTACATCTGTTTGCTGCGGTATTTCTTCCAGGCCACCAGCAACACGACCAGAAGAATCAACAGGACCGGTTGATACCAGTACAACCAGCTTAGTCCAAACAGCTCGGCAAGGGGCATAATCATGCGTAAGTCTCCTTCCACGAAGGTGCTTGGCTGTTCTATCCATGCAACGCCAATAGGGGACTTATAGCCGCGACGGCGGGGGGCTTCAAGGGAAAAGCTACGGGGAAGCGAAATTCCTGATTGGCGTTTGGAGACTTTCGATGCACGACCAGGACACGGACTTCGTGCCCTCGGCTTGGCGTACCGGAGGCCAAGCCGGCGCGGTGGCTAACCTGTCCGATTAGCGGCGACTGGAATCGAACCAGTGACCCAGGGCTTATGAATCCCTTGCTCTAGCCAACTGAGCTACGCCGCCTTGTCTGTGATTATCATGGGCGAAACCGTCGCGAATTTCAAGTCTCCCGGCTACGGGATGAAACTCCATTCGCCAAAGACGGATCGCTATTCGTCGGGGTTTTCAGCCGCCGGTTGTGAAGCGGGGCCTTGCTGTGCGGCGGCTTTGAGTTTCCGCGCGCGGCGCTCCTGAAGTTCGTGGCGCTGGCCGTCGCTGAGCACCTGGTTTTCCACGTCCTGCTGAAGCTGGTCGATGATCTGGTCCCGGGCGTCCGGGTCCGCAAGGCCGTGCAACTGCTTGGCGGCGGCATCGCACAACGCCCTCATCTTGTCCCGGGCCTTACTATCGAAATCGGTCCAGGTGAATTTCCTGGCGACCTTTCGGTAGCGGTCGAACTGTTCCCATTTCAGCAACTGCCCATCGTTGAGGATCGACAGCACCTGGCCGTGATATCCCGCCAACAGTTTCTTGCGGTCGGCCTGAAGTTCCTTGCGTTCCGCGCGGGCCTGCATTGCCTCGTCTGAACCCGCCGGTTCCAGCTTTAGGCGCCCCAGTTCGCTCAGGCGCTTAATGTGGGCCTGTTCCCAAGCGTCCAAGGCGATCTTGCGCGCCTTGAGTATCTCGATCATCCGCTCCACCTGGTTGGGGTCCAGTTGGAGTTGCTGGACCATCAGCGCGAAGTCGCCGCGTATCAGGTCCCTGCTGGAACTGATTTGTGTCGTAGCCGCAGGCAGACCGGCCGCCATCGCCCCCGTTGTATCGGCGGCGGCGGAAAACTGCCCCACCGCCAGGACACACGCGCAACCCAACAACAAACTGTTCCTCATTGTCCATCTCCCTGAGAACCTGAAGTCTCCGAGGCGCCATCGCGGACCAGCGGGCCGCCAAACATCGTTGCGCTATACAGTGTACCATATGGATAAACACGGAAACAGGTGCTACCTTCCACAACCATGCTGATCGTCCTCCTGGCGTTCCTGACCGTGTTGATGTTGCTGGAGCAGCCCCAGCTTCTTATGCCCGCCGCCGGCCCTTGGGCGCTGGGCGGGGCCATCGCGATCTATCTACTTGTCTCCGCCGCGGGAACGGGGATCAACACCCTGTTGTCTGTCCGCGCCCTCAACCACCGCGGCGAGTCGGCCTGGCCGGCAGTGGCGCGCCGACACCGGGCCTACTCGGCTGCGGTACATTTTTGGCTTATCGCCGGCCTGGCAGGCCTGATCTTGCTGGGCCTGGGGCGATGGGTGCTGGAAAACCGCTTTGTGGGTTTGCTACCGCTTGCGCCGCAACTGGTGGCGCTGTCGCCTTTTGCTGCCGCGCTGTTCCTTGTCTGGATGGGCGACTATCCCTTCCACCGCGCCTTTCGCCTCCGCGTGGTACGCAACCTCGCCGGATCCGCCGGCGTGGGCGTCTGGTCGTTGCGGGAATACCTGGATTACAACCTGCGCCACAGCTTCCTCTTCATCGCCGTGCCGGTGAGCCTCATCGTTGCCGCCACCGACGTGCTGCGGCTGTACGTCCACCCCCTCTTGCCCGTCCGCCTTGCCGACCCGATGGTGCTGATCGGATCGCTGCTGGTCGCCGGTGCGGTATTTCTCGTCTGCCCGCTGTTGATCGTGCGAATCTGGCGGACCAGTCCGTTGCCCCCAGGCCCCCTTCGTGACGGGCTTGAGGACACTTGCCGCCGCCTGAAGATTCGTTGCCGCGACATTCTCGTCTGGCGATCGGGCAACTCCGTCGCCAACGCCGGGATGATGGGCATGGTCGGCCCGCTGCGGTATGTCCTGCTGACCGACGCCCTGCTGGCCAACCTCGATGACCGCGGCGTGGCGGCGATCTTCGCCCATGAAGCCGGGCATATCATCCACCATCACATCCCCTACGCGGCGATCTTTGCCGTGGCCGTAATGGGCCTCTGCGGCGCCGCGGCGGACGTGCTTGTTGCCCAGGCCGGTTTCTCGTCATGGTGGGCGCAAGGAGTGATGCTTGCCCTGTTGATCCCCGCCTGGGCCTGGGGATTCGGGCGGATAAGCCGGATGTTCGAGCGTCAAAGCGACGTGACGGCGGCGGCGTTGGCGGGCGAGGAACCGCTCGAATCGTGGAAAGATCAGCCCATCAGTCAACTCGGCGCCGCGACCTTCGCCATGGCGCTTCAGCGGGTGGCGCAGCTCAACGGCACCGGCCCGTATCAGTGGAACTGGCGGCACGGTTCGATCGCCCACCGCGTCGGCTATGTGCTTTGGCTGGCAGGGGCCGGCGGAACGCCCGTAGCGGTTGCTCGGACGGTGCGGCGGGTCAAGATCGGCCTGCTGGCCGCATTGTCGGCCGCCGCCGTTCTGATTGTCTGGAATCTTGTTCGATAGGGTGCGGCGAGCGAAGGATTCGGCCATGAAGGAAAATCACGTTGCCATCGTCACAGGGGCCTCCAGTGGCATCGGAATGGAGACAGCATATGCACTGGCCAAGCGGGGCTATTCCCTCGCCTTGGCCGCCCGGCGGGTGGACCGGCTGGAACAAGTTGCCGACCAGTGCCGCCGTTTCGGCGCGCCGACCGTGTTGGTCATTCCAACCGACGTTGCTGTCGAGGCTCAGGTGGAGGCACTGGTGGCTGCGACGGTCGAAAAGCTAGGCCGCGTGGATGTGATGGTCAACAACGCCGGTTACGGTTTATTCGCCCGTGCCGTCGAGACGAGCGACGGGGAGATGCGGGCGATCTTCCAGACGAATTTCTTCGGCCTATTCTACGGCTGCCGGGCCGTCGCGCCGATCATGATCCGCCAGGGAGGCGGCCACATCTTCAACGTCTCCTCCGTCATCGGCAAGCGAGGCACGCCCTTCCACGGGGCCTACTGCGCCACCAAGTTCGCCATCGCCGGGCTGACCGACTCGCTCCGCGTGGAGCTTGCCGGCCACAACGTCGCCGTGACGCTGGTCTGCCCGGCACTGACGGAAACCGAATTTTTCCAACACTCACGTCGCGGGCAGAGCGCGCAGTCCAGCTTCCAGAAGTTCAAGGGGATGATGTCGGCAGAGGCCGTCGGTAGAAAAATCGCCGCCCGCGCCGGAAAGCCCACGCCCGAACTGGTCTTCTCAGCCGGGGGAAAACTCCTGGCCCTACTCGCCGCCCTGTCCCCACGCCTGACCGACTGGATGATGAAGAAATACTACAAGGACTTGTCGCGAAAACTGGCGGAAGAACGATAGCTGGAAGCTATGCTTACGTTCGCAAGGGCATGGCTTAACCTGCGGCCTCGGGCACGTCACATGGCCGCGCAAGCGTGGCAAAGGCGCCCGGACTTTATCCTTTACACTAATCAGACACGGTATGCCAATGGTGACGGCATTGCATCGTATATCTTTCCATGTAAGTGCCGACCTGTTTTTTTTCGGTTAGTCCCACCCCACTGTTTGAAAAAGAAAGGAATATCGGCGTCTAGACACTGATCACGAATATCCGTTACCCAAGGTTCTTCCATCGGGCGAGCTCCAGGCCCGGATTCGCCTCCAACGATAACCCAATCGATTCCCGACAGATCCAACCTGGGGAGGGGGCCCAGTAGCGGTTCCAGCGACAGGAACTTGACCATGGCGTGTGTCTGGCGGAGATCGTCGATTCGGTTGGTGTAGTCGGAATTCTCGACACTGACCCCCATCCAGATGTGATCTGCCCACGGGAGTTGTGCGTCGAGTTGGAGCAGACGTCCTGAACGCTTGGTGAGAATTTGGTACTGGTGCCAGTTCGCTCGGTTCATCACGCCAAAGACCCTAAGAATAAACTCCAACGGCACACCCTGGTGGAATAGGTCGCTCATGGAATTGACAAAGATGATCTGCGGCTTTTTCCATTCGAG
>PMBX01000125.1 GCA_003153915.1 Phycisphaerales bacterium
AAGGCCGTCGGATCGGAACTGATAGGCCAGCCTTTTGACGATCCCAAGTACTTCTCGGGCAGGCTCAGCGCGACCAATCCTCCGTACAACGCCGGCGCGTCAGGCGGATCGAACTACGGGCCAATGAATTCGAGTCTGACAGCGGCCGCCAAGGCGAGGCTGGATGCCCTGCACCAGGCCGATCCCAACAACACCGCGCCGGTTCCCGTGGACCTGGTAACATCCAGCGGCAGCGGGCTTGACGGGGATATAAGCGTCTTGGCCGCCTTGTACCAGGCGCCACGAGTAGCCCGCGCCCGAGGCCTTGATTTAGCAAAGGTGCACGCCCTTGTGCTGGGCCATGTGGAAGATAGACAATTGGGCGTTCTTGGCGAGAAGCGAGTCAACGTGCTAGAACTGAACCTTGCCCTTGACGAAGCAGACGGGAAAGCTAAATGATCGCGGACCGGCGAACGTTCGTGTCACTGATGATCGGTGGAGTCTTACTCCTGCTGACATCGGCGGCCGCGCTGGCGGTGGATTATGACGCCGGCAACGGTGTTTCCACTGTTCCTCCAAGCCAGCCATCGTCCCAACCAGCGGAAGAAACCTGGCCGCCGGGCTTGTTGATGACGGGACTGGAAAAGACTGGCGCCCGCAAGCCACTGGACGACGCCGGGATTCGCTTCTGGGGATTCACGGAGGCTGGGTTTACCGGTAATCTGACCAATGGGCAGGAAACGCTCTTCGGCCGGAGCATCGATGCGCGTCGAGTGGACAACATGCGTCTGAATCAGCTTCGGCTTACGGCCGATCGCGTTTACGATGCATCGAAGCCCTTCGACTGGGGCTTTCGCGTTGATGGGATGTTCGGCGGCGACGCGAAGCTGGTTCATTCTTTCGGCCTGCTCGATCACGCCGGCCAGGGCAATGGCGACGCCTGGGCCGACATCGTCCAGGCGAATGTTCAAGGATGGTTCAAGACCGGCAACCAGAGCGGTCTGGAAATGACCCTCGGCAAGTTCCTGACCCCGATGGGTATCGAAACCGTCGACGCCACCGCCAATCCGCTTTACTCTCGCAGCTATCTTGGCTCATTCGCAACGCCCACCACCCACACTGGCATCAATCTGAAGTACAAATTCAGCGAGCAGGTGTCGGCGTACTTCTGCCTCTGCCAGGGGTGGGATGACTTCCGTGACAACAACGACGCGCCCAGCTACATGACCGGCTTCGCGTTGTCCAGCAAGGAGCAGATCGGCGGCCATGCACGCGATCAATTTGCCTTCAACGTCATTACCGGCCCGGAGCAGCCGGACAACAACGTCGATTACCGCACACTCCTGGACTCGACGGCTACGCACTGGTGGACAGACAAGTTGTCCTCATCGGTCGAGGGCGATTGGGCCACTGAGGAGCGATTGCCAGGGGCCGGCCGGGCGAATTGGTACGGCCTGGCCCACTTTCTGACGTACGTGTTCAATGACCGCGTCTCGGCCACGTGGCGGACGGAGTGGTTCGCCGATGACACGGGCGTCCGCATCGGAAAGGCCGGCAACTACCACGAGAACACATTCGGCGTAAATCTGACTCCATGGCCCGCACACGATATACTGAAGAACCTGTCGTTTCGCCCGGAAGTCCGATGGGACAATTCGGACCAGCGTGTATTTGGCGACAGCCACGACCAGATGACCGTCGCCTTCGACGTGATCTTTAAATTCTGAGCGATTATGAACGTCAAACCTCGCATCCAGGACGTTGTGTGGATGGCCGCCGGCGCGGGCCTGCTGCTGATCGTCATGCTGGCAGTCCTGCATTTTCAGAAAGGCCAGGACCCCGCCGCCCAGCTTGTTTCCAAGTCCATGCGCATCCAGTTGGTAGCCCAGATGCAACTTGGTTTGACGTCGGCCTCGGAAGCGGAAAAGAGCGCCGTGCTGGCCATCACGGATGAGGATTCGCAGAAGTTCGCCGATCAGGCTCGTGCCGTAACGGCGGAAGTGGAACGGCATCGCGCAGAACTGGCCGAACTACTTGCGCAGACCGGCATGGATGGCGAGAAAGACTTGCTTACTCAGTTCACCGCGGATTTCGCCGACTTCCAGCGGATCGACAGAGATCTGTTGGCGTTGGCGGTCAAGAACACCAACCTCAAGGCGTCGAGCCTGGCCTTCGGTTCGGCCGCGGCGGCAGTGAAGGAAATGGATGCCGCCTTGGCGCAACTTACGGCCGATGATGTGAAAGTGATGCGACTGGCCGACAATACTCGGATCGCCGCGTGGCGCCTGCTGGCATTGATTCCGCCGCACATCGCGGAGGAAAGCGACCAGAAGATGGACGAGATGGAATCGCAGATGGACAAGGAAGACCGTCAAGTGCGCCACTCGCTTGACGAGCTTGCTGCGATCCCAGCGATGGCGGGCAATCCCGATCTCAAAACCGCCACCGCCGGCTACGGGCGGTTCAGCGAAACAAGGTCGCAAATCCTCAAGCTCTCGCGAGAGAACACCAACGTCCGGTCGCTGTCGATCTCCCTCAATCAGAAGCGAAAGGTCATGGTCGTCTGTCAGGCTTCGTTGGATGCCCTGCAACAAGCCATCCAGGCCGAACCCGTCGCCGGGATCAACTACGGAAATGTCAGACCGCGTTAGCGGAAGCCCTAATGGACCAGCGGCGACCCAATCCGGATGAATTGCTGGCGGCGGTGCAGGCCCAGCAGCACAAGGCCGCCCGCGGCCGGCTGAAGGTGTTCTTCGGCGCTTGCGCTGGGGTCGGCAAGACTTACACGATGCTGGAAGCCGCCCACCGCCAAGCCTCCGCCGGCGTGGATGTGGTCGTCGGTTATGTCGAACCGCACGCCAGGCCGGAAACGATGGCCCTGCTGGGTGGGATCGAATCGTTACAGGTCCGTCACGTCGAATACCGAGGGGCAAGGCTCACCGAGTTCGACCTCGATGCGACACTTACGCGCAGGCCCAAGCTGATTCTGGTTGATGAGCTTGCGCACACCAACGCCCACGGCAGCCGGCACGCCAAGCGTTGGCAGGACGTGATGGAGCTGCTGGAGGCCGGGATCGATGTCTATACAACGCTCAATGTTCAGCACGTTGAAACGCTCAACGACGTTGTGGCCCAGTTCAGCGGCGTGCGCGTCCGCGAGACGGTGCCCGACACGATCTTCGACCAGGCCGACGAAGTGGAGTTGGTAGATTTGCCGCCGGATGAACTGCTCCAACGCCTGGCGGAGGGGAAGGTCTATATCCCGGAGCGCGCCGCAACGGCTGTGCGGGGCTTTTTCCAAAAGGGCAACCTGGTCGCCCTGCGCGAGCTGGCCCTTCGCCGCATGGCCGAGCGGGTGAACGTTCAAGCCGAAAGTTATCGCCACGAAGGCGAGGTCGTTCCCACGGCGGAACGTTTGCTGGTCTGCGTCGGGCCGAGTCCCTTTTCGGCCCGGCTGGTGCGGTCCGCCGCGCGGATGGCGATGTCGCTTCGTTGCCCCTGGCTGGCGGTGTCGGTCGACAAGCCAGGCGCTCGCACAAGTCAGGAGTCACAAGACCGGGTCTGGGCGAACATGCGGATGGCCAGCCTGCTGGGGGCGGAAACCGCCACGATTACCGGCTCGAACATTGCCCAAGAGTTGCTCGCTTACGCCAAGGCCAGGAACGTCACCAAGGTCATCATCGGCAAACCCGCTCATCCTCGGTGGCGCGACTGGCTTCACGGGTCGCTGGTCTATGAGTTAGTCAGGCAGAGCGGCCCGATTGACGTCCACGTCATCAGCGGCGAGGAAGGCACGCCTCCCCCTCATACGGGCATTCGGCCGCCACGGAAATTGCCCTGGCATCTGTATGTGCTCGCCGTTGTGGTCGTGGTTGTCTGTACCGCCATTGGGAGGCTGCTGACAACCTTTGACCTGTCCACAACGGTCATGGTGTACCTGCTGGGCGTGATCGCCGTCGCCCTTTGTGGGCGGCGCGGACCGGCGGTGCTGGCGTCCATCCTTAGCGCATCGGCGCTGAATTTCTTCTTCATTCCGCCGCTGTACACGCTCGAACTGGCCAATCCACTGTACTGGATTACCGTTGCCGTGCTGGCGGCCACCGGCATGATCGTCAGCACGCTGGTGGTTCGCGTCCGCCACCAGGCCGACGCCTCCCGCCAACGTGAGCTTCGCACGGTTACGCTCTACTCCATGAGCAAGGACCTGGCCGCCGTCAGCACGATTACACAGGCGACAGAACTGGCCAGGCAGCACGTCGGTAGAGTCCTTGACTGCGACGTGTTTGTCTTGCTGCCTGACACGGGCGGACGAACCATCTCACAGGTCGTGGCGACCGCGGCTTCAGCGACACTGTCTCCCGGACCTCAGGATTTGGCCGTTGCCCAGTGGGTACTGGAGCACGCCCAGCTCGCCGGTCTGGGGACCGACACGCTCCCGGCCACGCCCTGGTTGTTCGCGCCGCTGATGGCCTCCGGCTCGTGCTTGGGAGTCATCGGCTTGGGGCCACACAACCAGCGACCGCTCGCACCGGATCAGGTGCAGTTGCTCACGACTCTCGCGGCCTTGATCGCCGGGGCGATTGAACGCATTAGGCTTTCAGACCAGGTGCGGCAGGCACAAGTGCAGGTCGAGGCAGAGAAGATGCGCAGCGCCCTGCTCAGCAGCGTATCGCACGACCTGCGCACGCCGTTGACGGGCATTATCGGAGCGGCCGGAACACTAATCGAGTCAACCGATACGCTCTCGCCTCGGGTGCGAAGCGATCTGCTCCAGACCATCTCCGACGAAGCCGAGCGAGTCAATCGCCTCGTGGGCAACCTGCTGGATATGACGCGCCTGGAATCGGGGCAGGTTGCGCCCAGCCGGGAATGGCTGCCCGTGGAAGAACTGGTCGGTTCAGCCGTGCAGCGATGCGCCAAGCGCCTGGCCGGCCACACGGTGAAGGTGAACCTGCCGGACAATCTGCCGATGCTTCACGCCGATTCGGTGCTCCTGGAACAGGTGCTTGTCAACCTCTTGGACAATGCGGCCAAGTACTCCCCCGCCGGTAGCGAGATTGAGATTGCAGCCGGCGCCGACGCCACGGCGGTTACGGTTTCCGTGGCCGACCGTGGTTCTGGTGTTCCCATGGATCAGCGGGAGTACATCTTCGACAAGTTCGTCCGCGGCCAGGACGCCGCAAAAAAGCCGGGGGTTGGTCTGGGCCTGGCCATCTGCCGAGCCATCGTGGCCGCGCACGGCGGGCGAATATGGGTGGATGACCGGCCCGGCGGCGGATCAGTGTTCCGCTTCTCATTACCCCGTGAGGTTGAGCCTGCCGTCACGGAGGAGCAGCCATGACCATCGCCGATCCGCTCATCCTGCTGATTGAGGATGAATTGCCCGTCCATAAGTTCCTGGGCGCATCGCTGCCCGCGCACGGGTTCCGCCTGCTCGGCGCGGAAACGGGCATGGACGGCCTGGCCCGCGCCGCCGACTACAACCCCGACGTGGTGTTGCTTGACCTTGGCCTGCCGGACATGGACGGCCTGGAGGTCACTCGCAACCTGCGGGAGTGGTCCGCCGTGCCGATCATCGTTCTATCCGCCCGCGGCCAGGAGAAAGACAAGATCGCCGCCCTGGACGCCGGGGC
>PMBX01000175.1:0-9273 GCA_003153915.1 Phycisphaerales bacterium
CACGCCACCATGAGACGGCTGGATTTCAAGGTGGCGCTTAACAACATCAGGGAGTTTGTGAGGATAAGGAAGGAACTGAAGAAGAGGACTCCGAAATTGATCCTTCAGTACTTGCCTCAGGAAGCCAATGAGGCCAAGATGAAGGAGTTTCAGTTTTTGTGGCAACCCGTCCTTGATAAAAGGGCCGGCGACCGCCTGAATCACAGTTCTTTGCACAACTATGGAGGCGGCAGGGCGTACAACCGCGTGGGAGAAAGGATCGCGTCTGTCTGTTTCTACCCCTGGACAGCCTTGTCGGTGCTCTGGGACGGCAGGGCCGTTACCTGTTGTATGGATTACAATGGCGTTCAGGGCGTGGGAGATCTGAACCGCCAGAGTGTCATGGAAATCTGGAATGGACCTGCCTTGTCCGCGATCAGAAGGAACTTTGGGAAGTTGGACTATCGCGGATTTCCGACCTGCCTTTGTTGCGATTGGGTGCACAGGCGGTAGGCGAACGTGAAGATCGCGGAAAGACAGTATCATATCATCTGCCATGGAAAAATGACCGTCTAACGACCATATGTTCGGAAGCTATCAGGGATCCCAGGCCACGCCGGTAGGTGCGCGATGAGAAAAAGGATATTCTTTATATGTGGTTCGATGAATCAGACGACCCAGTTGCACCAGGTCTCAGAGCACCTTAGCGAGTATGAGCACTCTTTTTCGCCGTACTATTGCCACGGCTTCGACGAGATTCTCCGAAAAGTCGGGTTGATGGAATTCACGATCATAGGGGACAAGCTTGCGGGGCGCTGCCGGAAGTATCTTGAGGATCACGGCCTCCCCATCGACTATCAGGGAAGGAATGAGCCATACGATCTTGTGGTTACCTGCTCAGACGTGTATATCCAGAATAACATTCGGGGCAACAAAATCGTATTGGTTCAAGAGGGGATAACGGACCCTGAAACCTTTTCGTTCCATCTCGTCAAGCGTTTCCGGTTCCTTCCTCGCTGGCTGGCGGGGACATCGGCGACCGGTCTCAGCGATGCTTACCGGGCTTTCTGCGTCGCAAGCGATGGATATCGCGATTTTTTCATCCGAAAAGGCGCACCCGCCGAGAAGATCGTCGTTACGGGAATACCCAATTTCGATAACTGTCGGCGATACTGCACCAACGACTTTCCCCACAGGCACTACGTGCTGGTCTGCACGTCGCCGCTGAGGGAGATATTCCGAGGCGAGGACCGCAAGGCATTCATCCTAAGGGCGGTCGGGATCGCCGGAGGCCGGCCTATCATATTCAAACTTCACCCGAACGAAAATGTAGGGCGCGCCACCCGTGAAATCCAACAGCACGCCCCTGGAGCCATGGTGTTCGCGACCGGCAGCGCGGAAGAAATGATCGCCAACTGNNTCGACCGCCTTCGTCGGCCTTGCGCTCGGCAAGGAGACATACTCCGACTTCCCCATGGACGAAATGCGCCGGCTGTCGCCGGTCCAGAACAACTCAGCGGCCCTGAACATCGCGAATGTCTGCCGAGGGGTTCTCGAAGAGGACTGACGATAGTTCAACCTCATTCGGCCCGGGCGGATCTCGCATTCATGGCTGGTACTTGACGTTGCGATACACGTAGATTCGTTCGGGCGTCATGTAGGTGACGTCGATCTCGCGCCGCAGGACTTTGTAACCGGCCTCGGCGATCGTCCGGCTGAGTTCCTGCTGCTTGAGGTTATTGAATGCCAGCAGGCGGCGCGGGTCCTTGCTGTCGGGGACCGTCATCAGCAGCGCGACGTTGATCCCGTTGTAGGTGGGGTTTCCACCGCTCCAGACACTGATCTGCCGCAGGTCGCCGCTGGCGATGGGCATTACCAGCAGGCGCACCAGTCTCCAGCCCAGGCCGGGCAATTCCATGTGGGCGGCGCTGCCCTTCTCCAACGGCTCGAACAGAATACTGACGCTCTGGGCCGGCGGGCAGTAGGGCATCACCGTCATTCGCACCGTGCCCCGAAGGCTCATATCCGGCTGCATGAAATAAAGATCCTTCAGTTCCAGCTTCTTACCTGGCCTGGTCTTGAAGGTCATCGAGACGACAGCGTGGCCGTCGAAGCGGCGGTATTCGATCTCCGCATAGTCCATGCGGCCCCACTGGCGCAACAGTACCTCAAACACGCGCAGCGCGACGGGCAGCCCCTTGAGCGAGCCTTGGACGATTTTCTCGACCGGGTCGTCGCCCGGGGTCTGGGGGGTTTGTAGCAGCGCGCCGGCGAGCATCTTCTGGAGGCTCTTATGGAGGTCCATCGGGTTGCCGGCCTGCTGCATAACAGTAACTACCTGCTGGGCCAGGCCCGTGGGCACGGCCTTGTTGGCGGCACTGAACCCCACGCGCAGGATCGCCTGAGTCGCGACCAGTCGCAGGTTTTGCTGTTCCGCCGGAGACATGCCGGCCAGCAGCTCGCTGTCGCTCCATTCGTGGAGCAGCCCGGTCAGCATGGTGATAGCGGGACCTGCCGCCACGTCGGCCGGTTTGCCCCCGGGGTCCGAGCGGCCTTCGAGACGCGTGAATCTCTCCACGGCCATTAGTGCATCGGCCAGGGCTTCGGCCCACTGGTCGGGTCTGTCCGACCGACCGGTCTCGGCAATCTTCCGCAACCGCAGGATCACCCGCCGCGCGTCCGCCAGTGAATCGGCGATCATTTCCGAATGGGCCGGGCTGACGGAAATATCGATGCTTGGCTGGGCCTGGCCTTCGCGAAGCTTCTGCACCGCCTCGGCGATGCTCCCCGCCGCCGCGATAGCGTCAGGCTCCTGGTGGAAGACCCAGCGGCCGGGGAGCTTGCGGCCGCCCAATGAAATCATGGTCGGCTCGGCTTGCGGCCAGATGTCCGGCTGGAGCTGCCAGTACTGGTCGGCCTGCTGGTTGTTGACGGGCTTGCTGTGGATGCAACCACTTACGATGGTCAACATAAGCAGAATAGCCGTCGCGCCGGCCGGTGGGACGAATCGAGTGCGAGTCGTCATGGCTGGTTCCCTCCAGCGTCCGCGGGCTGGATCTGGGTGTCCTGTGTGGTGGCCGCATCGGCCCGCGTCGTGGCTGTTGTCGAGGCCCCGGCCTTTCGGGCCTGATCCTTTAGCAGAGAGACCATGGCTGAGGGGGGGAACTTCTGCCCGTCAACAACGCCTCGCTCGATCTGGTCCCAGTTGCCGACCACCTGCACGGTCGCGGGCAGCGTGCTGATGTCGGCGGCCAGGTCGAGCATTTGCTGCGGAGCCTTCAAAGTCTGCGTCTGGACGATCAGATATGCCTGGGCCCCGTTGGCCTGATACGCCTGGGCGTCGGAGATCTTGTCGCCCACGCCGATGCGGATGTTGGTGAATTGCCTGTGAATCTCCGCCAGTCGCGTCGACTTGAACTGCTTGCTGCCGACGACGAAGTCCCCCAAACTCGACAGCAGCACCGGTCCTCGCGGGTAGCCGTTGTCAGCCAGCCACTGCCTGCTCTTTGGCCCGAAGTACTCCAGACGGTGCGTCAGGTAAACGATGGTGTAGTCCTTCGCCAGTTGCCGCATGACACGGGCAGAACCGGCCATCGGTTTGGGCTGGCCAAAAAGTACTTGCCCGAAGCCCGACTCAACGATGGTCCAGTCGAGGTCCACGATCAGCAACGGCGTGTCGGCGGGACGGCTGGCAATAAAGATATTTATTGGTTCCGGCGGCGTCTGTGAAAAGCCGGTCGGCGCCGGCTGTGCCTTGAGGGTGTAATCACCCGGTCTCTCTGCCGTGAAGGGAGCCCGAGCGTAGCCGTCCTGATCGGTCAGGGCGGCGGCATAGAGATCGGGGCCCAGGAAATACTTNNGTGGTGAGCTGGTCGTAGCCCACAAAAAAGTAGCCGCCCTCGGTGCCCAGCAATACGCGTTGCGTACCGCAGCCGCCCAGCAGCAGCCCAGCCAGTGACAATACGGCGATGGTCAGACGCATGGTATTCTCCGATAGGCCCTATTGTGCTGTCGACATCGCCAGTGGGTACAACGGCACATTGTAGCCGCGAAAGGAGCTGTCCGCGATGGTTGAGGCGGGTAGAATGTTTCAACCTGTCTGGAAAGGGAGACTCATGCGAACCGAGGCCGCCTTTAGAGTTGTCGTTGTGGCTCTGGGGATGACGGCGATGCTGGCCGGCTGCCAGGTGTCTGTCGTGGAGATCATTCACCATGCCCCAGCCGACGTGCCGATCCCGCCGGCGGTGTCGGTGGGAACGATGGAGGTGACCGGCGCGGAGAGCGACTTTGCACGCGGCTACCTGGGTGAGCAGATTTCGCATAAGCTGGCACATGGCCTGGCGACGGGCGGTTCCCCGTCCGCGGTGATCGGCGCTCGGGCGACGATCGAAACCGGCCAGATGGAAGGACAACGACAGGTACGTCTGTTGCGGCCGGGCAAGCCGGCGTGCCTTGAAATGCAAACGTTGCCTACGCTACGGAGAACGGCCAAGGTTGACTGTGCCTTTGTGCTTCAGTATCCGGGCCTGGCCCGGCCGGTGTTGCTGGCCACATCGGCAAAGTATGACAGCTACGAGGATCCGCGCGTCCGGGCGCCCGACGGGCTGCATCGCAGCGACGACCCGCAGGCCTTGTTTCTGACCAAGCAGATTGTACGGGAGTTGTTGGATGACTGCGTGAAGCAGTTGGTAGCCATGACGTCGCCGTTGGAGTCCTGCGCTACGGTCAGACTGCGACCGACGTTGGCGGCGGCCGATGGATTGTCGTTGGTGCGAAAGACACGGAATGCCCAGGCGGCCCAGGTGCTGGAGCAACAGGCCCGGAAGCATCCTAAGGACACAGCGCTGTGGTTCGACCTGGCCGCCGTCGAGGAACTGCTGGGCCGTTACGACCAGGCCGAGAAGCATTACCGCCAGGTACTGGACCTAAAAAAGCACAAGGACACCGAAGCCCAATCACGGCGAGAGGTTGTCCAGGCTTTGATTATCCGCCAGAAGATGGCCGCGAAGTAGTGGACCGTCAAGTGTGAAGAAAGCAGCGGCTTGGCCATGTGGCGCCAGTGGCGTCGGGCGGCGTTTGAATTGGAGCGAACCCCTCGGTTCGCAAATTGTCAGCGAACGACAGTCTTGCCCGTCATGCTCTTGATATCTACACCGACTGACTCTGTGTCGGAAAAGATCACCCACCAGCAAAACTCGGCCGATCACTCCACCAGCGCACGCCTGCCTTGCTCCACTGTCCCCACATTGAGGGGGATGTTGCCGCCGTCGGCAACGACTTGCTGGCCCTCTCGCGAGAGCAGAAATCGCAGGAACTCCGCCGCCGGGCCGTTGAATGATTGACGCGGGGGCTTATTCACATAGATGTAGAGGAATCGGATCAGAGGATAGTTATGGTTGCGGACGTTCTCTTCGGTCGGGGCATAGAACTGCCCATCGGCCCCGGCAAGCGGGACCGCGCGTACCCGCTTTGCAGCGTAGAAGTTGCTGGCGAATCCGATCGCTCCCTGATCCGCGGCAACGCCTTGCACAATCGATGACCCTCCCCCCTCGACCCGCAATGACAACCGAAATGCGCCTCCATCCAGCACCTGCTGTTGAAAAATCTGGTGTGCGCCATCCTCGGGGCCGTACCCGTAGAGAGTAATCGGACGATCTGTCCACTCCCCCGTCAGTCCGAGTTGGCCCCAAGTCTCGATCGAACTGCCGCCACGCCGCTGCGTCCTGGAAAAGATACCATCCAACTGGTCAAGCGTCAGCCCGGCCACAGGATTCCTCTTCTCGACGTAGATCGCCAAGGCATCGGCGGCTACCTTGATCTCCACGGGCGGGTAGCCGTACTTCACCGCAAAATCCCGGCTTTCCCCAGGCGTAAGCGGTTGGCTCATCGGAACGATGTCGGCCCGGTCCTCCAAGAGCGCCTGGGGACCGATGCTCGCCTGGCTCGCGGTGATTTGCAGCGTCACGTCCGGATACATTCGCCTGAACTCAGCCGCGACGCGCGCCACGAGATTGGTGGCCGTGGACGCCCCGATGCTGGTGATCTTGCCCGAAAGGCCGGCCACAGGCTCGTAGGGCGGCAGCACGTCGGACGAGATTCGCGTTGCAACCGAATCACCCTTGGCGCCATGGGGCGCAATGACGATCTTGTCGGCAACCTGGCCGCGCACGCCGCGCCCACCACTGGCCGGTGGCCAGGAGCAGCCCATCTCGACGGCACAGACAAGAGCCACGGCAATCATCAAGCGTAGCCGGGTCATTCGGACATCCCCTTTCTGCCCGCATCACGCACGTTTCCAGCGACGATCCCGAACCGCCGTGTGAGCAGAAGCGTTACGACCCGGTAGAGGATGAGTATCGCCAATAGCACGCCAAGCGCCATATAGACCTTCCGGAAGACCTCGTTCACCACCAGTTGGCTCTGTTGGGCCGCCATCTTCATCCGCTCGTCGGCCGATTGGCTCACCTGCTGAACCCGGTGTTCCCATTCCGACGATCCGAGCAATTCATTGGACGACTTGAGCAGATCGTTTGTCTTCCCCGAGGCCACCGCCACTTCCTTCATCGTCTCCATGTACTCGCGGATGTCGAACGGGCGAGACACATGGATGGCGTCATACCGGGCAAGCAGGGCGTCGGCCGTCTTTAGCATCTCATTGAGCGAGTTGCTTGTCTGCCCTACAGAGGTGGTGAGTGCGTTGGCGTCGGAGATAGCGCCCCTCATCTGAGCGAGGACCTCGCTTAACTCAGGCTTGCGCTCATCGAAGGCGGCGAGAATAGCCTGCCGCTCGGCAGCGATGTTCTTCGGTAGTTGCTCGACTTGATCGGCCAGCCGATGAACGTCAATCAGGCATGTGCTGACCTCGGGCGTGGCCATAATATCGTCCTTGGCGCCCTCCATCTGCCAGCGCAGCAACGTGGGCGCGCGCTTGAGCATATAAAACATCCGCTCGGTAAGAAGGCGGGCTTCCGCAACGGCTTGGCCCTGCTGTCCAACGTTGGCGTAAAGCCCGCTGGCGGTAAGCACCTCGGCGTTGGCGGACTTGCCTCGGCCGATGGCGAAGTTGGAAAAGCGGACGAACGACACTTGGACCATATCGGGGTTGTGCCGCCGCCAGTCCCACAGCAGGTAGTCCATCAGGTCCACCTGCTCTGGCCGCAGCACCTGGGCGGCCAGCGCCCAAGCCTCCACCCGGCCGTGATGCAAGGCCCGGACCAGTACCTCTCCACGGTCTCCAAAGACCTCCCAGGCCCTGTCGTCGTCGATCCACACTTGACTCACCAGCGTGGTCACGACCACCAGGTCGAGCACCCGGGTGAATGCGTCGGCGTTGCTGGCGATGTCGTAGACGTTCGTGGCGCAGTTCAGCATAAGCTCTTGTGCTTCACGGCGCTGCACCAGATCGGGGTTATCCTTCTTGAGAGCGTCGCAGGTGGAAGAGAGCAGGCCGACATAGCGGTCGGCGAATGCACGGGTCAGTTCGTCCAGCTCCGCCGACATGATCGGCAACGGCTTGCCGCCGTCTGCCGCGCCGACCTGGCGCGGCGCCTCCTTCGCCAGCCCGCCCGACGACGCGCCACACCCGCCGCAAAAGAGCACGGCGGTCCAAACCGCCAGCAACACGGGCAGTCGCATGTTCATTGCTGCTCCACTACCGCGCGGACGGAGACCTGGCTTTCGGGATCCGATTGCGCGCAGCCCGCCCGGCCGCAGCGTGCCGCGGAGACCAAGGAAGGGATCCTTGCCTTCATCAAACATCACATCACCATCGGCCCGCTGGATGGCTTCAACAACACCATAAACCGCATCCTCCATCGAGCGTGCGGCGCTCCTAACATAGGCTACCGTTGCTCAAACTACGGCAGGAGTCCCTTGAATCCGATCTGCCAAAGTGAAGAAGAACCGCACGTCCGAACCAGATTTTTCGAGAACTACGGACCGACAACCTTTACTTTGATTTCCGTCGAGGTCGGCTGCCCGGTTTCCGGAGTGGCCTTCACATGGACGCGATACTCGCCGAAAGCGGCATCTTTGGGCGCTTTGATCTGGAATTGCACATCCGGTGAGTCGCTCGCCTTGACCAAAACGTCGGTCGGTTCAACGCTGATACCGGGAGAGGCCGTGGCTTGCAGTTTCACGTCTTCCTTGAAAAACTCATCCCTCTTCACTGAGACAGTAATGGTCTTGCGGTCGCCCTGTTGTATGTCCGTGGTAAAGAACGGGGTGGTTATACGGAATCCCGCGTCGCTTGACATGCCCCCTCCTTTGGGGCTCCCGCAACCGACGACGAGCGACAAAGACACTGCCATCACGCTCATGATTGTCGTTTTCATCTCTTTTCCTTTAGCAAAGATGGACCCTGCTCAGAAACCGCCGCCGCTTACGTGGCAGGCACTATTAAAGACGGCTACTTGGCCGTTCCTGTCCCACGGGCGCCAAATAGCACCATGAGCAGTCCGACAATGCCGGCCGCGATCCCGCCAACGATGTACCAGGTCGTAGCCTGCGTGAATCGTCCGGTCCAGAAGTCGCTCGCCCGGTCGGCCACCGAGTGCGAGGCATTCATCCCCACGATGAGAAGGGCAATTCCGACGATCAGCACGACGGCGCCGATGATTCGTTGTTGACTCATAACGGACTCCTGCGGCCTAGGGCCGCGTTAAANNAGGCGTCAAACCACGTCGGCTTACTCGTCAACGAGCCTGCCCTAAGGGCATGCCCTTCATCTAGTCATCCGACAGCGGAGCACATGCTTCCGCCTGCGCTCCGCTGTGTTCATTGTAGCCGGGCGGGCACTCGAAACAAGCCGATTTTACTTCCATTCCTGGCATCTCGTGGTTATATAGGGAGCCATCAGGTAGCCGTCGGCCTCTGCTTTGTCGTCAGGGCCTCGCACTCATGGCCTAGCGGGCTTTGGGGTGCGAATCGCGGCGAGTGGGAGACGGCCATGAAGACACAAGGCGAAATCGAAGCCGCCATTTGCGAGGGGATCAGCCGCTTCGAACAGGAGTANNGCCGAACAGCAACTGGTCAAGACGCTCCATTCCGACAAGGGCTGGGGACTGCTCAAGCAGGTGCGCTCGCAGTTGATTGAAACGGCCAGGCCGGCCTTGGAGGAAATGGTTCAGAAAATCACCGGTATCAAGGTGGTCAGCCTGCACCACGACATCAGCACCGTAACCGGCGAAGAAATCGTACTCTTCACCTTGGCCGAGCCACCTGTCTTCCGCGAGGCAAAAAAGGGCTAAGGGTATCCCTGGCGGAAGCATCCAGGGTGATGATCAATCCATGCGA
>PMBX01000175.1:9413-65473 GCA_003153915.1 Phycisphaerales bacterium
TGGCGTCGGTGGCGGCGGCACAGTTGCTGGCCGATTACCGCGGCGCGTCGGCGAGGCGCGGGGCGGACATCATGGCGTCGATCCGCTCCCAGAGCCTGCAAGCCTATTGGAAGGACGACTCATCCAGACAGTGGTATCTCCTGACCAATGACAAGGGCGAGGCTGTTGGATACCGGGAGGCTTTTCGCCGGAGGACGCACGGCGGTTTTACGGGTATCACTCGCCTGGTCATCGGCAACGATGTGCATCTGGAGAACTGGCAGTTGTCTTCCGATACGGCCAAGGGGCGATACAAGGCCGTCAGCCAAACCAGCGCCGGTGGAATGGACCGGACAGACATCAACTTTGACAGCCACATGGTGACCGTCGTCAAAAGGGCCGCCGACATGCTGGGCCAGGTTCAACAGGCCGCTCCCGACAACTATGTCCCCGAAGGCATGCTGCCGCTGGCGATCGCCGAGGCGACAAAATCCGGGCGAGCGACGGCGTTCAAGGTCATCGACAATGAACAGGCCATCGTGGAGGGGATGCTCTATTATTCCCTGGTCACCGTCAGCCCCAACGGCCCCAGGGAGGCAAGGGTGGAATATGTCCGCCTGGGGGACAACAACCAGGCCGTCTATCGCTTTGACGATCAAGGGACGGTCATCGCACGCGACTACGATGGCGGAAACATCACCGAAAAACTCGTTTCATTCCCCGAGATTCGCAAGGCTTTCGGCGAATTGGACAAGTCGGAAGATTCGCAACCCACACCGGCCGAGCCGACACAACCGGATGTGCCGGACGAACAGGACGACGGCAACAGCGGCGGCTTCCACCTCACCGCTTGACCGGTTGGAGGTTCCTGTCTCGCATTGCCTCGGCCCGGCGGATGAGGTCCGCGTCGGCGGGAGCGGTGGTAGGTTCCAGCTTGTAATCCAGGAACCGGCGGTCGCGGATCGTCCAGGGCGCGATCTCGCAGAGAAGGTCCAACGGGGGAATCTCCTGCGGCGGCGGGTTGATCTGGGCGTGGGTGCTGAGCGTCTTGTACCTTTCCATCCGCAGGATGATGTCGTAGTCGCCGTACCAGGTGAACGGAACCGTCAAGGGGGTTCGCCCCACTTCCACGTCCGATACATAGACGAATGCCCCTGGTGGTTGGGAGGTAATGGTCATCTCCCGCTCCAGGCAACCTTGCGAGCACGCGGCAGCCGCCAAGGCCAGGATCATGAGTGCGCGTCCCTTCATGCCGCGTCTTTTACACTCGCCCAGCGCGGCTGACAAGATAAAACCTTCCGCCATTGCCCTCGAATGCCCGCGCTGGGGTGAAGCAATCCACGCCACGATGCCGATGCTTTGGGATTGGAGAGAGCCGATACTGAAGCGTACAATGCTCAAGAACGTGCATAAGAACTACACGGCCCGCGTAGTTCTCGTACACGTTCCAGGCTTTGAAGCGATAACGGAAGGGCGGTAATTGTGGCAGAGGACTTTTTCGTCAGGGAATTCCCCAACGGCTTGACTTTTCTCGGTCAGCGGATGGACCACGTCTCCTCGGCCGCCCTGACGGTGGCCGTGCCGACTGGGGCCTGCCACGACCCCGTCACCGGCCAAGGCGCCGCAGCCGTCGCCAGCGAGTGGTGCCTTCGAGGCGCAGGCCGGCGGGACACCCGCCAGCTCAACGACGCCCTGGATGCCCTGGGCTGCCAGCACATCGAGAGCGTGCAGAGCGAGCACATTCTCTTCTCCGCCGCCTCGCTGGGGCGAAACCTCCCTGCCGTTCTGGACATCTATGCCGACATCCTCCTTCGCCCACGGTTGGAGGATTCCACCTTTGAATCCTGCCGCGCTCTGGTCGCCCAGGAGCTGGAAGGCCTCGAAGACGAACCGATGCAGAAATGCGCCTTCCTGCTTCGCGAACGATTCTACCCCTATCCGCTGGGGCGCAGCATCTATGGAACGACGGAATCGCTACGGACCATCACCGCCGACATCGCCCGCAAACATCTGCATCGGGGGCTGGCCCCTCACGGTGCTATCCTGGCCGTGGCCGGCCATGTCGACATGCCGAAGCTGTGTGACCAGGTGGAACGGCTCCTGGGCGACTGGCCGGACTGCCCCACCCAAGCGGTGGAGACGCAACCTGCCCAGGGTGGCGTGGTCCACATACCCAAGGACTCCGCCCAGGTGCATATCGCCATGGCCCACGCCGCGGCGCCGATGGATGATCCTAGTTACTATGCGGCCCGGCTGGCTGAAACGGTGCTTTCGGGCGGGATGAGCGGAAGGCTCTTCACGGAAGTCCGCGAGAAGCGAGGGCTGGTCTACCACGTCTCGACGCGATATCACAGCCTCAAAAGCCACGCGGGCATGTTCACCTACGCCGCCACCGTTGGGCCTAAGGCTCAAACGACCTTCGAGGTCATCCTAAACGAGCTGCGCCGTCTGGGTGATGGAATCGAACCGGACGAGATCCTCAAGTCCCGTGCACAACTTCGCAGCGCCCTGGTGATGCAAGGTGAGTCAACCCACGCCCGTTCATCCGCGCTGTGCCAAGACTGGTACCACCTCCACCGCCTGCGCGACCTGGCGGAAATATCGGATCACATCGAGAAGGTCACTGTCGCCGACGTGCTTGAATATCTGCGTGAATTTCCCCCACGCCGCATGACGTTCCTGGCCATCGGACCGACAAGCCCGGACGTAGCGGCATTGAACGCCCAGTGAGTTGAGAATGGAATTCCATCGCGCGGTTTTGGACAACGGGCTGACGATCGTCGCGGAGAGCAATCCAGCGGCGGCTTCCATGGCGGTGGGTTTTTTCGTGCGGACCGGCAGCCGCGACGAAACCGCCGATGTCGCGGGGGTCAGCCACTTCCTGGAGCACATGGTCTTCAAGGGCACCGCCCGGCGGACGCCCTTCGACGTCAACCGCGATTTCGACCGCCTTGGCGCCGAGTACAACGCGTTCACCTCCGAGGAGAACACCGTCTATTACGGCGCGGTTCTGCCGGAATATCAGACAGACCTGCTGGACATCCTGGGCGACATCCTCCGTCCGGCCTTGCGAGGGGAGGATTTCGACATGGAGAAGAACGTTATCCTCGATGAGATCGCCCGCTACGAGGATCAGCCCGCTTACCGCGTCTACGAGAAGCTCATGGGCCGTTATTTCGACGCCCATCCCCTGGGCAACAGCGTGTTGGGGACCCCCGAATCCATCCAGGCCCTCAAGTGCCAGGACATGCAGGCGTACTTCGACCGGCGGTATTCTCCCGGTAACGTCACGGTGGTCGCCGCGGGCAAGGTGGATTTCGGCGCGTTGGTTGCCAAAGTTAAGTCGATGTGCTCGGGATGGAAGCCCTACGAGGTTTCCCGCCAGATCGATCCGGCCGGGGCGAATCCATGCTGCCAGGCCATCGTTGACGTAAAGGTCGTCCGCGAACACATCGCCCTGATGTCTCCGGCCCCATCGTCCCAGGACGAGGCCCGCTATGCCGCCGGCGTGCTGGCGACCATCCTGGGCGACGACAACGGCAGCCGCCTGTTTTACGCCCTAGTCGAACCCGCCATCGCCGACGAGGCCAACATGTCCCACCTTTCCCTCGATGGGACGGGGGCGTTCCTGTCCTTCCTGTCCACCGACCCGGCCCGGGCCGCCCAGGCCGTGCGGATCACCCGCGAGGTCTTCGCCGCCTTCCTGGAGAAAGGCCCCAGCGATTCGGAACTCCAGGCCGCCAAGAACAAGATCGCATCCTCCGCGACACTCAAGGGCGAACTTCCCATGGGCCGGCTGGTGAACGTGGGATTCGACTGGGTCTATCGCCGCCAATATATCCCGCTGGCGGAGCAGATCGAGCTTCTGCTGGCCGTGGGCGGGCAGGAAGTCCTCGACCTGGCCCGCCGATACGATATCTCTGCCGTCACCGTGTTGGGACTGGGACCGGCGGAGGCGATATGAACGTGGGCAAACCCATGGGTTCCGTGGTCGGCGCCGGCGAGCTGGCTGGGGTGAAAGTGACCGTCATCGGCCTGGGGCGCTTCGGCGGCGGAGTGGGCGTAACACGTTGGTTGTGCGGGCAGGGCGCAACGGTGACCGTCACCGACCAGGCCGGCCGGAACGAACTGGCCGAATCCATCCAGGCGCTGGACGGCATGGACGTCGCCTTCCATCTGGGCGGGCACGACCGGGCAGACTTTCTGGCCGCCGAGTTACTTATCGTCAACCCCGCCGTGCCCAGGGAAATGCCCCTGCTGGCAGAGGCCGCCGCCGCGGGCGTGCCACGCACCACCGAGATCAATCTCTTTCTTCAGCGATGCGCCGCACCGGTGGTGGGCGTGACCGGCAGCGTGGGCAAGTCTACCACCACCGCGATGATCGGGGATATCCTTCGCCGGCGGCGGACCACCCACGTGGGCGGCAACATCGGAGGTTCCCTGCTGGAGGAGCTGCCGCGGATTTTGCCCGATCATGTCGTCGTGCTGGAGCTTTCCAGTTTTCAACTGGAAGACCTGCCGATCATCGGCGTCAGCCCGCATGTTGCCGTCATGACCAACCTCGCTCCCAACCACCTGGACCGCCACGGGACGATGGATGCCTACGCCGCCGCCAAGAAAAACATTTTTGCCTTCCAGACCGGACGAGACGTGCTGATCCTCAACGCTGCCGATCCGATCGTTTCGAAATGGGCGGCCCAGGCGCCCGGCCGGGTGGAGATGTTCGACCCCCGCGGGGAACCTTTTGAATTGTCCCTACCAGGCGCCCACAACCAGGCCAACGCACAGGCCGCCTGGACGGCGGCGCGGCAGTTCGGCATCGACCGTGCCACGGCGGCGCAGGCCTTGCGGGACTTTCCCGGCCTGCCGCATCGCCTCCAATTCGTCACCCGGCGGGACGGCGTGCGGTACTTCAACGACTCCAAGTGCACCACACCCGGCGGGGCAATCGTCGCCCTGGAGGCCTTCCCTCCCCGCCAGGCCGTCATCATCGTCGGCGGATACGACAAGCACGTCAGCTTCGAGGAACTCGGGACAGCTCTGGCTCGCCGCGCCAAAGCCGTCGTTGCGCTAGGCGCCACGCGAGAAGCCATCATCGCCGCCATCCAGGCCAGTCAGACCGAAGGAACCCCCCCCATCGAACGGGCCGAGGACCTCCCCGCGGCAGTGGCCTTGGCAAAAAAACATGCTGCGCCGGGAGACGTCATCCTGCTATCCCCCGCCTGCGCCAGCTACGACATGTTCACCAACTACGAACACCGCGGCATGATGTTCGTGAAACTGGCGACGGCGTAAAGGCGCCGCTTGGAGTTGGCTCTAATCGCATCCCGCGCCGCATGGCCACTATCGTGGAAATCCCGATGCCAGACGGCCGTTTATGGTTCCACCACGATAATGTCATGTATCGCCAACTGGGGCAGGACCAGACGGACGCAGCCGTCGGTGAAGTCGAAGTCCAATTTCGCCCCGGCCGGTTGGAGCGTGACGCTGGAGGGTTTTTTCCCTGTACGTATAGTCACGTTGAGAGGCCCGACGGGGGGAATCTCGTCGAAAACCGCGACAGTCGGAACGTCATGCGGACCGGCGGTGTTGACCAGGTTGACCGCCAGCTTTCCGCCGATGCGATTGACCGTCACATCCACAAACTGGCTGCCGGCGACCTCGACGATGGGGGTTGGAAACAGCCGGCGGACCAGGGCGCCAAGAAACCGCCGGGCCGTGGCGGTTGACGATTGGGCGTATTGGTCGCCGAAGTTGAAGTAGATCGCCGCGATCCGGCCCTTGCCATGCGTGGCGATCGACGCAGCCGGGCAGGCGGGGGAATCCGGGGTGTTGGTCTCGTGGAGCGTGCCAAAGGCCTGGGCCCCGGGGCCGAGTTTGGCCTTCTGGCAGGTCGTCACCAACCCTCCCAGCCAGCCGTCGTGCTCCAGCCAGCGCCTGTCTGTGGCGGGTTTTGCGAGCAGTTCAACGTCCAGTTCCCGCTGGAACATTCCAGCCGCCACGGGCCCAATGACCAACAGGCTGCCACCGTTCTCGACATAGGCCAGCAGGTCGGCCCGGAGGCTCGGTTCGATATACACCAACTCTGGCAGGATGATCAGCGGGTATTCCTTCATCCTGCCGGCCAGGTGATGCTCGCTGAGGATTTCCACGCAATTCTGCGACCCCAGCAGGGCTTGGAGCGTGCCACGAATCGCGCGGTACTCCCCGTTGGTGAACAGACTGTTGGACCTGCGATAATGGTCAGCTGTTGAATTAAGCAGAGCGATCTGCGGCACGGGCACGGCGCGGTGGCAGAACGGTTGCCTGGCGCGGCAGAACTTGGCCACCTCCCCCATCAATTTCATCTTCCAGAGGTTCACCGATGCGTCGCGGTTCTGCGAGAAGTAGGCTTGGAAGCCACCGCCCAGCGACAGCACCATCGCCGCCTCTCGCTGCAATTGCGGCAGCGATTTGGTGGTGAAGCACTGTTCGCCGGCGGAGTTGAAGCTCCATGCCATCAGGTCCCAGGGCTTTCCCTGCGGGGCGATGCAGCGCCCCTCGAAGCGAGCAACATTCACGCTGTCGGCTGGGCTATAGTCCCCCGAGAGGAAGTCCACATCCGCCGATACCGGTTCGGGCATGAAGGAGGTGAACGCCCAGTTGCTGGCGATCTGGAACTGCGGGTCGAATGCGTGCAGGCGGTCGGTGTAGCGGCGGACGTAGTTCCTGAATCCCTCGCGCTGGAACGCCAGCCAGGCCGGCCAGAGCGGGTCCTTCGCCTCGCGCGGGGGCTCCTCGCTGTGTCCAGCCTGCCGCCAAGCCTTCAGTGCCATCGGGCTGTAGTCGACACAGGTCGCCCAGCACTCCCCGTCGATCCACACCCCGTCCACGCCGTACTCACGGCGGAGCTCCATCAACTGAGGGATCAACAGCTCGTCGGCGTAAGGCCCGAAGACTGATGTCTTGTCCTCGTTGGGTACGCCATTGGCGTCCACGGCTGCCCATTGGGGATGCCCCTTGCAGGCGGCGAAGTCAAACACGCCCGAGTAGTGCATGTACAGGGCCACGCCGTTGCGGGCCGTCACGTCGCGCCAGATGCGGAGCGCATCGCGCACGAACCCCCCGGCCGGAGTGCCAACCTTCGTAGGGTAGCTGGCGAAGCCCGCATGTCCCTTGCAATCGACCTGGATGTAATCCGGCCTGACTTGGTCGATGATGCTCTCGACCATCTCCTCCGTGACGTTCTTGCCTATTTCCGTGCAGTCTGGCCCGGCATGAAAGTCAAAATGAATGCCCAGGAAACTGTCGCTGCGTCGAAGCCGGACGGGTTGGGCTTGGTTGGTCATCGTGGATTCTCCTTGCGTATCCTTGTCCGTCGCCGGTCTTGAGGCATCCGGGTTGCCGGTAGCGGCGGCAAAGCCCAAAAAAAGTACGATTGAACACACCGTTGCTAATCGAGTGATCAAAGCAGAACCTTTTTTCTAGAACGTCAACCGTACGCGGATGTCGCCGGTGAAACGGTTGATACGGGCGGCCTCGCCAAAGGGACCATGTTACCCGCCTTGTCCTCTTACTTCGACGAGCAAATAGCCCGAAATCACAAAGGCCACGAAGGCAACAAAGGCCACGAAGAAAAAACATGAAGCTACGCTGTTCTTCGTGAGCTTCGTGATCATTTCTGATCCGCCAAATGAAAAGTCCCCATGACGCACCGGCCGTCATGGTTGATTCGTCCGCCGCCGGCGGGTAAAAAGACTGCTTCGATTGCCCAATGGCCCGGCTTTAGGAGAAGCAATGCGCATTGTCGTGCCCATCAAGCAGGTACCGGAGACCAACGCCGTCAAGATGGACGAGGCNNCCGCTGGACCTCTACGCCATCGAGGCCGCCATCCGCCTGCGGGAGGCCCACGGCGGGGGGGTGGTCGCTATTTCGATGGGACCGCCCAAGGCCGACAAGGCCCTTCGCGAGGCCGTCGCCATGGGATGCGACAGCGGGGTGCTGATCTCCAACAAGGCCTTCGCCGGAAGCGACACCTGGGCGACCAGCTATGTGCTGGCGGCGGCGATCCGAAAGCTCGGCGGCGACGGCGGTTCGCCCGTGGACATGGTCATCTGCGGCGAGCGGGCCACCGACGGCGACACCGGCCAGGTGGGGCCTGGCATCGCCTCGTTCCTTGACCTGCCCGTGGCCACCTACATCAGCAAGGTCGAACGGATCGACGGTGGGGCCTTTCGTTTCCATCGGCTGGTCGAGGATGGCTACGAGGTGCTGGAAGCGGCCGCCCCGTGCGTGCTGACGGTGGTCAAGGAGATCGCTGATCCGCGCCTGCCCACACTGCGAGGCAAGCTTCGCGCCAAAGCCGAGGCGATCCCCGTCTGGGGCCCCGACGACCTGGGCGTGGAGACCGCCAAGATCGGCCTGGAAGGCTCCCCCACCCGCGTGGTGCGAATCTTTAAGCCCAAGGTCGCCCGCGAGTGCATGAAACTGGTGGCCAAAGATGAGCAATCGCTCCATGAAGCCGTCACCAAGCTGGTGGCGTTTCTTCAGGACAGGCAACTGGTCTAGAACCGGACATCGGAGAATACATTGGAACACAAGGGAGTCTGGATACTCGCTGAGCAGTCCGGCGGGCGCGTGCAGCGGATCAGCCACGAGCTGCTGACCCGCGGGCGAGACCTTGCCGACAAGCGGAAGACCGGCCTGACGGCTGTCATCTTTGGCTGGAACATTCACGATGCGGACCTGCGCGAACTTGTCGATCGCGGAGCCGACCGCGTGATCGCCGTCGAATCGCCGCTGTTGGAACATTTCCTGGTCGAACCTTATTCGGTCTGCATGTTGGATTTGATCCGGGAGCTTTGCCCGGAGATCGTCATCGCAGGGGCTACCTCCACCGGTCGGACGCTCATGCCGTACGTTGCCGCCAAGGCCGACGCGGGCCTAACGGCCGACTGCACCGTGTTGGATATCGAGCCGGAAACCGGCAATCTGCTCCAGACCCGCCCGGCCATCGGTGGCAACATCCTGGCGACCATCAAGACACCGCGCCACCGTCCCCAGATGGCGACCGTCAGGCCGAGATCGACACAACCTGCCGCGAGGCAAGGAGGGCGGCAGGGCGAGATCATCCGTCGCGCCGCGCGAGCGGACCTGTCCGCCGGGCGGATGCGCCGCGTGGACTTTATCCCAAATACCGATCAGCACGGTCTACAGGATGCCGACATCGTCGTTGCCGTCGGACGCGGGATCAAGAAGGGCGAGAACGTCAAGCTCGTCGCGCCGTTGGTGGAGGTACTCGGCGCCGCCCTGGGCGCCAGCCGTGACGCCGTCGACCGTGGGTGGCTGAACTACCCACATCAGATCGGGCTGTCGGGCAAGACCGTCACGCCAAAACTCTACGTCGGCTTGGGCGTGTCAGGTTCCATCCAACACCTTGCCGGAATGCAGACATCCGAAACCATCGTGGCCGTCAATACCGACCCCGACGCACAATTATTCCGCGTGGCTGACTTCGGTATCGTGGGCGACCTCTTTGAGGTCGTACCGTTGCTTGCCGAGAAGTTGCGGAAGATCAAGGGCAAGGCTTGATGTCGCATTATGCAATTATTACGGCCTTGTTGTTTGCAGGATAGGGAGCCTCGGATGACCTCGGACGATTTGGCGATTCCGATGGGAAGAATCGAACGGCAGATCCTGCTCATCCGTGGCCAGAAGGTCATGCTGGACGCGGACTTGGCAAGTCTCTTCGGCGTGACGACAAAGCGTCTCAATGAACAGGTGAAACGTAACCGGGACCGATTCCCCAAGGATTTCGTGTTCCCCCTCAGCAGAGAGGAGAAGGAACAGGTGGTCGCAAATTGCGACCACCTCGCCAAACTGCGGTTTTCACCCACATTACCTTATGCCTTCACCGAGCACGGGGCAATCATGGCCGCAACCGTGTTGAATTCCGATCGCGCCGTAAAGGTAAGTGTTTTCGTGGTCAGGGCCTTCGTGAAGCTCCGTGAGATGCTGTCCGCCCACAAGGAGCTATCCACAAGACTCGATGAACTTGAACGGAGACTCCAAGGGCACGATCGACAGATACTTGGTTTAGTCCAAGCTCTTCGCCAATTGATGGCTGAACCGGAGGAACCAAAGCGAAAGCCGGTTGGTTTCGCCTCGGAACGTGAATAGTAACAGTCGGCGGTGATACTGCCATCAGGAGCCAGGCGATTGAAATTTGTCCAAGGTCCGCAGTCTTAAGAAACGTGATCTGAAAACGTCATGCAAAGGCAGTTATGGCCAAGGCAATAAAATACAGCCCCGTGACCCCTAAGGTCGCCGCGAAGTTGAAGAAGATCGTCGGCGACAAATATGTCATCTACGCCGACACCGAGAAGCTCGAGCCGCTGAGCCACGACGAGGTGGCCGAACCGCAATACGCCCACATGCCAGAGGCGGCTGTTCGACCGGGATCGGCGGAGGAAATTGCCGCAATCTTGAAACTGGCCAACCGCGAGCATATCCCCGTCACCCCGCGCGGGGCCGGTAGCGGGCTTTCCGGAGGCGCGGTACCTTTGCGCGGCGGCATCGTGATGCTCTTCGACCGGATGAACCGCATCCTCGATATCGACGGCGACAACATGATGATCACCGTCGAACCCGGCGTGGTCACAAACGACATCAACGCCGCCGTGCGGGATCTGGGCCTCTTCTACGCGGGCTACCCCATGAGCCTGGAAACCTGCTGCATCGGTGGCAACGTCGCGGAAAACGCCGGCGGAGGAAAAGCTGTAAAATATGGCGTAACAGGCAGATATGTCGCGGGCCTGGAGATCGTCACCCCCACCGGCCAGATCATCCAACTGGGCGGAAAGCTGGTCAAGGACGTAACGGGTTACAACCTCATCGGTCTGATGGTTGGCTCCGAAGGTACGCTGGGGGTCTTTACCAAAATCATCCTGAAGCTAATGCCCCTGCCCAAATGCTCCGTGGACCTGCTGGCGCTGTTCCGCACGGCCGAGCAGGCCATCGCCGCCGTCCCGCGCATTATGACCGAAAGCGGGATCATCCCGACGGCAGTTGAGTTCATGGACCAGACCTCCGTCCGGGCATCCTGCGGGTATCTCAACGAGTCCATCCCCTACCATGACGCCGGGGCGATGCTGCTGGTGACCGTCGATGGTCCCGACGCCGACGAGGTGGAGAGCGAATACCAAGCCATAGGCCGGCTGGTCGAGTCTGCCGGGGCCATCGAAGTCTATGTCGCCGACAACGCCACGACCTCCGAGCGCATCTGGAAGGTCCGTCGCAACATTGCCGAGGCCTTCAAGGTGGTCAGCCCGCACCAGAGCCTGGAAGACATCGTCGTCCCGACGGCGGCCATTCCAGCCGTTGTGGACGGGCTGGCCAAATTGACGGCCAAGTACGACATCTCCTTCCCCTGCTACGGTCATGCCGGCGATGGCAACCTCCACGCCACGGCGGTGATGAACCCAGCCTGGACCTTGGAGCAGTGGCACGCCCTGCTGCCGAAAATATTGACGGACCTATACAAACTCGTAGCCGAACTGGGCGGGACGATCTCCGGGGAGCACGGCATCGGCCATAAGCGGAAGGAATACATGCCGCTGGTCTGCTCCGAGGCTCACATCGAGATGATGAGGGCGATCAAGCGGGCGATGGACCCCAACAACATCCTCAACCCTGGAAAAATCTTCGACATCTGAACCGGATAGNNGCAGACAGCTCTACTTCTTTTGGCCCGTAACCTTGACAAGATCCTCCAGCAGCTTGGCGTCTGGCGTGCCCCCCAGTCTACGGCAGGCGGCGATGTCCCGCCATGCATCCTCAAAGCGGCCCATGCGATAGTATGCCAACGCCCGGCTGTCATAGGTGTTGGCGTCATTGGGATCCAGGTCGATCGCCTTGGCGAAGTCCGCCAGTGCCTCCCCGAACCGGCCCAGGTCGCTGTAGGCATAACCGCGATTGTTGTACGTGGCCGCATTAGTCGGCTGAAGTTGGATGGCGCTGGTGTAATCCGCGACGGAATCTTCGATCTTTCCCGTCTTGTGGCGGGAGGCCCCCAGGCCCGCGTATGCCTCCGCCAGGGTTGGTTTGAGGCCGACGGCGCGGGTGTAGTCCGCGACGGCAAGAGAGTGTCGGCCTTGCTGGGCGTATGCCTCAGCTCGAACGGCGAAGGCCTCCGCCAGCCCCCCGGCCGACAGCTCGATGGCGCGAGTGGCATCATCAATGGCGCGGCTGTATTGTCCCCGCCTGGTCCACAAAATCGCGCGATTGTTGTACGCGTCGCCGTATTGGGGGTTCAACTTGATGGCGCGATCATAATCGGCCATCGCCTCCTCCAGCCGGCCCAACGCAACCTTGGCGGCGCCGCGGTTGCTGTGCGCCTCGGCGTGGTCCGGCTGCATCTTGATCGTGCGGTCATAGTCGGCGATGGCCTGTTGGTACTGCCCCTTGGCCGCCAAGGCCCTTCCGCGATTGTTGTATGCCTCAGGAAAATTGGGAACCAGCTCGATGGCCCGGTTGCAGGCCGCCAGGGCGCGGTCGGCCTGGCCGGCGTCCACCAGCACGAATCCAAGGTTACTCTGGGCACGGGCATGGTTGGGCCGCTTTGCGGCGGCGTCTTCGTACATGGCCCGGTCGCTGCGGTAATCCAAGTTGCGCACATGGGTCCGCCAGCCCAGCAGCGTCGCCGAGACCGCCACGGCCAATCCCGCCACGCCCCAGGCCGCCGATCGTGCCGCGAAGGATTGGTTCCACCGACGCGCCACATCGCCGGCCAGCAGGTATCCCGCAATGGTCAGTCCCGTAGCCATTGCAGCCAGGGGCAGNNGGGCAAGGGTGTGCTTCCCGCAGTAAATCGCTGCGATGAGGTTAACGCCCAAAGGGTGGCCGCCAACAGGGACACAATCACCGCCGCCGCGGGCAGAATTTCTCCCTGGCTCCGCGCCACCGGCCAGCCATAGTCCAGGCACAGCCCCACCGGCCAGAACGCCAGGCTCAGGTAGTGAAGGATCACTCCAAACTCGCTGGCGGCGTATTCCAGTGGGCTGACTTCGGAAAGATTAACGCCCGCCGTTCCGCTGCGGCTGCCCGTCGATATGACCAGGACCGCCAGAATTGCCCAACTGGCCGCCAGGCCCACGTACAAGCCCCGCCGTGCCTTCCACGCCGCCACCGGCGAAGACGAGACGAACACCACGTCGTATAACAGTACCATCAGCGGCGCGGTGGCCATAACCTCCTTGCTGCCCATGCCCGCGGCGCAAGCCGCCACCGCCGCGACCGTCCACATGCCAGCCCGTGATGAGGTTGCCCCTCGGATGAAACAATAAAGGGTCAGCAAGTAAAACAGGCCCATCAGGGACTCGGTCCGCTGGACGATATATGTGACCGACTCGCTCTGGAGAGGATGCACCACCCACAACAGAGACGCCGCCGTCGCCAGCCAGGTCGCCGCCTTGGCGAAACGCTGCCGCATCACCGGCAACAACAACGTGCGGCGAACGATTCCCAATAGCGTCAGGCCCGCCAACAGGTGCACGGCCAGGTTAAAGGCGTGGTATCCGCGAATATCCGTGCCCCCCAGGGCGTAGTTGATCGCCAATGTGATGTTGGGCACGGGCCGGCCATGCTGGGTGGTAGCCTCCGGTGGGACAAATGCCCGCAGGATCGCACCGGGACCGCGCAGCGCCTGATTGGTTACGATGGAGGGAACGTCGTCAAAGAGGAACACGCCATCGAAGCTGTTGGAAAATGCCGCCGCCCCGGCGGCCACGATCAACACCGCGCCGGCCAGGACACCCCACCGCTGCCGCGGCGTCTCGACGCTGGTTGAAGGATATGTTTTTGGTCCTGTTTTGTCCCGTTGAGCCATACCCCCAGAAGTCTAACCAGCCCGGAGGGCATTGGCAAAGGGCACGCCATCGCATACCATGGCTGACTGCCGCTGGTAAAAACTCTCGCCAAACGTGGATTCCCCGCTATGGCTCGATCTTGATTGCCTCGGTGGGGCACACCGCGGCCGCCTCGCGGCAGGCGCCCTCCGACTCCACGGGTACCGGAGTCACCTTGACTCGCGCTACATTGTCGTCGCCCAGTTCAAAGACATCAGGACATGCCTGCGGGCAAAGTCCGCATCCGATACACGCCTCGGCGTCAATGGTTGCTTTCACTCCACGTCTCCTATTGGCATGGCCACATCGCCACCTGATTGGCAACCCTTCGGTGGTTTAGCGAACCATCGGAATCACGAAGAACACGAGGACACAAAGATTATATCGTCGTCCCCGTGGCAATAGCCCCAACAACCGCACGCCCGTCGAGCCGTGGCCTTCCAGTCCTCGTATTGGAAATGCTCGTGAATACCTCGAAGATCACCAAAAACAGCGAAGTATTTTATTCTTTTCTTCGTGATCTTGGTGATTTCGGCGGTCTTATACGACAGTAAGAATTGAAAGACCCTGATGCTTATTTCCGGCGGGCCAGGAGGCGCAACAGGCGCTCGAATCGCCCGGCCATGCGAGCCGAGGAGAACTCCGCCGCGCGTCGCCGGGCGGCCTGGCGAAGACGATTGGCCAACGGCTCATCGTCGAGTAGCAGTTCCAGAGCTCCAGCCAGGGCTGCCGGGTCGCCGGGGCCGACTAACAAGCCGTCCCGGCCTTGACAGATCAATTCCGCCAGGGCGGGCAGATTGGTCGCCACCACGGGTACTCCGGCAGCCATCGCCTCCAGGACCGCCAGGCCGAACGTCTCGCGGGCCGAGGACAGCACGAAGACGGCAGCGCGGGCCAGGATGCCCGCGACGTCATCGCGTGGACCTGCCAGCGTGGCCAGGTCCTTCAACCCCGCCTCGGTAACGGCCTGCGTCATTTCGGGGCCGTCGGTACCTCTTCCCACTAGCAGCAAGTGGAAGTCGCTCCGCCTGCCCGCCAGGGCGGCTACGGCGGCCAGCAGAGTGGGAAAATCCTTGTCCGGCATGGCGTTGGCCACCTGGACGATGATCCGCTTGCCCGAAGGCAGCGGCAGGGAGGAAGGCTTTGGCGCGGCGAAGCGTTCCAGGTCGATACCATTGGGGATTACCACCAGGCGCCGCCGAGGGAGTCCCGCTTCCACAAGCCGCCTCCGCTGCGCGCGGCTGACACAGACCACCACATCCAATAGGCCGGTACGCAGATAGTCCCGCAGCGCCGGCGCGAAGTTACCCGCCTGCCCGCCCGGCCAGGCGTGACACCAGCAGATTCTCGCGGGCCTGGGGAAGCTCAGCGACGAGGCGGCAAGGGCATGGAACAGCCCGTTGCGCAGCGGGTCAAGGACGATGACGGTTTCGATCCCCCCGTCGCGGATGATGCGCCGGAGGCGCAGCGGCGCTTGGGGTTGGAACCGCCTGGGGGCGACGTTCTCGTGAAGCCGCGCGCCGGCGCTGATGAACTCCGAACCCATCGGTCCTCGGCCGCGCAGTGCGGCTACCGTGAACCATCGTCCGCCGCCCTCCATTGAGCGGACAAGTTCCAGGGCGGTCTTCTCCGCCCCGCCGACGCGCAAGTCGCCGGTGACAATCAGGACCCGCATACCAGCCTCCCGATGGCCTTGCCCGCCTGTCGCGAAAGTTCCCCGGCCAGGCCCGCCGCCAGGCGGAGGTTGGCGCTGCGCCTACTGAAGACGCCCCACGCAGCCGCAAGGAGCGTCAGACCGGCTAGGTGATACAGCAACAGCATCCAGGTTCCCGCCCCGCGGTCAACGCTATGGGTGGCGATATAGAGCATGTTGGCGGCATACATCCTGCCGCGAACTTGTAAGTCAGGCCGGCCCGTCGCGGGCATCTCGTGACGGATAACCAGTTCCGTCGCGAGGAATAGCGCCTCCGTCCGGCCTAGGCGGAAGGAGAATTCCGTATCCTCCCCCAGGCAGTAACCACCGAATGCCTCGGTGAACCGCTCGACGGTATAGACCCGCTGACGAAGGCTGATCGCCCCTCCGGCCAGCCGACGGGCGGGGACCAGCCGGCCCGCGAGGCTCATCGGCAGCCGGACGTATCTTGCCGTGCAGCGGCGGGTGGCCCAGCGATTTTCAGCCAGAATCGCGGCGAGTGAATCCCAGACGCGTTGGGCGATTGGCGGCGGCTGGTTGGTCGCGTAGACCGCACCTATGCCGGCAACCAGTTGGTGGGAATCGGCCTGGTAAAGCTCCGCCAGGCGGGCCAGATAATCACAGGCCGGCACCATGTCGTCGTCGATCAGCACGGCGATATCGCCGCGTGCGGCGGACAAACCGGCGTTTCGCGAGGCGCTGGAGGAAGGCTCGTATCGGCGGATGCAGCGGAAGGCCACCCCGGCAGAGGCGGCGCGACCGGTAATATCGTCGCTCAACTCACTCGCCCCGTCGTTGACCACGATCAATTCTTCGGGCCGGCGGTTCTGGGTAAGGATCGCCCCCACCGCCCTGGAGAGGCTCTCGGGCCGGTCGTGCGTCGGTATGATGACGGTAATACTCAGCGCCATGACATCGCCTTACGCAGCAGCGTGAATGCCCCGCCGGCAGAGGCGAGGATCAGTTGTTTTTCATCGGCGTCGAAAAACCATTTTCCCATCAATGCGGCGACCAAGACAGCCGTCCAGACTGCCAATCCCGCCCAAGGGGGCAGGACCAGCAGGATCGGCGAGGCCAACACCCCGTACGTGACCAGGCGCAATCGTACTCCCTCCAGCAGGAAGTAAACGGCAGAGACAACCCCCGCGCCGATATAGACGCCCACTCCGGCAGCCCAGGCCGCACCGGCGGGGGCGTAGGAAAACGCTGGCATCCACCAGGCCGCCAGAACCACGTTGACCGCGCCTCCGGCCAAGGCAGCCAAAGCGATCCATCCCGGTCTTTCGTGGAGCCGCGCGATGACGGTCACCAGCGAGAAGTTTGCCACGGACTGGCAGAACATCAGCAATCCGCCCAGCAGCGGGAGGCCCACGCGGTACGGTGTCGGCAGCAACTTCACCCACGTCGGAGCGGTAGCGTAAACCCCCAGCGTGACGGCCATCAGGACAAGCGACAAGGCATTGAATGCCGTTTCCAGGGTGGCCATCGCCTCGCGCCGCCGGGACGATTCCCATCGGCTGGTTATGTGTGAGAATATCACTGCCCAGGCGGAGTTGGCCACCAGCAGCACCATCTGGCCAAGTTGCATGAAGACGGCGAAGACGCCCGCGTCGGCCTTGGAATGGCGGCGGTTGGTCATATAGAAGCTGACGTACTGCGCCGCCAGCCAACAGAAGTTGCCGACCATCGCCACCAATCCGAAGCCCAGGACCTTCCTCAAGGCCCCCGTCGTCTCGTCGCCTTGCGGACCAGCCGAGGTGGCGGGTGATTGTCCAGACTCGCTTGCGGCCTGGGACGGTACGGGAAAATCTTTGATCGCGCCCTGGAGAAGCACCATCCCCAATGCCAAGGACAGCACCAGGCAACCCAGGTGAGCCGCCAGCAAGGGCACCGCCTCCGGCCAAACAACCAGCACAGCCGATCCGGCGAGGGTGAATGTGACGGAAAAAACCAGCTCCACGACGGAGGCGATCCGATACGCCCGAAGCCCCGCCGCCAGTGCGAGCATGTTGAAGTACAGTGCCCCGGCCAGAACGTTGGCCAGCGACGCCCAGCAGGCGTGCAACTGCTGGCGATAGGCGATTCCGTCGCCGCCCTGGGCGGAGGCGAAGACCCAGATGGTGATCGGACCGCTGGCCAGTAACATTGCCCCGGCCACGCCAGCGGCGCAGGCGAGGCAGCCCCAGCGGATGCGCCGGTAAAACGTCGCCAACTGCCCGCGCGCTTCGTACAGGCCGGTGTAACGGACCAGCCCGTGATTGGCCCCCAACGTCGCCAGCGGGGCCGCCAGCGAAAAGACCATCATCGCCAGCCCCCACAGGCCGTATTGCGCCTGCGCCGCCCGCAGGATATGGGCGAACAGCAGCACGCGAAACAGCCCCAGGCCCTTTTGGAGGATCATCGCCGGGACGTAAAGGCCCAACGATTCGCTCATCGAGCCGACCTTGCTAAGGCCAGACAGAATTGCCACGGGCGACCTCCTAGGCCGCCGGGGCCAGTGACAAGTTGGACGGACCGCTGGGACGCTCCAGCAGCCGGCGACACCCCACGACCAGACCGGCCAGCGACCAGAAAAGGGCGCTGCCGGCGACGTCCCAGAGCGGATCGACCAGCATCGCGTCGATGAAGTACGCCGCCGCGACCGCCCAGAAGAACACCACAACGTCCCGGTTCAGCGTGCCGGTGGCCGGCAGGCGACGGTACAGACCGGCCGTCTCGCGCAGTAATGCCACGATGACAGCCAGCAGGCAGGCGGTGCCAATGACGCCCGTCTCTGCCAACATGACCAGGAACAGGTTATGCGGGGTGGCCAGTCCGGTGGAAAGCTGGGTCAACTCGGAGGGATCGGAGGATAGCTTGTGCTCGGCCTCCAGATAGTGCCCGAAGCCCGCGCCGGCGATGGGGTGTTCCGCGAATATCCGCAGGCTCCGCGCTGCCAGGACGCGCCTCCCGACCAGCGGAGCCTTCTGCGCCACTCCGCCGCGGGCGCGGTCCTCCTGGGCCAGGTTGTTCCACAGGACAGCCACGGCTATCAATAGCGCCAACGCCGCCAAAGCCAGCTTGGCCCCCCCCATCCTGCCATGTCCGCTCCAGAGCAGCCAGATCGTCCCAGCCGCCAGGAAGCCCACGTAGGCGCTGCGCAATCCGGTGAAGAAAATCGCCGGGGGGATCAGGATCGCCTGGACAACTATCGCCGCGCGATAAAGCCCACGAATCTCGCGGAAAAGGTACAAATTGCCGAAGAAGACCGCCGTCAGTAGGATCGCCTGCGGGTTGCACATCGTGAAGGCCCCCCGCGCTCGGTCGAAGTGGATTCCGTAGGTCGGTCCCCAGCTCGGTTGGTTGATATAGTCCGGCCAGATGAAGGCCCTGGCCCCCTCGGCGCCCAGGATGGCGGCATACTGGAGGTAGGCGATGTACAGTGCGTACCATGCGTAGATGCTCAGGGACAACAATGCCCAACGGACCTGTTTTTCGCCGCGAGTGGCGTTGAGGACCAGGAAGAACATTGTCAGCGGCATCAGGATCGAGCCGAGAAACCGGAAGTAAGGCGCCGAGGCGATGGGCGATTCCAGAGCCACCCAGCCCGTCACCGTGGCACTGGCTGCGCAACAGGCCACCAGCGCGGCCATCGCCCACAGCACCGGACGGTTGAAGACCAACCCGCCGTTGCGGGTGGCAAAGTGCACCGCGAAGGCCACCGTCGCGGCGACAAAGAGCAGCCGCGGGATGGTCATGTTGAAGAAGCCGTGAACCTCCAGCAGCCAGAAGGGCCGGTCCATCAATCCGTAGGACAGTACCCACACCCACGCCCAAAGGGTGATCTCCCACTTGACCGCCCAGTAAAACACCAGCGCAGCCCCGACTAGGCCCAGCAGGCTCCAGGGGAACAACGCCGGCGCCACGACGCTGGCCGCCGCGGCCAGGAGCAGGAGGGTTATGATGATCCCCAGTCCCAGCGAATCGATTTTCTGCTGCCCGAGGGTCGGCATGGGCGCCTCATCAGACTCCGCCACCGGAGGCGGCAGCGGGTCAGACTCGCCGATAGAGGAACGACGGTATCGGGTAGGTCCGCTGGTTGAGCACCACGCCCGCCAGGGTAGCGCCGGCGGATTCCAGGTGATTCTTGGCCGCCGCGATGGCCTCCAGGGGGGTCCGCTCCGTGTGTGCCACCAGCACGACGTCCTTGACGATCCCCGCCAGCACGCCGGCCTGGGGGAAACGATTCACCGCCGGTGCGTCTATCAGCACGTGGTCATACCCGTCAGCCAGCATGTTGAGGAACTCCGCGATCGCCGGTCCGGCCAATACCAATTGGGCATCGGGGAGGGAATCGCCAGCGGCGTAGAAGTCCAGCGACTCGTTGATCCGTTGGGCGGCGGCTTCGGGGGCAAGCCCTCGGGTGAGTATCTCTCGCAGGCCGGGGCTTGGATTTGCCCCCAGCAGGCGATGCAGCGAGGGGTTGTGGAGGTTGAAGTCAACCAGCGCCACTCGAGCCCCTGCCGCCGCTGCGCTGCCGGCCAAGGCCAGCCCGCAAGCGATGGTGGAGGCTCCCTCGCCGCGGTCGGCGGAGCATATCAGGACGCTCTTGCCGATGTCGCGCCTCGAACCAAATAGCGTCGCCCAAAGCCCCGCAAAGATTTCCCTCGCCTTTGGGGCCAGAGAGGCCCGCGCGGCGTCCTGGGGGCGTTGGTCGGTCTGTTCTGTATTGGCCATCATTCACCTCACCGCTTGCGGATGATCGCGCCGCCCATCTTGGGCACGGAGGCCAGGACTGGAATGCCCAGGTACTGTTCGGCGTTGTCGATGCTCTTGATGGAATGGTCAAAGTGGTCGGTAAGGAAGGCGTATACCAGCGCCAGGACCATGCCTGCCACGGCGGCGATCAGCATGTTCAGCCAGAGGATGGGCAGGCGCGGTTCGCTCGCCTCGGGGCGGGTCGCGTCGCCCAGCGAGGTGACCAGGATGGGATTTGCAGCCAATCTCTCCGCCGTCACGGAGTTCATCACCCGCTTCTGCTCCTCGTCGAAGAGCACCTGGGCCGATAGCACGGACTTCCTCAGATGCTCGTATCGGGCTACTTTGGAGGCCAGGTCATCCACACGCTTGCGGTCCTCGGTGACCTTCTGGCTCAGTGTGGCCCGCCGGGCGTTGAGGACGGCGATCTCCTGCGACTGCCTGGCGTACTGAAGTTTCAGTTCGGAGCGAAGGTCCGCCAGCGCGGAGGCCAGTTCGGCCTTGGCGTTCTGAAGCTCCCGGTAGTCTTCGGTATATCGCGGTGTCAGGGCATTGAGGCTCAGCTTGGTCTCAACGATTTTGGACTGCAATTTGGCGATGACGGGATTGGCCGCGGTGATGGCGTCGGGAACCACTATCGCCTCGGATTCGCCCTTGGACAGTTCGGATTCCAGGGCGGTCTTGAGCGCCGTAACTTCGGCCAGCCGCTCGTCGATCTTGTTGATCTCTCCGCGGAAACGGGTGGCCAGGCTGGCGTCGCCGATCTCTGTTCCGACGGCTTGGCCTCCGACCATGTTGATGACCTGGATCAGGTCGCCCTTGAGTTCCCCACCGATATAGGTGTTCAGTTCGTTGGAGGCATCGTCCAGATTGGCCTTGGCCAGCCCCAGGACATCCTGGCGGAACAGGCGTGTGGCTTCGTGGGCGCGCTGGCTCTCCAGGCAACTGTAGCGCATCAGGTAGGCGTCCTTGATCGCCCCGGCCAGGTTCGCCACCCGCTCAGTCGTGGCGTCCGGCGACCCGCCACCGCTCAGCAACCGGTCGTCGTTCTGGGACCAGTCCACTTGCACCTTGTAGACCTGCGTGAAGGTGGCGTCGGGTCCGCCGGGGGTTAGCACCACGACTCTCTTGCGGAGCCGGTTCATTAGCTTGGCGTGCGACTGGATAAAGTCGTTGACCCCCTTGTCGGTGAACCAGGCCGTTACCTCCGGCATGGTGGTGGGAGGGGCCTGGGTCCGGTTCCCCTGGATTTTCATCAACGCCGAAGCCAGCACATAATCGCTGGTGATGATCTCGCGCTGCGTGACGACGAACAGGGAAACCTTGTCCCGCAGCAGCGAGACCTGCTCTTCCAGGGGGTTTCCGACGATGCCGGGCCGGGCCAGCAGGGGCACCTCGCTACGATACCACTTGGGCGCCAGGTAGGTTCCCGCCGCCACTGCCGCCAGGGCGACAACGAGGATCAGGACCATCCCCAGGAACCGTCGCGCCATGATCCGCAGGATTTCGCGTAGCGTTCTTCCGGTGTAGGTTTCCGCCATGTGGGGTCTCCCAAGCCTTTTTTGTTACCTGGGCGGAATGAAATTGACCGCGTCGCCGAGGTTGTAGCTGGCCGTCGAGGTGAATCCGCCAACGGCACGGATGCCGCGGTTCCAGACATAGTCGATGTAATCGGCCCGCTTGGCGATCTCGGCGGTGGGCACAAAGATGATGTCGCCGTCTTCCAGCCAGATGTCGTACCGGAAGTTGCTCGCTTCCACGGCCACCGCCCCGCTGGCAGACTTGGTGCGGTTTTCCAGGAGTTGTTGGACGTTGATGACGGCAACCTGGGGCTGGTCCAAATGTCGCCGGCGGACCAGCAATACCTTGCTGAGGTCCGCGCGCCCCGGGATGTAGCTGCCGGCTTGGGCCATGGCCTGGAGCAGAGTAATCTCGCCGCTGGCCGTGACCAGCCCGGTGCGGTCAAACTGCACGCCGGGGATCCGCACCTCGCCCATGACGTAAACCCGCGTCAGGGCGGCCTGTTGGAGGTTGACGGTTACTTCCAGTTCAGGAAGACCGACGGTCTTGTAGGTCTTGTTCAACTCGTCGTGTAACTGGCTGACGGTCAGCCCGGCAGCCTGGATGTTCTTGATGAACGGCAGGGAGATCATGCCGTCTGGGGCGATGGGGACCAGGCGGCTCTGCCCACGTGGGGCGGTCTTGATGGCTTCCTTCAATTCGGTGATTTCGACGTTGGACTGCTTGAAGCTGGCGGTCAATTGCGGGTTGCGGATGAATTTGGAGTACTTGGCCTCCATCTCCTTCTGCACGTCCTCTATGGTGCGATCAAAGACGTTGACCTCGCCCACCAAGTCCAGCCGTAATGTTCCGTCGGATTGCACCTGCTCGGTCTGATCCAGTTCAGGATTGAACGGGAAGCGGATGACGATGACATCCTGTATCTTGATCTTGTAATCAGAGGTTTCCTGGTGGCGGATATGATAGATGATTTCCAGCGAATCGCCCTCGCGGAGCCGATAGTCGCGGCGGATGATGTGAGATACCGGCGGCTCCTGCGGGGCATAATGGGTCTGTAAGAACTCCTGGGGGATCTTGGCCTCAACTGCTTTCGGCGGGGCGTGTTGGCAGCCCGCCGCCATCGTGGCGACCGCCACCACCCAAGCCGGCAATGAAAAATGAATGTTCATACCCTCACCTCGTCGGGATTACGTATGCGTCGGGTTTATAGTGTCGCACGCCGCCCAGTGCCTCTGCTGCCTGTTCGTAGGTGGAGTAATTGCCTACCTGGACGACGAAAGTCAGCCGGCTTTGGGAGACAATGGATTGCGCGGTGGCGGGAAGGTTCTTGTCTTTCAGGTCGGCGACGACGGCATCGGCGCGCGACTTGCCCTCGAAGGCGCCAACCTGGATGGTCCAGTCCCTGGCATTGAGCCGCCGGCCCGCGCGGATTGCCAATTCCGAACCGCTGAAGAAGTAGATGACCCGGTTGAATTGGATGTCTGCGTCCTCCCATCGCCCCAGGCGCTGCAACACGCAACCGAGGCGGTAGTGGGCGTGATCGGCGGGCTTTTGGTCCTTGGCAAGGTTTGCCAGCGACAGATCGTACATTCGCTCTGCCGTGGGCATGTCGTCGGAATCCCAGGCCAGGTCGCCCAGGGCGACGGCGGTCTTGGCGCGAAGTTCCTGGATCTGTGTCCTGCCCAGGGCCTCGTTTAGATCAGCCGTTGCCCCGGCGCGGTCGCCCAAACCATATTTGGCCAGGCCGCGGAGATAACATGCCTCGGCTGCCTGGGGGGAACGCCCATTTTGTTGGAGGAAAACGTCGGTATGGTTGACGACCGAGCGGTTGTCCCCAGCCGCCGAGGAGGCGTAGGCGCTCTGAAGCGTCAGCTTCGCCTGTGGCGACAACTGTTCCTGGCATCCCAGGCATTCCAGAAGCGTAAGGACGGCCACCGCCGTCCCCGACCAATAGCTCCGCATGAACAGTCTCCGCGCAAAGCCCTTCCGTAGAAGGGCCATACAAGGTTTACGTCGTCTGTTGCTGGCGGAAACTTGAGTTATCACACCCCATTTTGGCCCCCGTCCAGGCTGGAGGGGCTTTCCATTCTCGGATGGAAATAATCACAAAGCACCAAGATCGTGAAGTTCATAAAGAACAACGTTCATTTTTCTTTGTTGCCTTGGTTATCTTCGCGGCCTTGGTGATTTCCGCGATTTTGTACGACAACAAAGGATTAAAAGACCCGGAGAAGGGGGGTCAAAGCCTTGACATAGCCGTTGTTTTGGCATAAGTCTCAATGCTCCCCCGCCCATGCACGTGGAGAATGTGACCGAATGGGGCGGACCCGCTTGGACTTTCTGAGGATGGCCATGAGGATATTCGTCGTAAACTGCGGCAGCAGTTCGATAAAGTACCAGTTGTTCGACATGGCCGATGAATCCGTCCTGGCCAAGGGGCTGTTGGAACGCATCGGCACGACAACCGCCATGCTGCATCATTCCACCAATGGCCGGCGGGGCAAGGGCCAGATCGACCTCCAGATTGCCGCCCCCAACCACACCGCCGGGATGGCGGTCATCCTTAAGGCGTTGACGGACCGCGACATCGGCGTCTTGGACAGCATCGACGATATAGACGGTGTGGGGCATCGGGTCGTCCACGGCGGAGAGGAGACCACCGCCTCGTCGCGGATCGACGAGAAACTCATCGCGCTGATCCGGCGGAACATCGACCTGGCCCCGCTGCACAACCCGCCCAACCTCGCCGGAATCGAGGCGGCGATGGCGACCATCCACCATGCCGCCCACGTCGCCGTCTTCGACACCGCGTTCCTGTCTACCCTTCCCCCGATGGCCTACCGCTACGCCGTGCCCAATGAATGGCACACCAAGTACCACGTCCGCCGCTACGGTTTCCACGGGACCAGCCACCGGTGTGTCACGCTCCGGGCCGCCGAGCTGCTGGGTAAACCCGCCGACAAAGTCAACCTCATCACCTGCCACCTGGGCAACGGCTGTTCCATGACGGCGGTGGCGGGCGGAAAGGCCGTCGATCACTCCATGGGCATGACCCCGCTGGAAGGCCTGGTCATGGGCACACGTTGCGGAGACATCGACCCGGCCATCGTGTTGCGGATGATTGCCGTGGGCATGTCCCCCGCGGAAGTGGACACCGCGCTGAACAAAGCCGGCGGGCTGCTGGGCCTCAGCGAACTGAGCAACGACATGCGCGACCTGCTGTCTGCCGCCGATGCGGGCGACGCCAATGCACGCCTGGCCGTGGACGTCTTCGTCTACCGCGTGGCCAAGTACATTGGGGCCTACTTCACCATCCTGCCCTCGCTCGACGCGGTGGTCTTCACCGGCGGGATCGGCGAAAACTCTACCCCCGTCCGCCAGGCCGTCTGCCACTACCTCGCCCGCCTGGGCGCTATCATGGACGAGACCCGCAACAGCCAGGCCGTCGGAGGCCAAACCGGGCCTATCACCGCCGACGGCTGCAAGCTGCCCGTCTGGGTCATCCCCACCAACGAGGAACTCATGATAGCCCGCGACACCGCCGCCATCGTCGGTCCCGTATCACACTGAAAACGCCCGCCGCCAAGTGCCATCCCACGCTTGTGTTGCGCCCGTCGCGAGGGTAATAGAAAAGGAGACACCAATGGCGGTCTCATCGGCATTATTGTTGCTGGTCCTGGCCGGTACGATGGTCGCAGCCTGGGATACATTAGCGATGACGAGTGATAAGATATGATGTCCTTGCCGCGCCCATGTTCGTTAATCAGAGCGTCCTTTTGGTTAATGGCAATATCCCTGCTGTCGGCATGTACCAACATGGCGGACAAAGGCATGACACAAATATCCGGTCCGGTGAAAGGGGACTATTTCCCGCCGCCCGAATCCCAGGGTGGATGGCGCAAGCTCGATGACCCCCAACAGATCCGCCAGTTGGCGGGCATGGACCCATCCAAGCTTGAGGACATCAGGCAATGGCTGCTGGCCTGTGACGACAGGCCTTTCGCTGCCGTCGTCATCCGTAACGGCTACATCGTTCTCGAGATCGAGCGCCACTGTAGCGCCAAGACGGACACAAACAGCACCGCGTCGGTCGCCAAGGCGGTCTGCGCGACGGTGTTGGCTATCGCTTCCCAGGAAAGCCTCCAAGGTAAGACGCCCCGCCGGATGACGTTTGACGACCCGGCATTTAAGTTCATTCCATGGGCTTATCCGTTGAGCGACCCGCGAAAGGCGCAAATCACAGTCAAACAACTGCTCAATCACACCTCCGGGATCACACCGGAGGGATACGGGGTCCACAATTATGTACGATGGGAGTATGCCCTGGGCCACGGCGGAAACGGCAAGACCGCCAAACTGTTCTTTGATCCGGGGACCGACCTGGGTTACTCGACCCACGCTTTCTATCACGCGGCGCTGGTCTGTGAGAACGTCACGGGCGTGCCCTACGACCAGTACGCCATCGAGCATCTCTTCAAGCCCCTGGGCATTGAGACTTGGTGGTTTGGATACCTGGAAGGAAATGAGCCGATCGGCAGTCGGCCCTCGCACGGGTTGGGGCTGTCCGCCCGCGAGATGGCCCGCATCGCCTACTGCATGTTGCGCGACGGCCGATGGGGTGACAGGCAAGTGATCCCGCGCTGGTTCGTGGAGGAAACTGCCGCGCCGACGCATTCCGTCAGGGGCGTTCGGGCCAAGACATTCGGCCGCAATGCGGAATCCTGGTCGCACGGCTGGGAATTGCCCGCGCTGATGGGCGGAGAGATGGGGCGCGACATACCCCGCGACGCCCGGTTCAAACCCGGCATGGGAGTGATCTCGTTTATCCCCAGCCTGGACCTGGTTATCACGCGCAAGGCCGGCCAAGGCGGTAAAGGCCCGCCATACGAAGAATACATTCGCCGGGTCTCGGCGGCCGTTCTGCCAACAGGGCAGAAGTAGGGGTAAGGTGGCATGTGTTGCTATCAAGACTGTAGAAGCTAGTCTTGAAGATTGACGCGGCGCCTCTGTCTTGGCTAGATTTCCACGCATGAACAAGAGTTTTATGGCGGGCAGGCGTGGCGAGGCGGGCGACGTTCGGATCGCCGTGGCTGGGCACATCTGCCTGGACATCATCCCGGCGATGCGTAGCCAGGCAGGCCGGTCGAGGGATTCCCTGGCGGCGGGCAAGCTCTATGTCGTCGGACCGGCGGTGGTCAGTACCGGCGGGACGGTGGCTAATGTGGGGATCGCCCTGCATCGCCTTGGCATGTCCGTGCGCCTGTTAGGCAAGGTCGGTGATGACCTTTTCGGCAGGGCGATTCTCGATGTCCTTTCCGGCCACGGGCAGAATCTGGCCAATGGCATGATCGTCTCCCGCGGGGCGACAAGTTCCTATTCGGTGGTCATCAGCCCGCCGGGAGTGGACCGGACCTTTCTCCACTGTCCGGGTGCCAACGACACGTTTCGCGCCGCCGACTTGTCCGATAAGAGCCTGGCCGGCTGCCGGTTATTGCATTTCGGCTATCCGCCGCTGATGAAAAGGATGTACGCCGACGGCGGTAGCGAGCTTGTGCGGCTGCTGCGGCGCGCCAAGAGATTGGGACTGACCACTACGCTTGACATGGCCATGCCGGACCCCGATTCCCCCGCCGGGCGATGCAACTGGCGGGCGATATTGGCCGGGGTCCTCCCGTATGTGGATTTCTTCCTGCCCAGCCTGGAGGAAACCGTCGGGATGCTGCGATGCAAACCACCTGGCAACTCACTCGATGGAGACTATCTGGCCAAGATCGCCGACCAACTGCTGGGTTGGGGCGTTGCGGGAGTCGTGCTGAAACTCGGCGCCGACGGACTGTACCTTAAGACCGCCGCCGATCCGGCCCGTCTGGCGGCCTGCGGGGCCATCGGGCTGGATAGCGATGTCTGGACCGGCAGGGAGATGTTGGCCCCGTGTTTCCGCGTCCAGGTGGCCGGAACGACGGGGGCGGGAGACTGCTCCATCGCGGGTTTCCTGGCCGGATTGGCCAAGGGCCTTCCACCGCCCCAGGCGCTGACGGCAGGGGTGGCCGTTGGGGCCTGCAATGTCGAGTGTCACGACGCCAGCAGCGGGATCATTTCCTGGAACCGAGTTCAACGTCGCATCCGATCGGGCTGGAAGCGGTTGCCTACCAGGTCGCGCCTGGTGGGTTGGCGACAGAACCGCCGCGATGGCGTCTGGCTGGCGTCGCTCGATCCGGGCTGCTGACGAGACGGCGGCCTGCCGGTCCCGACGGACCGGATTGGAGGTTGCGCAATGTTGACGGTCAAACAGTTGAAGAAGGCCCAGGCCCGCGCTGCCGGGATGATGAAAGAGGCGGGCATTGTCCTGACGCCGCTGGAACGGGCGCACATCGAGGTCGCCGATTTCGGCTTGGACGATCTGGAACGCACCGGCCTGGAGATCGTGACCTACGTGAACACCGACCGCTACTGCGCCAAGGAACTGGTGTTGTTCCCGCGGCAGACCTGTCCGGAGCATCGGCATCCGAGCGTGGACAGCGGGGCGGGGAAGATGGAGACCTTCCGCTGCCGCCGCGGCAGAGTGTGGTTGTATGTGCCTGGAAAGCGGCCGCAGCACATCAAGGCGCGAGTTCCCCAAGGCGCGTACACCGTTTTCCATGAAATCGAGCTTCGCCCCGGCAGGCAATACACCATAGCCTCCGACACGCTGCATTGGTTCCAGGCCGGCGCGGGTGGCGCGATCGTATCGGAGTTCTCCAGCACCAGCCGCGACGAGGCCGATTTCTTCTCCGATCCGCGAATCGAGCGGATACCCAAGGTGGCCAAGCAGCCCGCCAAACACCGCCGTTGAGCGGGGGGCGCGCCCTGTCCTCACGTCAGCCGTAACGTGACGATCTTCTTGGCGGCCAGAGTCAGTGAAACCACGCCGTCAATGATAGGCCCGCCCTTGCCCAGGGGGTTGCTTTCCATGTCCACGGGCTGGAAATGAGTATATTTCCGTGCCCAGCCGCTCGCCTGGCCCAGCCGCAAGGCCGCCTTGGCGGTCAGCTCGGCCGGGTTGAACAGGCGGACCTCCAGCGCATCCCCCACCTGCCTGGTGCTGGTGACGACGGCAGGCCCGTCCAGGCATAGCAGCCCGCCGGCCGGCGGAAGGGTTTCGCCTTCGCGAGATTCATCGATGTCGCGCGGGCGCAACTGCACGTTGCGCAGACCCGCGCAGATCCGCTGGCCCATCCTACATAAGCGCGAACGATCCGGCTGGCCATCTAGCGGTACGAGCCAGTAGCGGAACATGTGCCTGCCGCGCAATTGCCCGGCGGGTTGTCCCTCGGTGAACACCGTTCGCCTGGTGGCGCGAAGGAGCGTCAGGGCGATTGGGCGATGTGGAAGGTCGCGCACGGCGGACTCCAGAAGCCCCGCAGCCACTACCGCCAAACCGTGGCTGTCGTCATGCACCGCCGTCCAACTCTGTTGAGGCTTGGTCTCCACTTCCAGTTCGCGATACTGGTGGTTGTCCCCTCGCAGCGCGATGGGGCGGCGGATGACGTCGAATTGGCTGTCGGCAAGATACGTGTCGGTCTCCACACCGGTGGGAATCAGCACGCGGAGCCGGTGATCGTCGGCCTGGTTGTCAACCGTCGTCTCGACTTCCAGATGGTCCTGCCCAGCACGTAGCGTAACCCTGCTGTCGAGGACCAATTCGGCGAAGTCCTCCGACCGCCGCATGTTCGGGAAGCAGAATTCCCGCGGCACGCGCATCGTCGTGCGAATGCGGAAGCTGGTTTGCATCGGTCCGTCGTGCAGCAGCGACACATCAGCGCCGCAGGCGGTGGAGACGAACGACTGGTCGTTTACGGCGACGCCGTGATACCAGCCGTCGCCGATATCAGCGCAGTCCTCGAAGGCCATAAGGCCCTGGTAGGTCCGGCCCGTGCGGCGGTCGGTGAGGTTCAATGTCCCATTGGCGTTGATCTCCACGACAAGATGTTCATTGGCCATGGATCGTTCGCTGGTGGCCAGGCCGGGCTGGTCAGGATGCCGGAACAGCGAACCATTCTCGCGGACGGCGCGGACAGTCAGTGCGACGTACCCCATCGCCGGAATGGACAACGGCAGTGCCACCGACACGTCGTTGGTACGATAACCCTCGGGGAACTTGGTATCGTGCGGGTGGACCTTCATGCGGTTGGCAGCCTGTGAGAGGCGCTGGTAGGCAATCTCCTTGCCATCGGGGCCAAAGACACGGAAGGCGGGCTTGGCCTCGAAGCCGAAGAACTCCTGGAAGCCCGGCCAATCCGTCGGGATGTTCAGGGTCAGCTCCACCTTTTCCTCCAGCGGCCGGGGCATGGGATTGAACACCACTACGCGCAGTTCATCCTTGCCAATAGTCCCGGCCACCTTGGCCGCCAGCGCCGTGGTGGCCTCGGTGGAGAGCCTCTCGGCGATGGAGCGACACTGGTCGAAGCGGTACTCCATATCCTTGTGCACCTGGTCGATGGAGCAGCCGTCGATGGAGTCGTGCGGGTGATTCTGGATCAGCCATCGCCAGGCCACATCGAAATAACCGGGCGCGAACTCGGCCCCGGCGGCGGCGGATGCCAAAGAGCAGAACGGTTCGGCCCAGAGGCAAAGCAAAGTCTCGCATGCGCGGTTGGCCAGCTTGAGGTTCACCCGGCTGGACAACACGCCTGGGATCAACCACTGTTGGTCCTTGTCGCCCGGGTATCTTCCCGGTTCGCGAAGCTCACCCTCGATGATTGTCTTGATGCTGCCGCGCCCGGCGAGCATCTCGGCGCCATACTCGTCCAGACCGGCATGGATGAGTTGGCAGGGAGAGTCGCCGCGTTGGAGGATCTCGCTCATCATCGCATATGCCGGCGCGTCCCATTCCAGGTGATCCCCGCCTTCGAAGAGCAGCAGACTCTCGATATCGCTGGCCTTTGTCTCGGTGTCCAGATATTCCAGGAGTTCCTTGTGGAACCGGTCGGCTTCTAGTTTGGCGGAATGATCCCCGCTACGGCGCACCAGAGCGGCGAAGGTGCAATAACCGATCTTGCCGAAACGATAGCAGACAATTTCCGTGCCGTCGGCCCCTCGCCAGAGGAAGTTGTGGTGCTCCGTGTTATTGGTTCCTCGCCACAGGTAGGCCGTCTCGATCCCGAAGCCGGCCAGGATTTGCGGTAGCTGGCTGTTGTGGCCGAACATGTCGCAGGCGAAGCCAGCGCGTGAAGGCTGCCCGCCAAGCGAGGAGGCGACCTGGCAGCCCAGGCGGAGGTTGCGGACCAGCGATTCCCCGGAAACCGTGAATTCATCGGGCAGGACGTACCAGGGACCGATCCGAAGCATTCCCTTTTCGGCCAGCTTGGCGATTTCGTCCCGCCGCTGGGGGTTTATCTCGAGGTAATCCTCGACCAGGATAGCCTGGCCGTCGGTCTGGAACGGTCCTGCCAACCTGCCGTCGGCCAGGCCAGCCAGGATGCGGTCCATCAGACGCACCAGGCGGAACCGGAAATCCTGAAAGCTGTTGTACCACTCGCGGTCCCAATGGGTGCTCAGTACGTAGTACGCGCGGCGCTTGGCCATGAATGCTCTCCAATTTTTCGATCTATCAATCTATCAATGGGCGGGCAAGTCCGGGTGTTAGTTTACCGTTCTTAATCACATCGTAAAGACTCCGATTTTTGTCAACGCGGTATTATCCTGATTCATATCCGTTGTTCGCCGGCCGCGGATTGTCCCGCCAGCCAGCCGCTTGCGAAGGCCCATTGAAGGTTATACCCGCCGGTGGGCCCGTCAAGGTCCAGCATTTCTCCGGCCAGGTGCAGGCCGGGCAACAGGCGACACTCCAGCGTCCTGGGATTTACCCCACGCAAGTCTACCCCGCCGCGGGTGACGAAGGCGGTCTCGAAGCCCTCGGTAGCCGTGACGGCCAGTTCCATCCCGCCCAGGACCTTGGCCAGCGCGTCCCGCCTGGATGCGGATAGTTGGGCGATGGCGGTTCGTGGTTCCACTCCGGCCTGTTCACAGACAACATCGCATAGCGACCGCGGCAGGAGCTTGGCCAGCAGACCGGCCACGCCGCGACGCCCCGCCGATCCGCGCCAAGCATCCAGTTGTACCCCCCATTGGCTTGCGTCCATTCCGGCAACCGGTTCGACGCGGAGCGGCACGGGACCGCGTCGCAACAACTCCGATACCGCACCGGAGATATCCAGTACTGCCGGGCCGGACAGGCCGCGGTGGGTGAACAGGACTCCGCCATGCCGGCCAGCCTTGTCTTGCCCGCGCGCCTCGATCCACACGCGGGCGATTGGCAGGCTCACGCCGGCCAATCGCGCAGGCCAACGCTCGCTGGTAATCAGCGGAACCAGCGCGGGCAGCGGCGGGCGAATCTCCAGGCCCCCCTGGCGGGCCAGGGGAAAGCCGCCTCCGGTTCCGCCCAGCTTGGGCCAGCTTTGTCCTCCACAGGCCAGTACGACTTTGGCGGCAGCGATGCGGTCCCTTGGGGACAGGTCCAGTCCCGCCAATTTACCGGTCTCGATCCATAATTGGCGGACCGGGCAACCGAGTCGAATCGCCACACCGAGCTGCTCGATGCGCCGCCACAGCGCCGCCTGAACGTCGGCGGCGCGTTGGCTGGCTGGGTAAACTTCCCCGCCCTCGCCGACGGCCGTCGGGACTCCCCATTGCACCAGCCCCCGCCGCAAGTCCGCCGGGGACAGTGCCCCCATCGCGGGCACGATGAACCGACCCTGGCGGCCGAATGCCTTGATGTAATCCGCCAAGGGGGCCAGGTTTGTCAGGTTGCACCGTCCGCCGCCACTGGCGAGGACCTTCAGCCCCGGACGGTCCATCTGTTCCAGGAGCGCGACGCGCCGCCCTTGACTGGCGGCGGCGATGGCGGCCGTTTGCCCGGCCGCCCCGGCCCCGACAACCGCCACGTCGAACGTTGCGTTGGAAGTTGGACAACGCATGACGGAAAACTTAGAACGTGTGCATGAGAATTACACGGCGCCGGTAAAGTTCGCCGCCATCACTTGACCTCCAACACCATTCGGAATCCAAAGGGATTCTTGGGCACGTAGCGATACCGGCTTGCGGATCGCAGATACTCCGGCCTGGACATCCACGACCCGCTCCTGAGAACCTTCATGTGCGATTGATATGCCTTTTCTTTCTTGGGGTCCGGTTCCGGCGGGCCTATGGGATCCGTAACGGGTCCCTTGGGGTATTGTTCGGCGTACAGGTCATAGCACCATTCCCATGCATTTCCGTGCATGTCATAGAAACCCCATGGATTGGGCGGGAAGCTTCGCACGGGCATGAACCCAGTATGCGTAATGCCGGGCTGGCCAGCGCCGTAGAAATACTTGCCCTCGTAGGCGGCCTGGTCGGTGGAAATCGTCTTGCCTGTGTAGAAAGGGGTGGTCGTGCCGGCGCGGCAGGCGTATTCCCATTCGGCCTCGGTGGGCAGGCGGAAGCGGATGCCGGTCTTTTCCGACAGCTTCAGGCAGAATTCACCGGCCTCCACCCAGTTGACCTGGGCTGGATGCAGATTTTCCGGGCCTTGCGACGGCTTCCCGCCCATGATGGCTGAGTATTGTTCCGCTGTGACCTCGGTGACGCCCAAATAGAAAGGCCGTGTGATCGTCACCTGGTGTTGCAATTCCTCATCCTCCCTGGAGAGTTCATCAGGTGGCGAACCCATCATGAATGTCCCTGGATGAACAAGTAACAGGTCCATCTTCACGCCGTTGCCTAAATCCACGGAGCGGGTGTTGGGAAGCGTTTTAGCCTGGTCGGGACTGATGGGACCGATGGTAGGTTTGAGCAATGCGGTCAGCTCCACCGTGCGATCAACGAGTGTATCCTGACGTCCCTCCGTTACTGAGCGAGCTTCGCCCGTGATCCGCTTGACCTCTTGCATTACCTTCGCCCGGTCAACCGTGGGGGGCTTGGGCCAACCGCCCGCCGGGGTGGGCACGAGGCTGTTGATGTACACCTCGATATTGGTGTAGCCGCTGCCGTCCTTGCTGGGCAGGCTTGCGTCGTTGGGGTCATTGGGGTTGAGGCCGTGGGCCTTCTCCCACTTATCCGGCATGCCGTCGGAGTCGCTGTCGAGAGGGGCCTCGCCGGCAGCCAATTCTGGCCAGCCGCCCACGTCGTTCTGGGAGTCGATGATCGCGCCGGTTCCGTTCCTAATCTGCTCGACGACCAGCTTGTCGATGCGGTCTCGTCGAGGCAGGTTAGCGCCGCCGTTATCCAACACCTGTTGGTAAGCGATCTCGGCGGAGGTGGTTGTGACTGGAATCGTCGGCAGGGGCTGTTCCAGTCCCGCCTTCTCCCGCAATTTCTGGTCGCGCAGTCCGCCGGGGTACCACATCATCAGCCAATTGTTGTATTTGGCGGCTTCATTGCTTTCCAACACGTTGCCTTCCAGATATGCCTTCGCCGGACCGCTGAGGTCGAAGGCAAACATACGCCTCTGGGGTGCGGTGGAAGGCCCGGGCTTGAGGTAGTTGCCGATGTAGTTCATTCGTATCGGGTCGCCGGCATTGTAACCAGCCCGGTTGCCCCAGTTGTAGATGACGTTATTGCGGAAATCTAGGTATACGCTGTCGGCAGGACGGGGAGCACGGCTTGCGCAATGCGCGTAGATGTTGTGGTGCCAGGAGATCGCGCCTTCTCCCTCGATGAGGGAACCCAGCCCGTGCTCGCCCTTCTTGTGGTAGGAACGGTTGAGGGGAAGTTCGACGAAGGTCCACTGGACCGTCGTGTTGTCAATTTCCAGGGTACTGAGGCACTCGTCGACGCTCCAACTGACCGAGCAGTGATCGATGACGATGTTATTGCCGCCGAAGACGCAGAAACCGTCGATCTCGCCCTTGGAAATATCACCAGGGCGAATACGCAGGTAGCGGAGGATCATCTCCTTGCCACCACCGATGAACATGGGTTCCCCCTTGACGCAGATACCGCCACCTGGGGCGGTCTGCCCAGCGATGGTCAGATAGGGCTTTGTGATGTTCAGGGCTTGCTTCAGATTGATGGTTCCTCCGGTGCGGAAGACGATGGTCCGCGGGCCGTCGGCATCGACGGCGGCGCGGAAGCTGCCGGGAATGGGGGCCTCGCCCTTGGAGGCGTCGTAGTCCGCCACGGTGGTCACCACCAAGACCTTGCCGCCTCTGCCGCCCTTGGTGTACATACCGAAGCCCTCGGCGCCGGGAAATGCCGGGACCACCCCGGCGGGCGCCGTCTTTTGTGCCGTCACGACCGGTCCGACCGGTCTGGCGGCGCAGCCCATCATCATCGTGGCCAGTATCGCCAACCAGGCGATGGTAGTCGTTATTGGTTTCGCATTGCCCATGACCCTTCTCCTATGTTGTTCCTGTTGGGTGAATGATGATACATGACCCATCGCCCGGCTGTCCAATCCTCCGGCGCGCCATCTTACCATTTCATGCCTGTCGGTGAAAAAGCCGCCGGCCCGGGACGGGTAAGGAAAAAACTCGAATGCTCCGCCGTGGGGCGGAAGGCTTGCCGGTAATCCTGTTCCCAGCGGTCCAAAAACCACCGGGACTTCTCCACGGGAATCATCGCCCAAACCGATCCGCCGAAGCCGGCACCAAAGGCCGAGGCGGCCACGGCGCCAAGTTGCCGGGCACTGCGGGCCAGCAAGACGGTGTTGGGAACCTGGTTGCCCAGGCATCGCTCCGCCAGTTCCTGCGACCGGTCCGCGCAGCGGCCGAATTCGGCCAGGTCGCCCCCGGCCAATGCGTCGCCGGCGGCGGGGATGATCTCGTTGCTCTCCGTCTGAAACTGCTCCAATCGACCGATCAGTTCCGCGGAAGCGTACGGGGCAATGGGGCGGGACAGCAGAATTTCCCTCCACTGAGTCAGCGATTCCGAACTACCGGCCAGCACCGCAGCCGGGGTAGGATCGTTGCGCCCGGTGGCGAGGTTCCATGCAGCCATCGCCGCGGATGCAAGAGAGGATACCCGGTTGTATTTCGCCATCGCCGACCCTGTCTTCTCCGCGCGAACACCGCTGCATCCAATGGCTAGGATTAACGCCTCAGGAAAGGGGATATTCCGTTCGCACCGCACCGGGCGGAAGGAATACTGGCTAATCGTCTCGCGCCGGCAGCACAACATGGCTGTGTGGTCTTCACTACCACCAAAGGTCCCCACGCCTCGGTCGCCGGCCAAGGCGCGGAAATCCTGGCCGTTCTCGATGGTTCCCAGGTAACCGGCGAGGTCTTCCGGGTTTGCCAGATTCCTGCGATACGCCTCGGTTTGGCTCAGCCGGTTCAATCCTGCAAGGACCAGGAACGCCGCCGTCACCAATGCGCTGGAACTGCTCATCCCAGCGGCAGGGGGAAGATCGGAGGCGAACGCCACATCAGCCCCGCGCCACTCGATGGGGAAGTTGGCTGCCAACCGTCTGGCGACGGTCATGGGATAATTGGACCAGCTTCCCACAGGCGGACGGATGTCGGAGGCGATGGGAAACTCCACCTGTTCACCAACCGGCGATGCGATTCGCACGCGGTTGTCGTCACGGGGCCGGGCCAACAAGCAAAAGCCCTTCTCCGTCGTCGCCAGCAGGCTTCGTCCACCGGCGTAATCGGTGTGCTTGCCGAGTATCTCGATCCTGCCGGGAACGAAAAGGGCGTGGAAGTCGCCCCCGCTCTTAGAGAATTGTCGAAGGTTTTCCCTGCACTGGCAAAACAGGGTCGCTTTCTGGCCGGCTGCGGTGGGAACCAGTCCCAAAGACACAAGGCGGGCGATCAATGCGTCGCGATCGTCAAGGTCCCCATCGTTAAAAAGTCTCACGGGTCGGCCTCCACGCCGCCGAGCCGTTCGCTCATCGAGGCGATGTCGCCTCGAGAGGACAGGTCCAGCACGGGCAGGTCAAACGGGACGGCCTCGAAAGCCTCACCGAGCCGGTCAATGGCGTATTGCACCGCCGAGGTCAGTTCCCGTTCCCCGCGGGCGGAAGGCTCGATCGCGCGGCAGGCGCAAAAGATCGATGGTCCCAGCCGCCAGCAGTTCATGCTTACCAGCAGCGGCCGAGCCAAGGACCGCAACGTCGCCTCATCCGGTTTCTCATGGATTTTCCGCAACATTTGGCCGGGACCGACTTCCAGCATGGCAAAGCGGGCCACGCGGCTGGGCGGAATGTTCCCGCCAAGAAGTCCCTCTTCCGTGAACGCAGCCAGGCCACAACGGCCCAGCCCGCGCATCGCCGCCAATGCCTCGATGGGATAGTAATTATCCCCATTGATGACGATGAAAGGTTCCCCGGCTGCGAAAGGCTCCGCCGCCTTGACCGCGTCGGCTGTGCCCAGGGGCTGGTCCTGCACGGCGAATTCAATGGCGATTCGCCTGGGACGGGCCGTCCGGGTATAGTAGTCCTTGACGGCTTGGTGCTGGGGTCCGACGACCAGGCAGGCCCGTTGGTAGCCCGTATCGGCCAGGGCGGACAGGACGTAATCCATCAAGGGCCGCCCCGTGGACAACGGCATCATGGCCTTGGCGCCCATGTCGGCGGCGGCGGCCTGAAGATTCGTCATCGCCGCGGTGGCATCGCAACGGCGCATCCGCTTGCCTAATCCCCGCGCCAGGACCACCGCCTTGTCCGTCTCGACTTTGTTCATCTCCCCAGGCCGTCCTTGCCGGTCTTGTGCTTCGAGGAGGCAGGCCATCCTGTCGCCGGTACGAGGAAGGATCAATCCGCCTCCTTGGCGGCTGGTTCCTGGGCAGGCTGGGACCCGGCGGCTTGGCGCGGCGTGGCATAGAGGCCGTAGTCATAGGTATATGGTATGCCTCCCGTCTTGCCGGCCTTCCACTCACAGGCAAAGTAGCTGGAACTGAACCAATGTTCGGGCACCAGGTTCTCACGTCCTTCCAGTGCCGCCGCCAGGTTCAGTAGGACCAACGCGTAGGGGCTGTCCAGGCGGGTGTAGCGGAGATCGGCCTTTGGTACGAACAGTCCATTGACGCGATTGGTCGCCAGGATGTTGTCGGCGATGCGGCAGGCCGCATCGAGGTACTCGCTTCGCTTGGTCATGCGATGGAGATGCAACAGTGCGACGATGTTTGCCTCGTCGGTGGACTTGGTGGCCGGGTCCAACTGCGGCAGAGCACCGGATTTTTCGCCGATGTCGCCGAGTTTGATCGCCAGGGCCATCTGGCGGGCCATGCCCCAGTAGAACGGGTCCTGGCTGATCTTTGCGGCCAGGGCATAGGCACAGAATATATCGGGATTGGCGCCCTGGGGGCTGCAAATGGGGGTACCCTTGGCGCCAAAGTAGCCACCGCGGGTCCGCAATACTTTTTCGACGTTGAATCCGTCGATGAGCAGGCCCTTGAAGACCCGCCGTTGCGGGTCATACCCCACCGTTCCGGCTGAGCGAAGGTCCTCCAAGGCCCACTGGGTCAGGTCTTTTCCTTGCGGGCCTAACATCTCACCTACCATCAGCCAGAGCATGTCCGCCCGGATGGTCGTACTCGGCGACCACATCGTGGCCTCCATAACCCGGTGTCCTGGGGCGGCGTCGCCGAACTGCTTGTCCGCGCGGTCGGGGTCTTCCTTGTGGTTGTAGATCGTTCCCGACAAGCCCGTGTTGGGGTCGCGGGTCTCTACGTAGCGGTGGGCCAGACGCTTGGCCCATTCCAGCGGCCGCTGGTCGCCGCTGAAGCGGGACAGGGTCGCGGCGGCATAGATTAAGTCGGTGGCGATGGGGATGAAGGATCGGCCTTTGCTGACGTAGAAAATCGGTCCGGCGGTATACGTAGTGTCCCAGTTGGGTTCAGCCAGCGGTTTGATCATCAACGAGTGGCGGTCGATGTCCAGGTCCGACCAGTCCAGCACGTGGCCGCTCCAGAGGATGCCCAGGAACTTGCGGGTGTAGTTGGGGTCCACCTCGTACATTAATTGGTAGTACGGCATATGGTTCATGAACTCGTGGTAGGGACTGGGGTGCTTGAGCAGCTTGCGCCTACCTACCCAGTCGTCGGAATTGGCATCGTAGGTCGTGTGCCCGCCCCAGTACAGCAGGCCCGAGGGCGACTGGAGGTTGTCGATGCCGTATCGCATTGCATCGACGGCGGCCTGGCGGTACCGGCCATCGCCCGTCAGCGCGGATAGGCCGACAAAGGCGCGGAAAAGGTTCTGATGATTGGCCAGGTTGGCCGGCACCCAGGTCAGGTCGTAGTAATACCATTTCACCGGTTCCAGCGTATCCACCTCCACGCCGTCGACGAACAACGGCGTGTGCTTGGGACCCAGGTTGTCCCTTCCGACCTCCAGGACCTTGTCGCAATATTCCCGAACCGCCTGGACATAGATTTCCGCCTTGGTTGCCGGCGCGGCGGACTTGGCGAAACCGGTGCAAACGGAGGCGACCAGGACCGTCATCAAAAAGATACGCTGGAACATGGAATACTCCTCTCTTGCGTCGGATAGCATGGATGGCTAACCGGCGGGGTAGGATGCCTTTCGACCAATGGCTTAACTCTATTACCTAAACGCTAAATAATCCATCTATATTGCCACGGGTATGGCATGGAAGGCCGCGGGACGGTATCCTATCCATTGCGTCGGGGGGAAATACCATGCGTTGACGACGCATCGTGGAAAGGAAGGTTTGGTATGTCTTGTCCTTGGACACAACTTCTTCGAGTTGTCGGACCGCTGGCGGGATTCGTTTTTCTTTTCACCGCAATGTTGTCGGCGACAGGTTGCCAGAAGGAGTCTGTTTCGATGAAACCGATTAGAATCGTCCTTGTGGGGGACTCCACGGTGGCGACGTATCCAGAGGACTCCACCAAGCAGGGGTGGGGGCGGATGCTGGGCGAACGGTTCAAGCCCGATGTCACCGTCGTCAACCTGGCCAAGGGCGGGCGTAGTTCCAAGAGTTTTATCGCCGAAGGCCTGTGGGACAAAGCCCTCAAACAGCACGCCGATTACATTTTCATCCAGTTTGGTCACAACGATAGTCCCGGAAAAGCCGAACGAAGCACCGACCCCAACGGCGATTACATGGACTACTTGCGGAAGTATGTCGCCGACGCCCGCGCTGAGGGGGCCAAACCGATCCTTGTGACCTCCGTGGCAAGGCGGCAGTACACCGCTGATGGCAAGATACGCGACGGCCTGGAGCCTTACGTTGCGGCTATGCGGCGCGTCGCCGCCGAACAGAAAGCGCCCCTGATTGACCTTAACGCATCCAGCACGGCGATGTTTGAATCNNTTCTCGCCCAAGGGCGCGCGGGCGATAGCCGGACTTGTCGTGAAGGCCCTGCCAAAGGCAGAACCGGACCTGGCGGCCTATCTGAAATGACCCGCGGCTTTATGGGCGAGTCAATGCGTGCATCTTGTCCAGCCACGCCCTGCTGTCGCCGGCCGATTCGGTGCCCATGCGGACGAAGATGAATCGCGTGCCTGCCGGCGCCGCTCGCAGTAGGCTTGCGGTCTGGTCGTCGCCAAGCCAGCCCAGGACATGCACGGGCGAGCCTGGCCCGGAGAAATGCTCAAGAATTGGAAGATAGCCTCGCTTGGAGGCGACGCGATTGAAGGCGAAGAAGTTGGGGATCTTTCGGAACGAGGGGAACTGGTGCTCCGCGTTGGCGCAGCAGTGCATGCTGATGTCGCCAAATGTCTCGGACAGGTCGATTAGCTCTGGCAGGCAGAACTCCTCGAAGGCGGCCACGCTCATCGAGCCGCATTCGTCATTAGACACTTGCGGGCCGTGTCCAGGGGGCGTCCAGATAGGAGGGCAATGGTGCGGGCTGATGGTGGGAAACTGGCGGACCAGTTCCTGGTGAAACGTTTTTAACAGATCGCCGCACTTTTGAGTCAGACGCTTGACGGAATCTTTCTCTTGCTGGTCCATCATGGCGCAGAAAAGGTCTTCCTTGTTCCAGACCAGGCAGGCGGTGTCAAAACCGCTCTGGGCGTCGGGACAACTGAGCGGGACATCCTTGCCAAGTTCCTTTTGTGTCGCCCCGGCCAACTCGAAGATGCGGTAGAGCGACGGCGACTTCCAAATGTCTGGCGTTTCCAGATCGTCGGCCTGGGCGGCGGTCCGCACCATCGGGATGGCGGAGGGATTGTTGTCCGGATGAGTATGCACGCGGCATCCAAAGGCCGCCGCGTAGATGTGCGTGCCGGTGCTCAGGGGAGCACAGGGAACAGCATCGTCGCCGACGGCTTCCAGCATTTTTATCTGCCGCGTGTAGTTCTCGATGGTCCTGGGAAGCCACTGTTCCACGGGTTTATCCGACACCGTGAAGTCGCCCAAGCCCTCGAAAGCATCCAACTGGACGGGCAGGCAAATAAAGGCGGGACGACTGGCCCGGTCGCCTTGGTATAACTCCGTGAGGAAAGACCTGTTACGTTCGATGAGTCCCGACAGCGTTTTGGGGGATTCTGTCATGGTTATGCACGCGTTGGCTGGCGAGGGGGGAGTCGCCAAAAATCCCCGTCGCCGAAGCCGACGCTTTCCAGCATGGCCGCGGATCGCTCAAAGTCGATGTTGTAGAGGCGGTTATGGCAATCAGACCCGATGGACAAGGCCACGCCGCGCCCCTTCAGCCAGGCCAGGTATTCCAGGTATTGTGCTTTGAAGGAATCAGGATAATTGCCGGTCAGCAGCATGGCTTCGAGGTTGATCTCCACGACCTTTCCATGCTCCTTGACGGCAGAGGCGAACTCGTCGTGCAAGGACCGTGGGATAGCACCGAAGTCATCGAGCCAAGGTTCCGCGTTGTACTTGCCTGAGGAGTCCGCCCAACGCCCCATCCACCACCAGGGATGGGCAACAATGTTCACCAGCGGGTGCGTCGCCAGGAACATGTTTTGTCGATGATAGTCAGCGATGACGGTTTGACGTTCCAGCGGGACATACAGGGGCCAATGCGTGCCGCCGACGACATATTCGATGCCGAATCGTTCGATGTCCATCGCGGTCAACCCGATCGCCGGTGCTGCCCCTGGCGGGCCGCCCTTGCGCAAGCCGTACACCAAGCCGTATACGGGATCCCCGCGGCCTCCCTTGGCGATTTCGTCCAGCTCCCACTGCGAGATGCAACTTACCTCAATGCCGAAGTGGAATCGCTGCGAGGGCCTGACGGACAGGAATTCCTCTCGCGAGGCGGTAATGTCGGGGAGGTTGTATGGGGTGTGCAGATGATCGGTCAGCCCGAAGTCCACTATGCCGGCCTCTGCCGCGCCGGAAACAAGGTCGGCTACCCTCATGCAGGCCCCGTCGCATGAATTGTCCGAATGGATGTGCCAGTCCGAGGTAATCTTCATGGTTGTCACATTTTCCTCCTGGCGTTGGGGGAATTCGATAATCACCGTTGTCGAACCGTCTGGTCCACGTTACCGCGTGCCGGCGGACAGGCCAAGCGAATATCCACATGCAATTCTTGACCTACGGCGGCAGGGGGCGGTATAATACCCCCCAATATGAATACCGTCACGCCACAGTTTGCTTCGCCACCGGCCTCCTTTGTGGGGCGGAGTTTAACCGCGCTGCCGGTTCTTCACGTTGTCGTTGTACTCTAGGCCGTAGCGCGTTTGAGCGCCGCGGCCGCCAAAGCGAGCTTCCGTTGCGGCGGGGACAAAGCAACGGGCCGGGAAACCCCAGCTAGTATCCCGCGGCTGTTATTGCCATTTTCCCCTGCCGCAAGCCCCTGCAACCATGTAACATCTGTGTAATTTGAGGACTATACCCATGGGTAAGACAACCAAGACACCCGGAAAACACAAGGCCTCCACCGGTAAATGCACGGGCATGAGCGGGGCGGATGTTCTCCATCAAATGCTGCTGGATGAGGGCGTCGAAATATTGTTCGGTTTCCCCGGCGGGACCGTACTGCCGATCTTCGACGTCCTGTACCGCTCCCCCATCAAGTTCATCCTGACTCGACACGAACAAGGCGCCTGTCATATGGCCGATGGCTACGCACGCAGCACGGGAAGGGTCGGCGTTGTCATCGCGACCTCCGGTCCGGGGGCGACCAACCTAGTCACTGCCCTGGCGACAGCCAACATGGACTCCGTTCCGCTGGTGGCCCTGACCGGACAGGTCCGCAGCACGCTGATCGGAAACGACGCCTTCCAGGAGGCCGACGTCACCGGGATTACGCGCCCCATCACCAAGCACAACTTCCTGGTCAAGCGGGTCGAGGACATCGGCAGGACGGTCAAGGAAGCCTTCTACATCGCCCGGACGGGACGTCCCGGCCCGGTTGTAGTCGATATCGCCGTTGACTCCACGGTGGCCAGGCTTCAGGGCGAACCCGACCTGACGCCCAACCTGCCGGGTTACAAACCCACCACCACGGGCAACCTCCGCCAGATCAAGTCCGCTGCGTCGGCGATCAACGCAGCGCAGCGCCCCGTGTTGTATGTCGGCGGGGGCGTGGTCATCTCCGGGGCCTCGGCGGAATTGCGAAAACTCGCCGAGAAAGGCAGCATCCCCGTGGCCACTACGCTGCTTGCGCTGGGGACGCTGGACGAGCGGTCTCCGCTGGCCCTTCAGATGCTGGGCATGCATGGATCGGCGGCTGCCAACTACGCCGTCCAGGACTGCGACTGTCTCGTTGCCGTCGGCGCCCGTTTCGACGACCGCGTGACGGGCAACCTGGCGGAGTTCGCCCCGCGAGCCAAGATCATACACATAGACATCGACCCCTCCTCAATATCCAAGAACGTCGTGGTCGATATCCCCGTCGTCGGCGACGCCAAAGATATCCTGGCAAGGATGCTGGAGCATATTAAGTCCAATGACCGCTCCGATTGGCTGGGTAAGATCGCCCAGTGGAAGAAACGCCATCCGTTCAAGTATGAAACGGACGGGAAAATCAAGCCCCAGGAAGTCGTTGCGCGCCTGGGAGCACTGACCGATCACAACGCCATCATCGCCACCGGTGTCGGGCAGCACCAGATGTGGACGGCGCAGTTCTACGGCTGGCGCAGGCCGAGGCAGATCATCACCTCCGGCGGGCTGGGAACGATGGGTTTCGGCTGTCCCGCCGCCATCGGCGCGCAGTTCGGCAACCCAGGCGCCACCGTCATCGACATCGACGGCGACGGCAGCTTCTGCATGACGATGGTGGAGGTCATCACGGCTGCCCGATACCAGCAGCCGGTTAAGTTCGTCGTGTTGGACAACGAATACCTGGGCATGGTCCGCCAGTGGCAGGAGATGTTCTATGGCCGGCGGTATTCGGCCGTTTCGCATCCCTGCCCGGAGTTCGCCAAGATCGCCGAAGGCTACGGCGCCTGCGGAATGAAGATCACGGAGCGATCCGAACTCGACGACGCGATACGGGCGATGCTCAAGCAACCCGGGCCTGTGGTCCTGCACGTGGCCGTCGAGCCGGAAGAAAACGTCTACCCGATGGTCGCCACGGGCAAGGCCCTCCACGAGATGGACCTGGGCAAGCTCGCCTAAGCCGGCAGAGGATTGGAGAACATAACATGAGACACGTCATCAGCGCGTTGGTTCAGAATCAGTCCGGCGTCCTGGCGCACGTGGCGGGCATGTTCGCCGCGCGCGGATTCAACATCGACTCCCTGGTGGTCGGCCGCACCGAAGACCCCAACTTGTCGCGCATGACCATCGTGGTCGTCGGCGACGACCGGGTGCTGGAACAGGTCCGCAAGCAACTGGCCAAGCTAGTGCCCGTGGTCAAGGTGCGCGACTTCGCCGACATCGCCTACGTCGAGCGGGACCTGATGCTAATCCGCGTCACGGTCGGACCGCAACATCGCCCGGAAGTCGTGGAACTGGTCAATCTCTTTCGCGGGACGGTGGTGGACGTGGCGATGGACAGCGTCGTGGTCATGCTGGCCGGTCCCGAGGACAAGCTGGAGGCGTTTGTCGACCTGGTGCGCCCTTACGGCATTGCCGAGATGGCGCGGACGGGCGTGATTGCCATGTCTCGAGGCCAGCAGAAAAACGCCGCCGCCAAGGAAGATAGTTGACCATCTTGGCGGGCAGACCCCGCGCGGTGGGATAACCTTACTCCGCCGCGCGGAGGCTGTATTCGGCCAGCAGGCGTAAATAGTCACGGTATTGCCCCAGCGAGACGCCCGGGGGGGTCTGGTGGTCCACGCTGGGAATGAATCCACCGGATTTCATCACGGGCAGCAGGCGATCGAATTCCCCCCGCATAGCCGCGACGCCTCGGTTCATCACCATCTTGTCGTAATGGCCGATCATCCGCAGGCGAGGATGCTTCCGCCGCAGCGCGTTGGCGTCCACACCAGCCTGACGCTCCAGCGGCAGCACGCCGTCGATGCCAATTTCCTCCAGCCAGGGAATCAACTCCCCGCAGTCGCCGTCGGTGTCCACCACCAGATACATCCCCATCTCCTTGGCCACCGGAACGACACGGCGATAGTAGGGGGCCAGGAATTCCTCGAACAGCCCGCGCGACAGCATCGAGCCAAGGTTGTAGGACATGTCCTCGGCAAAGGTCATGAACGCCGGCTTGCAAATCTTCTCCAGGCCGCGCAGCAGGCGAATGTGGAAATCGGCCAGGTCATGGTTGATGCGGTGCAACAATTCGCCCTGGTCGTAGAAGGCGTAGAGATGGTTTTCGATGCCCAGCAGTCTCCGGGGAAACCAGAAAAAACCGTCCAGCGAAATCCACACCACCACTTCGCCTCGCTGTTGTCGCTCGGCCCAGGGTTCCATCTGCGCGATGGCGTTGTCCGGTGGAGGGTACAGGTGGGGGGCAATGGCGATGTAGTCGTCCATGTTCCTGACGATTCCCTGTCCGTGCCCGGCTGTTGGACATGACGGACCGATGTGGGGGAACCACTGCTGCCAGTATGGGTCCAGCCCTAGATAGCATCGACTCTCGAAGGCGTCGCCAATGTCGCCCAGCCCCTCGGCCCGCCAACGCTCGATGGTCCGATCCCACCAGCCGGCCCATTCGATTCGCGGCAGCCGGTCAAAGGGCTTGAAATCCATCACCGCGCGAAAACGTTCCAGATGATTCATGGACTCTTTCACAGCCGGTTCCTCGCCTGCCTGAGGCGACCTCTTACGCTATCTCCGTCGTATTGGCAAGGTATCGTGTGCGCGCCTTTACCGCGCCGGACCGACCAACGAGGGTAGCCGCTGCCTGTGGTGGCAGGCTTGTTGATCTGCTAGGATGCCACGGGTTGATGGAGCCGGTTATGTCGGACCAGCAGATATCCGTGACGTTTCAGCCGCACGGGCGGTCGGTGCATGTCTTACCCGGGACAAAGATTCTGGAGGCCGCCGCGCAGGCGGGCATGACCATCGAGACGCCCTGCGGCGGAGCTGGCGTCTGCGGCAAGTGTCGCGTGCGGATCGCCTCGGGCGCCTGTCCGCCCGGGGATGCCGACCGGCGCGCATTCACCGCCGATCAACTCCGCGACGGGTGGCGCCTGGCCTGTCAGACGGCCATCTGCTCGCACGCCGTCATCCATATCCCGCAGGAATCGCTCTTTGCCGACCAGCACAAGATATTGACCGAATCGCACGTCGATGCCACCCTGGAAGTCCTGCCGGCGGTGCGGAAAGTGTACGTCACGCTGCCTCCCCCGACGTTGGAAGACAACGTTGCCGACCTGCTCCGCCTGGAGGGGCGACTTGGGCCCCTGAAGGCGGACCTGAACCTGCTGCGCCGCCTCCCATCGCTACTACGTGACAACGGTTTTTCCGGAACCGCCGTGTTGACGGACCATCATCTCATTGATTTTGAACCGGGCGACACCGCTTCCCGTTGCTACGGCGCGGCCTTCGACATCGGAACCACCACGCTGGTCGGCTGTCTGCTGGATTTAACCAGCGGTTCGGAGCTTTCCGTCTCCTCGGCGATCAACCCGCAGGTTCGCCTTGGCGACGATGTCCTGTCGCGCATCCACCACGCCTCGTCTTCCCCAGCCGGCCTGGCGCAACTGCGCGATGCCGTAATCGGCGCCGTCGCGACGATGTTGGCGCGGATGTGCACGGAGGCGGGCGTGGATAGCCGGTGGGTCTACGAAGCGGCCTTTGCCGGGAATACGACAATGCAGCAACTGTTGTGCGGGATCGATCCTTCACCGCTGGGGGAGGTTCCCTTCGCGCCCGCTCACGCACGCGGGCTGATCGTCCCTGCCGGTCAACTGGGCCTGGCGATCCATCCTGCCGGGGCGGCGTATCTCTTTCCTGTCATAGGCGGGTTCGTGGGCGGGGATTCGGTCGCCGGGATGCTGGCCACCCGATTGTCCGAGCAGGACGGACCGGTCCTGCTGGTTGATATCGGCACCAATGGTGAAATCATGCTGGCGACGAGGGGGCAACTGTGGGCCGCTTCGACGGCAGCCGGACCGGCCTTTGAGGGCGCGCGCATCTCCTGCGGCATGAGGGCCACCACCGGGGCTATCGAAAAGGTCGTTATGGACGGCGACCTGCGGCTTGGGGTCATCGGCGATGTCCCCCCCGTGGGCGTCTGTGGCAGCGGGTTGATCGACCTTGCCGCGGAACTGCTGGCCGGGGGCATCGTCAGCCCGGAAGGCCGGCTGCTGCCGAGTGATGAAATTCCCTCATCGTTGCCCGCGACGCTGGCTTCCCGCCTGCGGACCGACCAGGCGGGACACGTCCGCTTTGTGTTGGCCGAGGGGGACGGAACCCGCCAGGCCGTGGCGATCACACAGCGGGACATTCGAGAGCTTCAGTTGGCCACCGGGGCGATCCGCGCCGGTATCGCCATCCTGCTCAAACAGGCGGGCCTGGCTGTGGGAGACCTTCAGCGAGTCCTGATCGCCGGGGGATTCGGAAGTTTCATCCGCCGCTCCAACGCCCAGCGGATCGGCCTGCTGCCGGGGGAACTTGACCACGGCAGGATCCACTACGTCGGAAACGCCTCGCTGGCGGGGGCCAAATGGGCGCTGCTCTCGACGGGCGCACGCCAACAGGCCGAGGACCTGGCCCGACGCACACGGCATGTCGAGCTGGCCACCGATAGCGAGTTCCAGACGCTCTTCGCCGAGGCGATGATCTTCCCCGCAACTTAGAGTACTTCAAGTTTGGGTGATAGCGTGGCGGGGCTTGAGTCCCATCGCGTTAACATCCGGAAGGCTTGTCGCATTAAGGTATCTGGTTTTCCAAGAGCGACAGGTTGTTGGTGAGATTATCCGGTCCGCCGACCTGTTGTTCATAAACGAATTCTTCCTCGTCATCGGAATAAATCATGGCGTCCGTTATCGGCTTGGGAACGATGTGAGGTTCCCCAAGGAGATCGTAAAGGTTTCCAGTCAGTGTCATCGACACACCGACCAGTTTGATGGTCCCCATGTGGTTCCAGCCGTGCCAAGAAGACTCTCCAAGTTGAATATTTAACTGCATGGCTGTATTGTCCAGAACAATCCTGCGGCTATACGAATCGACATCATAGCCCTCAATGACCGTCTGGGACTTAACCCGAAGGGTCTGCGCCTCCACAATGACGTTGCCAAGGCGATTGCCGGCCCGTAGAGCGGCCTCGACGTAACCGGCCTTGACACGGACATTGCCTATTTCAGCGGCCTCAAGCGTGGAGGTAAAATCACCGCCCATGAAAACGCGGTCCGGCACGTCGACGCTTTTCCGGACACTGACTCCGCCGATCTTATCCTCGGCGTGGAAGGTTCCCCCGCAGTCCCCGCCCGACACGGAGATTTTCCCGATCTTCCCTCCCGCATTGGCCACCACGTCACCGATATCGGCCTGGGTGTAATGGATGTCCCACCCCCAATATTTCTCAGGGAATAACCAGTAATCTCCCTGGGGGGTACGGAACTTCCCGACCTTGGTCGTGATGTTTCCGATGTCGCCGTTCTCGGCGGTGATGTTACAGGTGTCGTCCACTCCGATGCTGCCTCCCAGCAACGTAATATTCCCGATGGAATCGCTGGCGTAGATCGTTTCGCTGAGGATATCGCCCCCGTCGAAATCCCATTCCTCTTCCTGCGAATCGGCAACAGCCACGCCCTTTACAAAGATGTTTCCTATGCTGCCCGCATGGGCGGTCAGGTCCCCCTCCAACTGGCGGCAAGTGATTTTGCCGATGGAGGAATCCGATTCGATGGACGCCCCGAAGTATCCGACGGATTTCACATTGCCCACCGCTCCGGCGGTGATTTGTCCGTATGACCACTCGTCCACCTTGATGGAGGCGATTGTCCCTGTGAATTTCAGATCGGTCCCATCCAGAGTGCCGGCTGAGAAGGTCATTTTCTCGCCGTCGCCAAAGTCCAGAACGGCTTCGCCGACGTCCCCAATTTTGCAGACCTTCGCGCCCTGGTCGATGTCAATTCCGCCGCCGATATCAACCTTGCCGGCCTGCAACTGGCCCAGGCCAAGGTTCGCCCCGACAATGCAATCCACCCAGGCGTATTCATCCGCATCGGAATCATCCTCGGAAGGCATGGAGGTCTTGAACTTCAATGTGCTCTTGAGGGAAGATTGAACCAGCTTGATAGTGGCAATATCGGCCTGGTCCTCGACGACGGCTTTTTTTCCGGCCAGGTTCCACACGACATCGTCTTGGTCGAAACTCACCTCCGCGCAGCCGTGCGTAAAAGTCACCCGGACGATGGTCCCATCGGAATCGTTATAGAGGAGCGAGCGGGCATTGGCATCGGGCGTGTCGCCGATGAGGATCGGTGTGTTGCTTAAGAGNNTGACGCGGTTCCAACGCCTCCATCGCAACTGGGTTACGCAAACGAGAACCAACCTGAGGTTGCCTCTTCATAATCACGCTCCCACCGAGAGGTATTCTCCAAATACCGCAACCCGGGGCCACCCGCTCAAGCCCCCAGAGGCGAAAAAACCCACAGGCCGCCATTATAAGGTCATGTAATAATCGAGGTCAACGAACTTCCGACGCTTGTAGCGGCATCTAATCTGGCATACAGCCATACAGCTTATTCGGGCACAATCTTTATGATTCCCGCGGCCGAACATCCTGGACAAAACAGGCCGCCTGAAGCACAATTTCCCCAGGATTAAGGAGCCAACCCATGGCCGAAGTTGACACCAACTGGCAGTATCGCGGTCTTCAAGTCGTCCGGCTGGAAAACGACCTCATCCGCATGGACGTCCTGCCGGAAGTGGGGGCGAAGATTTACAACTTCATCCACAAGCCCAGCGGGCGGAACCTGCTGTGGCATAACCCCAACGTTCCGCCGGCCCGGCAGGCCTTTGGGGCCTGTTTCGACGACAACTGGTCGGGCGGCTGGGACGAGTTGATTCCCAACGACATGCCCGGTCCCGAACCGGCGGGCGACATACTGCCCGACCACGGCGAGGTCTGGTCGCAGCAGGCGCGGTGGCAGGCGACCCAAGGGACAAGCGAGACGGCCAACTGCTGCTCGCCGCCGGGAAAATCAGGAAAGACAAGCGAGGCTTGCTGCCCGCCAGGCACGGCGGAGGTCCGCTTCGTCACCCACGCCCGCGTGCTGCCGGTGCAATTCGAAAAGACGCTCCAGCTTCGCGACGGCGAGAGCTTCGTCCGCGTACATTATCGGATTAGCAATCGTGGCTTCGAGCCGTACGAGTTCCTCTGGAACATCCACCCGGCGATGAACATCACGCCCGACACCCGCCTGGACGTGCCGGCCGGCGAGGGCTTCACCGACCCGTGGCGAAAGAAACAGTTCCCCGGCTACGGAAAGTTCCACTGGCCAATGGTCAACGACCACCAAGGCCGGCCCGTCGATCTGCGGAAAGTCTCGCCGTGCAGCGCGAACATCGCCGACCATCATTATCTGATGGGCGTGCGCGAGGGCTGGTACGCCGTCACGGACCAAAAGGCCCGCGTGGGCTTCGGACTGGTGTTTCCAAAGGAAGTCATGCCCAACGTTTGGCTGTTCCGCACTTTCGGCGGGTGGCGCGGGTTGTACACGCTGATCCTGGAGGTCTCCAACGGCTGTTCTCGCGACATCCAGGAGGCGCGGACCAAAGGCCAGTGTGGCCGGCTGGAACCGGGCGCCACGCTGGATATGGACGTACTGGCGGTGGCCTACGGCGGGATTACGTCGGTGGCCCGCATCGAACCGGACGGGCGGGTCATCCCCGGCTGAGCAGGTGCATAAAGGGTGGGACGGGTGCCGTGGCCACGTTCGCGTGGCCATGCGAAGATTAGGAACGCAAGATCATATACCTGGCTGGCGGGGCTCCGTCCCGCCAGTTTACGTGCGATTGAATGCTCGGCGGGACGAAGCCCCGCCGCGCTATCACCCAAACTCGTCGCGGGACGGTGCGGACCGTCGGGTCATTTTTGCGGCGAGTTTACCTTGATCTTCCACTTGGTCGGTTGCGATTGGGGCGTCTGCTCGGCAGGTTGTGACGCGGCCCCGCGCTGCATGCCCGCCATGTGCTCCTGGAAGACTCCCGGCCCGACAGCTTCGGGGACGATCTTGGCGCCGGCCTGCTCGTCGCGGCCCATCGGCTCGAGATTCTCCGGTTCCTTGGCGACGTGGGGGGTAAGGAAGATCAGCAGTTCGGTCTTGGTTTTCACGGTGACCTTCCGTTGGAACAGCAGGCCCAGGCCGGGAATGTCGCCCAGCAGGGGGACCTTGGAGACAGCGTCGGTTTTACGGTCCTCCATCAAGCCGCCGATCACGGCGGTCTGGCCGTCGAGAATGGCCAGGCGGCTCATCGCCGACCGCTTGGCGAAAACCGGGGCGTTGACCGTCTCAGAGATCGGAACCGTATCGCCGGTCAACGTCGATATCTCCGGGGCGACATCCATGGTCACGACGCCCTGGGGATTTATGTGAGGCGTAACGTTGAGGATGATGCCGATGTCGTCGTATTCGATCGTGTTAATGGTCTGGCCGGTATCCGTCGTGCGGGTGTTGGTGACGAAAGGCACCTCCTGGCCGATCATGATGGAAGCCTGCTGATTGTCCGCCGTCAGTATGTACGGGCGGGACAAGACATCCAATTGGGACGTCTTGGCCAGCGCGTGTATGGCGGCTGTGACGTTCTTCTCGTCGAGCGTGAAGAGGAATCCGCCTTGGGCGGCAGCGACGCCGAAGTCCGTGCCCGCCTTATACCCCTTGCCCGACGCCCGCAGATTGAATTCCGACATCTCCACGCCCAGGTCCAAAGAATCGTCGTGTGTCACTTCGGCGATCAGAACCTTGATGAGCACCTGGGGGACGGCCTGGTCCAGTTCCGCGATGACGGATTTGACACGGTCGAAATTCTTCGTCGCGGTGGTCACCAGCAGCGAGTTGGTGTCCTCGTCGGCGACGATATAGACCTGCCCCGCCAGGTCTCCGACCGCCCCGGCGGTTCCGCCGGCGGTGGTCCTGGCGCGGGTTCCACCGGAACTGGCCGACCGGGTCCGGATGGACGAACCGCTCTGGGCCGCTCCCAGGCCCCGGCCGCCGGCCTGGTTGCCGCCTCCTAATACGCCGCTTCCAAACGGGCTGACCATGGATGATTGGTTCTGCCGCGACGTGGTGCCGCCACCGGAGGAGCCTGTCCAACCGAACATATTGTTCAGCACCGATTCAAGATTGGCGGACTGGCCGTTGCGAAGGCGATAGACAAAGAACGCCTGCTCCTCTGCCGGGTTGGAGTCCAACTCCTTGACCATGTCCTCGATAACCCGCAGGACGTCCGGGGAGGCGCTGACCACCAGCGTGTTGGTGCGGTCGTCCGCAGAGGCTGTGACCTTCGTGCCCGGCTGCCCCGAGGTTCCTCCGGTAGTGGCGCCGGGAGCTCCGCCACCCATCAGGAACCGGCGGAACCCCCCGCCGCCGCCGAAGGGCATGGTAGGCTGTTGAGCGGTGGACTGGTCCTGGCGGAAGATGTCCGTGATAAGCCTCGCCGCGCCGGCGGCGTTGGCGTACTTGAGCTGGAAGACCTTCACCTGCGAGACCTCCGACATGTGCACGTCGATGGCGCGGATGATCTCGACGATGCGCCGAACCGTCGCCTCCGTGCTGGTGATAATCAGCGTGTTGCTGGAGACGTTGGACGTAACGTCGGCCGTGGCGGGAATCAGCGAGGCCAGGTCGGTCCGCAGGCGAGTGGCATCGGCGTAGCGGATCGGGATGATCTGCGTCACCATTCTATCGCCAGTGGCGATGGCATCGGGATCGTTGCCCATTTGGACGGGGATGAGGTCCTTCTTGGCCGCATCAGTGGTGACGATCCGCAGAACCCGCCCGCTTCGGATGGCCGCCAGGCCCTTGGGGCGCAGCACCGTGTCCACCAGCGCGACGGCCTCGTTCACGCTGACCGGCTGGAGGCTCATCACCGTCACACGCCCGTCCAGGTGGGCCTCCTCCACGATCATCAGCCCCGACGATGTNNGTCGGGGCAGTGGTAGCCACCAGAGGCGCCGCCTGGGACGCCGGTTGGCTTTGCGCCTCCTGCGCGACGGCGGGACCGACGCCAAGAATCAACCAGATCAGCAAAGCCATCGCGATTGCGGCGCAACCAAGCCGCATGGTCTTACGTCGAGGGAATTGTGCTTGTCGGACGAACATTTGATACTCCGATAAAGCTATAGCGATCATTATCTCATTTCCTGTGCGCGTCGTTGCCGCAACCGTTCCAACACGGGGTCTGCATTTGCCCCGCTTGTTGCTCCACCGGCGGCGGAACCATCCCCCGGACGAGTAGTGGCGCCGGGACCGCTCAGCACCGCAGCCGCTCCGGAGAGGTCCTGGCCGATGGCGATACGGTGGACAGCACCATCCTGCTCATACTCCACGCCCTCCAGCGTCACCATGACGACCTTTCCCTTGTACAGCGCCTGGCCGGTGGAAACTCGCTTCGTCTGGCCCGTGCCAAGGTCCTCAAAAAAAGCCGTCCTGTCCGGTCCGATCTGTCCCACGCCCGTAAGCACCAGGCCGTTCTCCTCGCTACGAACCGACGGTCGTGTGGACGCGGGACGAGTCTCACGTGCTCGCCGGCGGTCCTGAAGGAAAATGTTCCGCGTTATCAACATGCGATACCGTTCCCAGGCCACGCCGCGATCGCCGGCCGGCTGCGTGGCGGAACCCCCGACGGCGGCGGCCACGACGGCCACCACTGACAAAATCCACCCCATTGCCCATGCGTGGCGTCTCATGGTTTATCTCCCGTGGGCCTAGAGGCATTGGCGGTCTGACTCGTCGGCGTCCCACCGGCCAGGTACACGGTTGACAGACGCAACTGGAAAGACAGGTCGTCGCTGCCTTCCTTGCGAGAGGTAAGCTGGAGTTCGGTGATTCGAATCGGTATCTCGGCGTTCTCCATGCGCCACAGCAGCCCGGCGACGGACTGCATCGAACCGCTGCCGCTTGCCTGGAAGTCGATTTCCGGCAAGAGTGTCTTGTCGGTCTGGCGGTCGGGCTTCAGCAGCGAAAGGTTCACGCCCGACTGCTCCGCCCAGTCGCGGATGGCGTGAAGGATTTGACTCTCGGCCCCGGAAGGCTCGCCTTTGATGCCCGCCTTCATCATCGCCTGCCAGCGGGGTTTCAGTTCCTGGCTGAGTTTCAGGGTTGCCCTGGCACGGTTCATCTCCGCCACCAGGGATTTCTTATGGGCGTCGGTCTGGGACCAGCCCGCCAGCAACGGGTTGAGGGCGAAGCGGTCTATCGCCAGTGCCACTGCCACTGCGGCGGCGGCAAAAATGATTACTCGTTCACGTTTCGAGAGAATCATGTCGCACCCGATACGGTAAACCGGAAACTGATGGCGAAGGAAACCTCTTGTGAACTGGCCGCTACCTTGCGGATATAAAGAGGCTTGACCTCCGCCAGGGCGGGATTGGACTTGAGACGATCCAGGAGATTCAACACGGTCTCCTCGCCGAGCGACTTACCTGACAGCACCATCCGCATGTCCTCGCGGACCACCAGGCTGGTGGCCCAAATTCTGCCCTCTTCGGGAAATGCCAGGGTGGTTTCCCGCAGGCAATCCAGGAACCTCGGCCGCCGGTCAAACCAGCCGCGAGCCAGGGAAGCCTTGTCAGCCAGTTCCTTGGCCTGCTGAACCGAAGGCCCCAGGTCCGCCAGGCGGCTCCGCAACTGGTCAATCTCTTGCTGGCTGGACCGCCAGTCCAAAAACAGGGATACCCCCACGGCGAGCATGACAATGGCCGCGACGGCGATCAAGACGCTTAATCTGCCAAACCTGCGGCCCTGGCGCGGCGACAGGCGGGAGTGAAGGAAATCCAATACCGGAGTTTTTTTGCCAGCGCCCGCGACAGCCAGGGCGGCTGCGGAAAACTCCGTCGCGGCCAACCCTGACAACGATTCATCGAATCCTTCCATGTCGCCGGGGAATCGAGCCATGCGGATGGAAAGCCCCAGGCGCTGGGCAACCTGCCTCAGCATCGCCGCCTCCAACCCCAGGGCGTCCCAGACCAGAAGCTCCGTCGTTTCCACCGGGGCCTCCGCAACGGCGGTTAATAGCAAGCGGTGGAGTTCGCTCTCCAACTCGCCGAGAAACCGTTGCCGTCCTTGGGCATCCCGATCATCGTCGGTGCCCGTGTCCACCGCCAGACGGCGCACCAGGATAATCCTGTCGCCGGTCTGGGCCGCCAGTTCGGCGGCACCGTCGGCCAGGATCAACGTCAATCGCATTCTTTTGTCCGCCGGCGCGGCCACACTCGCCGCCATGGCGACCGACGACGACGTGACCGCCTCGACGGTCAGCCCAGCGTTGTCCGCCACCGCCACAACCTGGTCCATCACCCGCCGCGGGGCCGCCACGATCAAGGCCCCGGTTCCGTCGCCGGCAGGAATGTAATCGAAGGCCAGTTCCTGGTTGTCGGAGGCAAAGTCCTGCTCGATGGCAATGCCAAGGATATCCGCCAACGAACCTGCCGCCACGGAGGGCAACCGTTTGTCCCTGGCCAACAAGTGCGCTGCTTCCAGCCCGATGACGCATCGCGAGGCCGAAAAGCCCTTGGCGCGGAGCATATGGCGGAGCGCCCCACCAAGAGCATTGGGGTCGCTCAAATCGAGTTGCGGCGTGAGGGCCAGCCGCCCGGCGCGGACCAGGCGATGTCGCCCATGTGTTGAGACAACCTCGGCGGCGACGATCGCCGCTCGCGTGAACGACAATCCCAATGTCTTTTTTCGCGATGTCAGCATTATCTATAACTCGTGGAGACGCTACCGGTTGAGACGACAATATCGTCGAGACTGCCTCCCGAACGCAGCCGCGTCAGGATGTCCTCCTGGAGAGGCCAACCCAGGTGGGTAAGGTCCTGACGGTAGACCACTTTCGGCGGGCTG